>JAADEI010000028.1 GCA_013153515.1 Chlorobiota bacterium | reverse complement strand
GCTCGGGGGTTTCTTGCAGCCATGCATTGTTGGAATAGCGTCCTGTTCCAATGATTGGTTCATATAGGTAGATAGCGGGTGCTGACACTTCCACACTTTCCACTTGTGATGCCTCTGTAACATATTGGGTCAAATCTACAGGCTCTTCTGTTTGTTCCACTTTTTCTACAGGTTGCCCAGAACTGTTTTTCAAGAGAAAGAATCCATCATGGATTGTCTGTTGCCATAAAGACTCGGCTTCTTTATCCGTCCCATAAAGTGGGTAAATGTTTTCTGTCCAAAATGATTTTAAATAAGAATAGAAGTTTTGTTCTTTCCCTAACCACGTGAGTAAGACATCTTCAAACTGCTTGGCATTATATAGTCCTGTAAAGACAGGCTGAGCGATAAAATACACGCCTTCTTTGGGTAGATAATCACGCCAAGATTCATATGGGACGGTGGAAGGCAGGATCCATTCGCCTAACTGTGCCGTCTCATGGTTCTTCTCCGCCAAAGTAATAACGTGTTTAACCTTCTTCAAAGCTTCTGAAAACACCATTGGATACGCATAATCATAAACTGGATTAACGTCATATATAATTAGAACATCAATATCGCCTTTATTCATTTCATCAATGAGTTCAAAGAATTGCTGGTCGCATCCTTGTCTTATATATAAAGGTTTTTCAACGTCTGCCAAGCCACTATCATAAGCCCCAAGCAAATGGTTAATAGCAAGGGTAAACATTTGTCCCTTTAAATCATTGGGTCCATAGAGGACGAGGGCATATCCTGGTGTAGAAAGCAATTTCTCAGAAACTTCTGCAATATGCCTTTCAAGATCTTGAGAGAGAGAGACGGGGAAAGTTGGTAATCCAGAATCTGTTTTCTTCGCAATAGTATTATATAAGCCTATTATAAAGGGCAAATGCTCTCCAACTTTTAACTTATAGCGATAATCCGCATTGCTTCCTGTAAGACTGTATCTTGTTTCTGCCTGAAGGTGTAGGAGCATCGCAGGGGAATCCTTTGAGACCCTGCGAGCCACTCCATAACGACGTGCCATCTCACCGGCAGAAAGCCAACCACCGAGGAAATCGGCTTCCACCCCCAAAACAATTTTCGCCTTATCTATTCTGTAATCAGGAACCACTCGTTTCCCAAATGCTTTCTTATGAGCGTCCAACAATGCAGCGAACGAAACAACATCATATTGAATGTGTTTAGCGTCGGCAAACGAAGGCAAGAACTCATCAATGAGTTTTTTAGTGGCGGGACTGATGATTGTGGGTGTAACAAGTCTGACTTTGCCGCCCTCCTTAACACTATCTAAAATTGCCTTTGTTTCTTTCAAAGCTTTCTCCCAGGAAGTTTTTTCTCCTTTATGTAAGGGGGAATTTAATCTTCTGTGATCATAGAGATTAAATAAAGAGCCTTGAATTTTTGCTGAGGTAGCATTAAAGGGTGCTTTGGGGTGAGGGTCCACTTTTATAGGGCGTCCTTCCCGTGTCTTAACTAACAAGCTGGCGAACTCCTCACCGTCAAAATATGCGGTAGCATAATGTACTGAGACGCCCGGGATAGATTCTTCGGGTTGGATAAAATAAGGTATTGCTTTCCTAACAGGCACTTCCCAACAAGAAGCGAGAGTAGTTGCCGCAGTAGTTAGTCCTGTCCATTTGAGAAAATCTCGTCTGCTCAGTTGTTTTTTAAATATTGTGTTTTCCACCCATTCACCAAATTCAGGATGCCTATTCTTTCCATTTTGAGAATGGGAGGTATTTTCCGAGATGGTCTTCCAGTATTTTTTCTGCTTCATGGCTACGGTTATATTTTGCAAAATTAATAGTGGCAACGTTGACAATCGGCGCCGCCTATTTGTGCCACCGTGATTCCATCCACCTTGCCTTTGTGAATTCTTTTTAGATAATCTTCGTAGTAGGCTTTATAGTATCCATTGTCTAAGTTGACGTTTCTTTGCCTATGACATTCTAAACAGAATCCCATGGACAGCCTAAATGTTTTCTTGACCTTATGCATCGTTTCTATTGGTCCATGGCACTCCTGACATTCCACCTGTCCAACCACCACGTGCTGGAAGTGATTGAAATAGACGTGGTCTGGATTACTAAAAACTCTTTCCCATTTAATTGGTTTGCCGGATTCAAAGTGAGCAAGCAACTTCTTTATCTCTTCTGTTCCTGTGCTACCATTAGGCAGAACAACATTAGATTCCTGAACTCCCGTGTGGCAATTCATACAAGTGGACACAGGGGGTATTCCTGCCATTCTGCCCTTCCTTGCTCCAAAGTGGCAATGTTGACAGTCAAGCCCTAATTTCCCAGCGTGGATAGCATGCGAGAAATAGATAGGTTGTTCCGGGGCATATCCAACCGAATGCCCTAAATCAGCACCCCAGTCCCAAATTTCCCACATAAGCCAGACAGCTATGATTGTTCCTAAAGGGACTGTGATATATTTACTCGTCAATATCTCTACTATGGTTGGTGGTGTGGGCACCTCTTTCCCTTGCTTGATTATCTCAGCGGCTTTCCGTCGCCAAATAATGGTAACTATTGAAGAGATAAGTAACAATATAATTACCGAAGCGATGAGAACAGTTTTCCAAGTCGGGGTGGGCTGCTCAACTTGCTCAACAGGGGTTCCTGTGACCGGTGCTGCCGTAGTAGCTTGGGGCGACTCTGCATGTTCAATATATGCCAAGATGGCATCTATATCTTCATCGGAGAGTTGGGTAAATGGGGGCATTGGAACCTTGTTCCATTCTTCAAATATCTGGACGGCGGTGGGGTCGCCCTCTGAAATGAGTTCTTGAGAGTTACGAATCCACCTGTGGAGCCATTCTCTATCTCTCCTTTTCGTAATCCCTCCTAACGCTGGACCGGTTAGGTCCTTATCAATTTTGTGGCAAGCAGCACAGTTTTGTCTAAACAGTTTTTGTCCTTTCTCTACAAGTTGTTGCATCTGCTCAGATGAGACAGTGGACACTTGCTGTTGTTCCTGTTGGGCAGATTGCCCCTTTGCACCGGTCTCCCCCTTAGATGCTTGATCAATGTAGATAAGTATAGACTTGATTTGATCGTCTGTCAGGTCCGGATGCGGGGGCATAGGGATTTTGTTGTATTCTTCAAAAATTTGGACTGCATCCTGATCCCCTGCATTAATGAGTTCCTGTGAATTTCTAATAAACTTGATTAGCCACTCTTCACCTCTGCGCTCAGTGATGCCTTTTAATGGTGGACCGACCAATTTTCTTTCTATATCGTGGCAGGAAGCACATCGTTGTTTAAAAAGCTGTTCGCCTTCCTCAGCCGATGGCTGTGCAAAAGCATATCCTCCTATTAACAGAG
>JAADEI010000064.1 GCA_013153515.1 Chlorobiota bacterium | reverse complement strand
CGAAATCCATTGGTCCCCGTAAGGGGGCTCGCGGGTTCGAATCCCGCCCCCTCCGCTAAGGTCAATCAATAGGGATTGATATGCTCAGTCCCGTTTCTTTTAGCAGTTTATTGATTTGGCGTGATAGGTCCCATATCTGGGCATAAAGTTGTTGTTTTTCTTCGGCATTAGCGTCTTTCAAGCGGTCTTGTATCTCTTTTCGCTTCAATTGTAGGGATAGCAATTTGGCAAAATTTTTAATTCTCTTAATGTCCTGAAGTATGTCAGCACTGGTGTTTATAGGCATTTGGAACAGTTGTTCCAACATAGCGGGGGAGTCAATGAGGTGCCAGAATGTTTTGCGGGCTTCCTCTGAGAGGGGTAGGTCCTCTGGCGACGATGGTGGGTCGGTGAGGTTTTTGATGAGTTGCAGGATCTCTTCGTATATAGGGTCGTAGGAGATAAGGATTGGGTCCAGGGAGTCAAGGATTAAATCCCTTACCAGTTTTTCATCTTGGGATTCCTCTGATTGGTTTGTCTGTTCTGAGATTTTCACTTTGTGGAATCCAAATTTTAGAATAAATTTAGTTGTTTCTTTAAGGAATCCGAACACGGGCTTTTGTGGTAGGGATGTTGTTTGTGGTGTTGGAGTAAATGACATTTGCTCAGAGGTGACATTACTACGAATGATTTTTCTGAGTTCTTTCTTGATTAATTTGATGTCCATTCCTGTTTTAGTAGCCACTAGTCTGATGTAGCCCTCTGCTTTCAGGGAATCGGGAATTGCCGCAACTAATTGTAGTATCTCTCTGATGGCTTCTGCTTGTTGATTGGGTGAAAGGTCTTCCCGCCAAATCTTATTTAACCAGAATTCAATGAAATCAATGGGTTGCTCAATAAGTTGTTGAAGTGCCTGTGTGCCGTGTTTGTTGACATAACTGTCTGGGTCTTCGCCTTCCGGGAATGCTATTGTGAGTGGGATAATATCGTGTTTTAGTAGAATTAAGGCACTTTGGTATCGGGCTTTCATCCCTGCTTCATCGCTGTCATAGGCTAAGATGACCTGTGGAGCAATTGTTCGTAGTATTTTAGCGTGGTCTTCCGTCAGGGCTGTTCCGCAAGTGGCAATGCTTCTCTTGATTCCTGCTTTATAGAACCCAATGACGTCCATGTAGCCTTCAACGATTATGGCTTGTTGCGACCTTATTATTTCAGGAAGGGCTACGTTAATTCCATAGAACGCTTTGCTTTTGTCGTAAATAGGTGTGTTTGTTATATTAAGATATTTAGGCTCATCATCTGGCTCAATTGCTCTGCCTGCAAATCCAATAGGGATATTTCCCCTATCAAATATTGGAAAAATGACTCTGTTTCTGAAGAATGGTATTAATGAACCGTCTGGCGACCGTTTGGCAAGCCCAACTTCTATTAATGCTTCTGGTGGAACACCCCGCTTTTGTGCGTATGAGATTAGGGACTCATCGTTGGGTGCATATCCAAGCCTGAATATTCTGGCTGTTGTGTCGTCCACATTGCGGGAATGCAAGTATTCAAGGGCTTGTTTCCCTATGTCGGAGAATAGGTTTGAAGCAAAAAATTCCATAGCCACTATATTGGCTCGCTTTAATTTTTCTGTGGAGGAGTGTCCTTTCTGGTCGTCCCGTTGTGAGATGTATTGCGAAATGTCAATGCCATATTCATCGGCAAGTTTCCTGACGGCTTCCCAGAAAGAAATGTTTTCATATTTCTGCAAGAAAGAGATCACATCTCCGCCTTCCCCACAGCCAAAACACTTGAAAATTTTCTTTGTTGGCGACACGAAGAACGACGGCGTCTTTTCGTTGTGGAAAGGGCATAGCCCCTTAAAATTGGAGCCTGATCGTTCCAGTCGGACATATTTGCCAATAACCTCAGTGATGGGGACGCTATTGCGAATCTCTTCTCTTAGTAAGTCAATACTGGACATAATGCTTGGCTACAATAGTGTAACGTCTTGGACAGGTTAATTAGTCGTTGTCTCCGCCGAGCAAGTCAAACAGTCCGCCGGCAAGACTGCCTTCCCCTTTCCGCTTCCCGCCGATGGATGGAGCCGAAGCAATGATTCTGTCTGCCAATCTGCTGAATGGAAGGGTTTGAATCCACACCTTGCCCGGACCGGTTAATGTTGCGAAGAAAAGTCCTTCTCCACCGAATAGCCAGTTTTTTATTCCGCCGACGAACTGGATGTCGTAGTCAACAGTTGGTTGGAAAGCCACTATGCACCCTGTATCAATCCTAAGTGTTTCACCGGGTTGCAACGTCCGTTCTATTATTGTTCCGCCTGCATGCAGAAAGACTAATTTGTCTCCTTCCAATTTTTCAAGGATGAATCCTTCTCCACCGAATAGCCCGGCTCCGATCTTTTTATGGAATGCTATTCCGACGGCAACACCCCGATAAGCACAAAGAAAACTGTCTTTCTGGGCTAAGAGAGTGCCACCTACCTTACTGAGGTCAACAGGAACCACTTTCCCCGGGTATGGGGCGGCGAAGAACACGCTTTGCTTTGTGGATGCCCTGTTTTCAAACAAGGTCATAAATAGGCTTTCGCCTGTGAGGAGCCTTTTACCCGCAGAGACTAACTTCCCAAAGAATCCCGAGTGTTTCGCACTTCCATCTCCCAGGATGGTATCCATTGCAATGCCCGGGTCCATCATCATAAAGTGTCCGGCTTCGGCAATGGCGGCTTCCCCCGGGTCAAGAACCAATTCAACAGCCTGCAGGTCATCCCCGTGCAATATATACTTCTCAGACATAGAATCACAATTTTCAATATGAAGTTAGCAAATTTTACAGAATTAACCCGATAGAAAGGACAGGCTTAAAACACCGCCACTTTTATCACGCCTTCTGCGTTTTCTTCTTTAACCCTAATTACATAAACCCCTTGCTTAAGCGGAATGTATTTAGGCATGGATATATTGCCAGTGCGTTCAATCATCTTGCCTTCAATGGAATATATTTCAATATTTGCACTGGCTTGTGGCTTAATGATAACGCCACCTTCCACAGTGATCACTTCCGTTTTCAAGGTTGAAAATGCCTGTGTAATACCAACGATAGTGTTTGGGATGGTTTGAGCGGGACAATGTGCTGAATCAAGAGGGAGATATTGAATGGGCGTGTTCATTGGAACGTCCACAGCGGAAAAGTTGGCGACACTGTCAACAAACGAAGGCGTGTAGATTTGAAAATTTGCGGCGTTGCGGGTTGCGGGAGTATCAGGTATCACCCAGTCGCATGCCCCAGCGTCAAGGAAACGATTTGTTTTAACGAGAGTGAATTTGCCCCGTGCGTCATTGGCAGCGAAAACAAAGGCACTGTCAAGTGTGAAGA
>JAADEI010000124.1 GCA_013153515.1 Chlorobiota bacterium | reverse complement strand
GGAACGGTAGGCTTGGCAAGTATGTGTCTTTGGAAGCAGATACTATATATGGTAGTGGTGTGTTGAGGATAGCGGGTTCAGGAGGAGTGGGCAATAGTTATGTTCTTGGTAATTTGGGTGTAGGGCTAAGTGCTCCGTTGGAAAGATTACATGTTAATGGTAATGTTAGGTTCAGTGGTGCATTGATGCCTGGGGGAAATGCTGGTTCGTCGGGACAGGTCTTGATTTCCCAAGGTCCTAATACGCCCCCTGTATGGGGAAGTGTACCGATTTATATTGATTATAACGCGTGCACGAGTGTCTCAGTCGGCTCACCAGATGGACCACATACTACATATTGTCCAGAAGGGTATGTTGTTGTGGGAGGAAAAACGGATGGAAATGATTTTGTTTGGGAAGAGATTGTTTGTTGCCCATTAGTGGGGGTTGGAACACAGAACTATAGCACTAAACCAGTTTGGGGACATCTACATCCCCCATGATGATGCCCACCAGATTTTACATTAAAACTTTTTAGCGTCAAAAGACGTTTCAAACTATGACATGATACACTTCCTTGTATACCTGGCTCTGCTCTTCCTCGCCGTCTGGACAATCTGGCGATTCTTTGTCCGAAATCCACTGAACAGGTGGGCAGAAGAACGATTAAAGGATGTCCTGAGGGACAACACAGACGTTAAGCCCCCATCCGATGACCCATCCATCTTTGACGAAGGAGGCACTTATGTGGACTATGAAGACGTTAAATAGACCATGGCTTGGCGGATAGAAGACCACACGGCTGATGTTGTTCTGGTTGTTGAAGCACCGACGTTGAAAGAATTGTTTGAGGAATCAGTTCGGGCTCTGGCTGGATACATAGCTGGAAAAGAAGTTTCCTGTGAAGACTGCCAAGCGAAACGTGTTGTTCAAACCTCGTCGCCAGAGATTGACTTACTCCTTGTGGATTTCCTTAATGAAGTCCTTTCAGCAAGCATAGTGGACAAAGTGCTGTACTGCCAAGCAAAAATTCAGGCTCTTGAAACAGGAGATGAAAATCACGTAGTTGCAGAATTGTGCGGAACCCACGCAGATTGGGAACACGACGTCAAAGCAGTTACTTACCACGACCTAATACTGGAAAAAACACAGTCTGGATATTTGTTTAAGTGCGTTCTGGATATATGAGTTAAATCGCAATGGACACAGAGTTTTTGGTTTGTAAACCACGGTGTTACACAGAGTATTAAAATGGTCTCTGTGAAACTCTGATTTAACTTCGGCGACCCTGTGACCTAAAAGAAACCACGGTGGACGCGGAGTATTGGAAGGGGCTAAGAGATTTAACAAAAACTCTGTGGAACTCTAAATTGAACTCTGTGTGTCCCTGTGTTTCTTTTAATAAATCTCATCTTCTGCTATGTCAAGGTTTGTTAATCGTAAGAGATACAAGCACGCTTGTTTGATAGTTGAATTGTCTTGCGGACTCCATCGGTCCACAAGATGATATTTGCCGTTTATTTTACCCTCCAGAATCCATTGTACTCCGTCAAGTCCATAAGTTAGTTCCACGGATTCTAATTCCCAGAATTTGCTCTGTTCAACAAGTTTTAGGAACTGGTTCCATTCCTTCAAACTCAATTCCTTACTTATTCTAAGCACCAGCCTACCCGGGGCGTATCCACCATGCACACTGGTTTTCTTCCACGTCAGGAACGCAGAGGAATCATCCCAAAACTCAATCCGCACAACAATCGGGTTGTGGAAGGTGCGAAGCCAGATGAACCTGAACGCATCATGTTTTAGTGTCAAAAGGAGAGGTTCTTCCATGGCTCTTATGTGTCTGCTATACCTGTTAATAGTAGAAAGAGCATGGTATAGACCAACAAAGGTTTCATAGATGGGTGCCGTTGGATAGGGAAGAGTGTGCAAGTTAGCCAGATTATAAGAACAGTTGCGTTGCCAATCTCTGGGCAGCCTCATGAAAGCTCTTACAGGAAAATAAAACACAGTATCATAAGATGCAGATTCATAAGTCTTTATCCTCTTTTTGTCTCCGAGAAAAGTGGCAATTTGCAAGAGAGGATATTTTAGAACTTGCTTGTACACCCTGTGTGAATTGTATATTGGTTCAAGAAACTTTAATGCGTTTTGGGCATAACTGACAGCTAAGTCTTCACTAAGCTTCATTTCGCAAACCTCTGTGAAAGCATGATAATAAGTTAATCCAATCGTTATCGCAGTTTTTATTTGAGACGATGCATTCAATAAAGAGGAGTCAGGATGGACCATGAGTTATAGTAACTCATTGGGATAGAATTGCTTTATATACTCCAAGTTTGGAGATTTTTTATAATCAGAAAACCTTTCCAAAAGAGATTTGACGGAATCGTTCCAGCCCTTTGAATAATAGAAGTGCATTAGATAAGTGACTGCAAAGGTTCTGTAAAGACTATTTTTAATAAGGCTTTTGGCAATATCTCGTCTCTCATAGCACTTGGTGGGTTGAGGACTGCCGTTTGCTAATTGCCTTAATTGAGATATGTAACTTGTGGTCTGACCATAAACCGCGACGACGCTTAGAAAAACTATTAGTATGCGTGAACTTATTAACCTGGTTAAGGCTCTCATTGCGATGATAAATTTAGCATATTAACATATTAACAATTAAAGTACGGTAGGCATACATCGTTTTGCCATAATACCATAACTTTAAGGCAGAACAAAAGGGAGGAGTATGCCTGCTGAAAAAGTAAAGAAGTCGGACCTGTCCATAGATGTTTTGAAACGTGCATATTACATAATGGTGAGGGAACGCAAGATGGCACAGTTGTATGACCAGCACCGCAAAATAACCAAGTATGTTCATAGCACAAGCCTTGGACACGAAGCAATCCAGATTGCCGTGGGATTCCACTTAACTCCAGAAGACTATTTATATCCTTATTATCGGGATGATGCGTTGTTGCAGGCAGTGGGCTTCTCGCCATATCAACTGATGCTACAACTTCTGGCTAAGAAAGATGACCCGTTTTCCAGTGGAAAACATTACTATTCACATCCATCGTATCGTGGTCCCGACCATCCGCAAATTCCACATCAGTCCAGTGCCACGGGAATGCAGGCTATTCCAGCCACGGGAGCAGCACTCGGAATTAAATACCTTGAAGGAAGGGGCTTAGGGAAATGGGAAGGCAAGCCTATTGTTGTATGCTCAATGGGCGACGGGGCGGTTACTGAAGGGGAGGTTGCCGAGGCATGGCAGGAAGCCATCCTTCACAAATTGCCCATTTTATATGTGGTTCAAGATAACAACTGGAGCATCTCGGCTTATGGAGAGGAATTCAAAGTCATGAGTGCCTATGAATATGCTTCAGGATTCAA
>JAADEI010000020.1 GCA_013153515.1 Chlorobiota bacterium | reverse complement strand
CGATTCTTATACAATAACAAAGAACCTATTGGCATGCCTTTTTTAATAGAGTCAATCAAAAGCTTTCTTTGTTCATCTTTCCATGTCAGCGATCTTTGAAATTTGGGAATTACTATCTTCTCCTTTTTAGGAGGATCATCACTTAATGCATTAATTATATCCTCTACATTCCACACCTTAATATCTGTATAATTAATTATCCCTTCCGTCTGTTTAGTTTTCGCAGGACTCATAATCTATGAAGTTTTTTATTAAAATACATATTCTAACAAGTTAGTTCCAACAATTATTCAATGGCGCAAGTAAACTTACCGTATAAAGTATCCACAAAGACTTTTATTCAACTGGTTCGAGCTAATTCACAGCCCCTTTAGTTCTAAATCAAATTTGATTCAAGCTTGCAACCAAATTGATTTGCCAACACAGCTTGATAAGGTCCAAAAACAAAAACAGGGAACAAAAAAGCATCTAAATCCATCATTCAACCGTTCAATTTGATTCTTCTGGCAACATTACTTTTGAACTATTTTTGCTCATAAGTTAGTCATTATGGACAAACCACGATTATTGGAATTTCAGCGGATAGGCAATGAGGAGATTGGGTATATATCTGTTGCGGAGCATGAGAATTTACCGTTTGTGCCAAAGAGATTTTTTTGGACGTATAATGTTCCAGAGCATATAGTGAGGGGAGGGCACGCCCACAAAGAACTTGAGCAGATTATTATTGCAATAGCGGGAAAGTTGGAAATTAAAGTGTATCATAAAGGGGAGACTTATGAGTTTGTTCTTGATAATCCGAATGTTGGGTTGTATTTGCCGCCATTGTCGTGGAATATAATAAGGTTTCATGAAGGGGCGATTTTGTTTTGTGCCGCCAGCGACGTTTATAAAGAAGACGACTACATAAGGGATTTTGACCTGTTTATGAAAAAATACTTTAAGCCCGATGAGTCTTAAAGTTCCCTTTTTGGACTTGAAGTCTGTTAACCTGCGATTCAGAGATGAGATTCTACGAGCGATTGAGGGAGTTGTTGATTCAGGTTGGTATATCCTTGGCGATAGCGTAGCACGTTTTGAAGAGGAATATGCCAAGTTTTCGGGAGTGCGGTTTTGCGTTGGAGTGGGCAGTGGCTTGGATGCTTTAATCCTGTCGTTGAGAGCCTTGGACATTGCGAGGGGAGATGAAGTGATTGTTCCAGCAAACA
Source organism: Chlorobiota bacterium (assembly GCA_013153515.1). Classification (GTDB taxonomy): domain Bacteria; phylum Bacteroidota; class Bacteroidia; order JAADEI01; family JAADEI01; genus JAADEI01. The sequence continues at coordinate 14,582 of JAADEI010000020.1, read as the reverse complement.
CATATATTGCCACGTGGTTGGCGGTCAGTGCCGTTGGGGCAGTGCCTATCCCTGTGGAACCAGACCCTGAAACATATAACATTGACCCTGAAAGAATCCCTGAAAAAATAACAAGGAAGACAAAGGCTATTCTGGCAGTGAACCTTTATGGACAACCCGCCGACTTAGCTACATTGAAGCAAATCGCCGATGAACACAAACTGTTCTTAGTTGAGGACAATGCACAGGCTCACGGGGCTCTGCACAAAGGCAAACCAACTGGCTCTTGGGGAATAGTTAATGGAACAAGTTTCTATCCCGGGAAGAACCTTGGGGCGTTGGGAGACGCAGGGGCAGTAACCACGGATAACCAAGAAATCGCAGAAAGGATAAGAATTCTGAGAAACTATGGGTCGCCAAAGAAGTATGTTCACATTGAACAAGGCATCAATTCCCGACTGGACGAAATGCAGGCAGCAATCCTATTAGTCAAACTCAAATATCTTGAACAAGACAACAGGAAACGGCAGGAAATAGCCAAGATATACCTTGAAAATCTCAATGGCGTTGGAGATTTAATCCTGCCTGTTACGAAGCCTGAAAACACACACGTGTATCACCAATTTGTTATAAGAACCAAATTTCGGGATGCTTTGCGGGACTTCCTTGCCGAACAGGGAATTGGGACACTCATCCACTATCCCATTCCACCGCACCTGCAAAAGGCATACAAATCACTGGGATACACGAAAGGCGATTTTCCTATAACAGAGGAAATAGCCGACACAATCCTTAGCCTGCCTATTTATCCCACGCTTGAACACTGGCAGATTGAAATGGTTGTGGAAAGTATAAAAGCCTTCTTTAAGCGATTATGAGCATTTTCAGGGTTTCCGTATGGGCATTGATAGTCATAGCAGTTGATTTTATTGTGGGAATCATCAACCAAAAGATTTATGCCACGTTTGTGGGAAACGAAGGATTGGTATTAATAGGAAATTTTAATAATGTTATGAACATCTTGCTATTATTAGGCAGTGGAGGGATTCTCAGCGGGATAACCAAAGTGGTAGCACAGAAAGGTTCACAATCAATCTGGAAACACATTTTTACACTGCTTGTTGCAACCGCTCTAATCACTTCTATCGTTGCCACTATATTCTTTCCCTTCATCAAACAAACCGTTGTTCCCACAGGAGTGGAGGTTCATCCCTTAGCATTGGAAGGCTTACTCATTGCACTACCACTAATGGTCATATATACTGGATATATGCATTTGCTTATGGGATTAAAGAAAGTCAAAACATATTCACTGTTCAGAGTCGGTCAACAAATAGTTAACCTAATAAGCACTTTTATCTTAACAGTAACCCTCCTTTTCAATGGAGTCGTTCTGTCCTCATACGTCCCTTCAATACTTATGTTTTTGGTTTTAATGATAGCATTCAAAAATGTGGTTGTTAAACCTGAGTTTTCAGATTTTTCACAGGCAAAAACGCTATATAAAGAATTGGCTCAATTTTCCATCGCCACGTTCATATCCACAATCCTGCTATATTCCAGCCAATTGTTTATCAGGAACTACGTGTCCGTTCACCTTTCCGTTGAGGAGGCGTCCTACTGGCAAGTGTTAGTTACCCTGTCCCGAATGTGGCTTGCCTTCTTCTCTTTCATAGTCGTTACTTACCTTTTTCCACAAGTGGCTTCTATACAGGACATACGCACTGCCCGCCGAAAAGCATTTAGATTAATTTCCCTATTGATTTTGGGGGCGTCCCTTGCAGGATTAATCCTGTATGTGCTTAGAAACGCTTTGATTATACTGATATACAACAATGATTTTCTTGAGGCGGCGAACTACTTCCACCTTCAAATCATAGCAGACATAATAAAAATCGCAGGTCTCTCTTTCGCTTACTATTCCCTTGCGAAAGGCTGGATAAGACTTTATATCCTTTCAGAAATCATCTATTATGGTTTATGGATTTTCCTTGGGTCAATGTTGCTGTCTTCTCTGGGCTTAAAGGGAATTTTCTATGCTCAGATAGTTGCCATGAGTGCATACACTTTTCTTCTGGGGATTTACTTCACAAGAGGGAAATAACCTGTCACCACTGCTAAGCCTTTGAATACGCTAATTCAACATACCTTTGTATAATAAATAACTGGAAGGCTATGGCAGAAAAGAAATTCAAGCAATATGACGAAATGAAATGGTCGCAGTGGGAGAAAGAGATATTGCAGTTCTGGAAAGAGAACAAGATATTTGAGAAGAGTGTGGAAGGCAACAAAGACGGACAACTCTTTTCCTTCTATGAAGGACCGCCGTCGGCTAATGGCAGACCGGGAATCCACCATGTCCTGTCCAGAACAGTAAAGGACCACGTGTGCCGATATAAGACAATGAAAGGGTATTATGTTCCCAGAAAAGGGGGCTGGGACACCCACGGACTGCCCGTTGAACTGGCTGTTGAAAAGAAATTAGGTATCCGAAAAACGGACATTGGAGTCAAAATCTCTGTCGCCGACTTCAATAAGGAATGTGAACAGGAAGTGTTTAAATACAAGCAGGCTTGGGAGGAACTGACCGAACGAATGGGATTCTGGATAGACCTTGAAAATGCTTATATTACGTGCGACAGGGACTATATTGAAAGCCTGTGGTGGGCTCTAAAAAAACTATATGAAAAGGGGCTTCTGTATCAGGATTATACTATCCAACCTTATTCGCCGGCTGCTGGAACAGCCCTTTCAAGCCACGAACTAAACCTGCCCGGTTGCTATAGACCTGTCAAGGACCAGACAATCACCGCACTGTTCCAAGACAGGGACAACGAAGACCTATACTACTTGGCATGGACCACAACGCCTTGGACCCTGCCGGCTAACGTAGCACTCGCCGTCGGTCCAGACATAGATTACGTGGAAGTTCAGACTGTCCATCCTTACACAGGAAAACCCATTAGGGTAATCCTTGCCAAGGACAGACTGCATGCATATTTCAAGCCAGAAAACGAAGGGAAGGACCCTTCGGAATACACAGGCGATAGGAACGAACTGCCTTGGAAAATAATCAGAACATTCAAGGGGAAGGAATTAGCGGGACGGCACTACAAGCAACTCATTCCGTACGTAACACCCACGGAAGGCGACCCATTCAGGATAGTTACAGGAGATTTCGTTTCCACAGAGGAGGGAACCGGCATCGTGCATATTGCACCGGCACATGGCGCCGACGACTTCGCCGTTGCCAAGAAGGAAGGACTGCCAATGATTCTGCTCATTGACAAAGAAGGCAGGTTCACTAAGGACGCCAGTGAACTGGCTGGATTGCCCGTCAAAGACTTCTATGACGAAGGGGCACCGGACGTGGACCAAATCATTCTCAAAAAACTTATTGAGGAAGGCAAAGTGTTCAAAGCAGAAAAATACGAACACAACTATCCACACTGCTGGAGAACTGACAAACCCGTTATCTTCTATCCCATCAGGTCTTGGTTCATCAAAGTAAGCCAGTTCAGAGACAGGCTCATTGAACTAAACAAAACGATTTGGTGGCAACCGCCTGAGGTTGGGGAAGGACGCTTCGGCAAATGGCTTGAAAACGTTATTGACTGGAACCTATCCAGACAGCGATATTGGGGAACGCCTCTTCCTGCTTGGACAACAGAAGACGGCAAGGAAGTTAAAGTCATAGGTTCTTTTGAAGAACTAAGGCAAGAAGTCCAGAAGTCAATAGAAGCGGGCTATATGAAAGAACAGTTGCCTGAAAATTTTGACCCACACAGACCATATGTTGATGAAATAATACTTGTTTCGGACAGCGGCAAGCCGATGCGTCGGGTAACAGACGTTATTGACGTGTGGTTTGACTCAGGAGCAATGCCCTTCGCCCAATGGCACTACCCATTTGAAAACCAAGACACATTCAAAGAGAGATTCCCTGCTGACTTCATAGCCGAAGGGATTGACCAGACACGAGGTTGGTTCTACACTCTTCATGTGTTGGCAACGCTCCTTTTTGATTCAGTGGCATATAAGAGTGTTATTGTTAACGGGCTTGTCTTAGACAGGCACGGAAATAAGATGTCCAAGCGATTGGGCAATGTAGTGGAACCCATGTCGCTATTTGATAAGTATGGAGCCGATGCCGTTAGATGGTATATGATGGTTGTTAACCCACCGTGGGAGAACCTGCGGTTTGATGCAGAAGGTCCCGCAGAAGTCCTTAGAAGATTCTTCAGAGCATTGTTTAACACATATCAGTTCTTTGCCCTTTATGCCAATGTGGACGGATTCAGGTATGAAGAAAAAGACATTCCTCATGAGGACAGACCACTAATGGACAGATGGCTACTGTCAAGAATCCAAACCCTGATTAAAGAGGTTGATGAAGCCTATGAGAACTATGAGCCCACCACCGTAGCCAGATTAATCCAGAGATTTGTTATTGACGAACTGAGCAACTGGTATGTGCGACTGTCCAGACGCCGATTCTGGAAATCAGAATATAACACAGACAAAATCTCAGGGTTCCAAACCCTATGGAAAGCCCTTGAAACAGTGGCTAAACTAATGGCACCACTAGCACCTTTCTACGCAGACAGGCTATACAAAGACCTGCATGAACCAGTCCGGTTGGGAAGCAAAGAATCAGTGCATCTGGAAAGGTTCCCAACGCCAGACGAGTCACTGCAAAACAAGGAGTTGGAGTGGGCTATGGACTTAGCCCAGAAAGTCGTGCACTTGGCTCTGTCCCTGCGTAAGAAACATAATGTTAAAGTGAGACAACCCTTAGCCAAGTTGCTCATATTGTCTTCCGATGAGAAAGCCGCCGACTATGTCGCAATGCTTGAAGACATTATTAAAACAGAAGTTAACGTCAAGAACGTGGAGGTAGTCAAGGACACAAGGCAATGGGTTCGTAGAAGACTCAAGCCACGATTCAACAAACTGGGTCCACGATTCGGAAAGAAAGTCAAAGAAGTGGCAAGCCTGATTAGCAACCTTGACCCAGACACAGTGGAGGAATTTCTCAGCAAAGGAGAATGGACATTCACGCTTTCAGATGGAGAGCAAGCAACCATCTCAACGGACGACGTGGAAATAATCCATGAAAACATTGAAGGCTGGATAAGCGATTCGGAAGGTCCCATTACCGTGGCTCTGGATATTAACATCACCGATGACTTGCTGCACGAAGGGATGGCTCGGGAGTTGGTCAATAGAATTCAGAAAGTGAGGAAAGACCGCAACCTTGACGTGGTTGACAGAATAAAACTCTTCATTGAAAACAAAGATTGGATAAAGCCAGTGATAGAAAAATTCGGAGACTACATAAAGAATGAAACCCTTGCCACCGAAATAGAACTCACCGACCAACTCAATAACGGTACCGATGTGGACGTTTATGGTAAAACAGTGAAAGTTGATGTTGTCAAGGTATAAGAACATTTTGCCTTATGTAGTCCTTGTTCTACTGTTGCTTTCTATTGACCAAGCGACGAAGATTTGGGTCAAGACCAATATGCGTCTTGGCGAAGAAATATTCATCTTCCCTTGGTTCAGAATTCACTTCACTGAGAATCCGGGGATGGCGTTTGGAATCCTTATAGGCGGCGAAACAGGAAAAATGCTACTTAGCATAATTAGGATAATTCTATTCTTCTTCTTTTCATATTTGCTTTATAAAGAAGTCCAGAGGGGAGCACCTAAACTAATCATTATCGGGCTAGCATTCATCATTGCCGGGGCTGCTGGAAACCTTATTGATAGCCTATTCTACGGAATCCTTTTCACGGAAAGCACATACTGGGAGGTAGCACGCTTTGACCCTTCAAACGGATATAGTTCTTTCCTTCATGGAAAAGTGGTTGATATGCTTTTCTTCCCTATCTGGCAGGGCGAACTGCCCGAATGGATACCATTCATCGGCGGGAAATACTTCATTTTCTTTGAACCCATCTTTAATCTTGCCGACACATTCATCACTGTTGGATTTATCATGTGGCTTGTTGGAAGTCTGTTCTTTGACAAACGGCAAGATCACGACACAACAAATCAAAACGGTCAGAAATGAAAAAGTTAGCCTGCATATTGTTATTGCTTGTTCCCTTTTCTGCTATGCTTAGTCAAAACGCCCAACAAGACAGTCTGAACACTCAACCTGCAAGTGTTGAACAAACATTAAGCACTGACACTCTTAGCGACACACTTTCTATGCCCAAACCACCAACTCTTAGAGGAACAACAATAATTCCCTATTCCAAAAGGAACATTAGATTAAGGAATCAAGGGTTGCAACTGATGAAACTTTCTTCTTTTGAAAATTGCAATAGTTCACTACGCTATGAAGATTTTAAAAAGTATCCCAAATTAGAAAAAGCAGTTACGGACTCATCATGGCTGGTTATTGAAGTTAGCGTTGCCGACTACTGCATAGGTATTTCCTCGGCGAAGTGGAACTCAACGGCAACACTCTGAACCTGATTTATATTTCTTACGGACTATTCTGCTCATGCTACTGTTGCTATATCCTTCGCTATGAATTTTCGCTATATACTTTAGATGATAAAACTAATTTCCCTAAGTATGTAGCTATCAATGACAGTGAAGTTCTTGGGGAGATTGAAATTCAACTATAAACCTGCCAATACAAAATAAAGATTTGCCGTGTTTATGTTCTATGTAAAGGGAAGGGCTTAGCATCATCAGTTGGTTCAAGGGGGAGGTTCCACCATACACCAATTAATGTTTCATATCTCTTTTGTTCTTTTTGCGAGCAAATCAATTAAAATTTTCTGACAATTTTCTGGAAGGTCCATAACATAATTTGTGGTTTTGGCCCAATCAATAAACTCATCCCAGCTGTTAAACTCCTCATTTAGAGATTCTATCCAATACCAAAAACCTTTAGTCATAATTGCCCAGTTCAAGTATTGTTCAAGTGTCAAGCCATCCTTAGGTTTCAGTTCTTCACCGTAGTAATGATAAAAGAACTGATATTCAGGTTCATTAGCTTGGGGAAAATAGACTAAAGTTCCTGCTTCCGCAATGAATGCATCAAATATATTCATCCGTCTCATATCATATCCCTCAAAGAAAAATTTATCCTCTTCGGTTTCGCCGAAATCGGGGAAATAAAGATGATCCTCACCATCCTCCACAAATTCCTCAATAGGAACAATGTTAATTCTTCCAGGAGCATTTGTCTCTGTTTCTTCTATGCAATCCAACTGCCATATTAAAGTTGCTCCGTTAATCTCTTTATAAAAATTTATAAAATCATCTGGAATGATTATTCCCCTTTCTTTAGCTTGACGAATAGCTTCTTGGATAGTCAAGTCATCTGCCCCAGGATTTAAATTATACTCCTCTAAAAAAGCATTTTCTAAGGAATCTATGTACTCTGCTAACTGATTAAGCTGGTCCTTAAACTGTTCAAATTTGTTCATCTTATTAGAAAAATTTGTTGTAAAATAAGAAAGCTATTTTAAATATATAATGATTGCAATCTGATAATTACAAATTTGAAGTTAATTCGTAAATGTTCTCACCAGTCTTCTTCCTCTTTCTGAACCGGCGGATTCTTAATAAATTCCCTCAAGTTGCTTATAAGGTTTGTTGCGAATTCATTGACCTGCCGGAGATATTCCTGATGCTTGGGGTCTTTTGAATTGAGCCATTCTTCAATGGCTATATAACGATTGGCAATATATTTAAAATCGGTCAACTCATACTTATACCTGCCATCTTTGAACTTGATAACCAAAGTATACTTAATTCTTCCTGCCTTATATCGTTTACCAGTTTTTTCATCTACGTCAAAAACCTCAAATTTGTGTTCAACTCTAATGATTCCTGGCTTGTTTTCTTTAATTACTGCAGATGGATTTTTATAGAAGGAATGAATCCACTTAATAGCCAATTTTTGCAATGAGTCTGCGGAAAGCCCTTCCCTATGCACAACAGCCTCATAAACAACCTTACCTGTTTCGTCTTGTGGCAATTGTGTTTGCTGGGCGATGGCAAATAGAGATGCTACCACCGATAAAGCCATAGTAAGTAAGACTTTTCTAACCATCACAATGAAGTTTTAACAAATTTAACGCTTAGTATCAAAACTATTGTTCTTTCCTGATTTCAATAATTCGGAATTCAACCCGTCTGTTCAAAGCACGCCCTTCCGGATTGTCCGTGCCGTCGGGGTTTGTGTTGGGGGCAATAGGTTGGGACTCACCGTATCCCTTAGCCACTAATCTATCCGGCGAAATGCCATGCTGGATAAGGTAGTTGCGGACTGCTTCGGCACGACGCTGGCTAAGCCGCAAGTTATATTCCTCAGAGCCCACGCTATCAGTGTGTCCAGCCAATTCAACGACCACATAAGGATACTTATTCAAAAATTCAATTGCTTTCTGCAACTCAGTGTACGACTGCTCTCTTAACTCAGCACTTCCAAATTCAAAGAATATGTTACGCAGTGCAACCTTAGCACCCACGGTAATAGGCTCAAGTTCAACAATATATTCTTTGAAGAATTGCTCTAAGGTATCAGGGACATATAGGTTAGCAGAGTACCATAGATAGCCTTCTTTTTCAAACTGGATACCATAGTTACGACCCAGTGGCAGGGTGGCTTTGAACACACCATATTGGTCTGTTTCTTTTATTATAACAGTGTCTCCTGTTTCATTGTCCCACACAAAGACCGTTGCTTTTAATGGTTGTTTTGTTGATGCATCAATAATCTGTCCCAAGAGCATTATTTTCAACGGCTTAAGATACACTTGATAATCTTTCTCAACATACCTTACAGTATCAGGAATAAAGAATTTGTCTGTAAAATCAATGTAATCATCTGCTTTGATTCTGACTATATAGTTTTTGCCTACTGGGATAGATGCTACGAATTCCCCGGTTTTACTATCGGAAAACCCTTTCCAAATGGTGTCTCCTGTTGCACTATCAATAACAAAGATTTCGGAATAGATAGGCTCTTCTGTAAATTGGTCGTGAATATTTCCTTTGATAAGGACAAAGAACTGTTCTGGTTTTTGGGCTTCCGTTAACTTAACCTTGAAAATATCTTTTTCACCGAGTGTCCCTAATCGTTCGGAGGACATGTATCCATATTCTCCATCTGAGGACACGACGAAATAGATATCGTCTCCTGGGGAGTTAAGGGGGACTCCCAAGTTCTTTGCTTTGGTCCACTTATCGTGTCTGTAAGTGGACTTAAACACATCATATCCTCCAATGCTATTGTGTCCTTGCGAGCTGAAGTAGAGTGTTTTACCGTCTGGATGTAGGAATAGACCGTCTTCGTTCAATGGGGTGTTGATTGAATCGCCAAGGTTGATGGGATCACCCCATTCCCCCTTTTCTTCGTCCCAATAAGTTACCCATATATCCAAACCGCCCTTGGTTCCTTTTCTGTCCGAAACAAAGTAGAATGCTTTACCATCTGGGGAGAACACACCTGTCTTTTCCTGCCATCTTGAATTAATGGGTTTAGGCATTGGTTCAGGCTCTGTCCATAATCCATCTACAAACCTGCTTATATATAAGTCTCCATTATTATCGCCCCGATATATAATCATTGTTTTCTTGTCCACTGATATAGAAACTATTGATTCGTGGAATTCTGAGTTGACGGGTTCCCCAACGTTCTCCGCAGGTCCCCATGTGCTATCCTGTTCGTTCCAGCGAGAGACCCAAATGTCCTCAAATGGGAATCCGTCGGGAGCCAACTCGTCGCTTATGCCCCCCGGACGCCTTGAGGTGAAGTATAACTCCTTGTTGTCGGCAGTAATAACTGGTCCATAATCAGGGTAGATACTATTCACATTGGGCCCAAGATTAAACATTTCAGCGTCGTCGGTTGTATCTGCAGCGATCTCTCTTATCCTATAACATTTTTTGATATAATCTCTTGTTAGAGGACCAAGATCATACATTGTTATTTTAGCGGCAGGTGTAAGAATAGGTTCTCTTGTGAGAGCATAATATACCAATCTATCTACTCTCTTCTTCTTTTCTTCTTTTTTAGAAAGACGTCTTAGATATTCTTTGAAATATGTTTCTGCCCGATCGCAATCATATTTATATTGATATACCCGTCCGAGAAGCAGGTAAGCTTCATCTTGAACTTTTCTGGGCTTTAGTTGGATTGCCTTCTTTAATGTTTCTTCAGCTTTATCTATAACCCCAATGGTATAGTAGCATATTCCAGCATACCAATTTGCTTCAAAGTTATTAGGTGCTATCTCAAGAGCTTTCTCTAAATCTTTGATGGCACTATAGCAGTCAGGGGTCTGTTTAAACAGGTGCACCTTAGCATCCTCTAAGTGCTCCTTTGCACTCTGGGCATACATATTAGAAATCGCCAACCCCATCACGAGAACTAATAAGCGTGTCCTTAACATGACTTTTAAATTTTTAAGCAAAGATAAAAAACAAAAATCATATTAATGTATGAGAAAAATATTTATTGCGTTACCGTCGTTCGTTTGAATGTGCAAGAAGATTATTTTCCCTACCTTCGTAAGAATAAATAAGTGTTGGACCGATGAAGATGACATACTTAAAGAAATGGCTTTTGTTTTCATTCGTGTTAGTGACAATTTTTTCTTGCTCTGTGGATAAGGAAGAGAAATTAGAGGATAGGTTAGAGGGCAAGTGGGCAGTGGCTGGATTTCGGTTTGGCGAAGGCATTGAGTTACTGGACTCCTTCCAACGCATGCAATTACAATTTCAACTGATGCAGTATCAAATGTTAAATATCAAATATGAGTTTGATGACAACGAATTCAAAATCTATATTCTAAACGATTCCCTTGTTAGACAGGGCAAGTTAGAGGTTCGCGATTCCCTGCTCATCTTTCGCTCTGCTCAAGGTGAGGGCGTAGATTCCTTAAAGATAGTTAAGTTGGTTGGAGACACCTTAGAGGTCACCTCCCCTCAAAAACCCGCCAACCCACAATCCCTTATAGTTAACCTTGTTCTCGTTAGGGAAAGTGGGGATGATAGCGAATCATAAGTGTCAGGAATTAATTGCATTAGATTTATCTTTGCATAAACACTTATCAAAATAACGGGAAGATGATAATTGGAGTAGCACAATTTGAGAAACTGTTTCGGAAGGCGGCTTCTTTGGACGTGGACAAAAACGACTTGAAGAGACTGTCAAATTTTGTGGTTAGGAAACTGGCAGATATGCTCATTGTGGCTAAGGCTGCCGCCAAGCAAAACGATAGGGACATTATATTTCTTTATGATTTGCCGATAACCAAAGGTTTACAGGAAACAATGCATGAATTCAAGAAGTTGGAAGAGGAAATTGAATTGAAGCCGATTCTTACTGAATTGGCTAAGCTCCCTGATTATGATGTTGTTCTTACTGTGGACGTGGAGGAGCGACTTCCAGAAATAGTTGGTGCCTTAATCATTGCTCTTGCACGAACAATGAAGGTTATTGATCCGAAACTCAAAAATCCTCAAACTGAACATTGGGACAGGGCGGAAGCCATCTTTAGCATGCTTCTATAATACCCGTACATATTTTTTAGGAAACTTATCATCATTTTTGCCGTCTCTTAAATTGAACATTATAACTATGTGATGATTATTATGTTATTGCTGGTGTCTCTGCTTTTTCGCACGTAGTTATTCCATATTTCTGTCGGATAACATCCAACAAGGCACCTATTAAGAGCCAAGAGAGGGAAGTGACCAATCCTGCCGAACCGCCAATCAACGCATTCTCCCCAGACGACAGAAGCATCAAACCCCCAATGGCATTTACCGTTCCATGGACAAGGGTTACAGGAAACACACTGCCAGACAAAACCCTCAGGTTGTTCAGGACATAACTCACGCTTATGGTAAAGAAAATGAAAGCAATTAAAGGCACCCAACCTTGAAAGCCCGGATAGTTATATCCAAGAGCAAAGATTAACGGTGCGTGCCACAAACCCCATATCAAGCCAATAGCCACTACCTGGACATAAAAGTTTTTGCTAAAAAGTTTATGAATCAAGTATCCCCGCCATCCTATTTCCTCGCCGAAAGCAAATAGTGCATTAATAGAGACCCCTGCAAACACAGATGACCCTACTATAAATATCATTGACAGAAAAGGGTTGTTTTTCAACCAAGTAAAAAAAGCAACGACATTATCATCGCTTTGACCATGTTGAGTTGCAGTTTGCGTCATCGCATCAATCATCTCAGCCCATGAAAAAACCGCCCATCCAAACAATTTATGCAATAAGATAGATATTCCCCAAACAAGCAATGGAATCACAGGAGCAAGAAACAACCAGAACGGTTTGCCAATACAAAGCCCAACGTCAAATTTTGAAAACCTTTCCACTTTAAATAGCCTCACCGCAAGCACTCCCAACAACGGCATGAACATCCGAACACTTGCACCGATCTGAAAGGCAAGCGAATTATCGCTATTTGGTAGCAACCAGACAAAATCAATTAAATATCCTCCCCCGAAAGCAATGAATAAATAAATAACCAGCCCCCGCATGTTAATCAACCTACTATTTAGGTTCCAAAACCACTGCGGTGCCATACGCCATTACCTCAGCAGCATTCTGTGCAATAGCAGAGGTGGTAAAACGAATTCCAATGATAGCATTGGCACCCAGAGACTCCGCCTTTCCCCTCAATCTCTCAAGGGCTCTGTCGCGTGCCTGTGCCATTACCTCAGTGTACTCCTTCACTTCTCCCCCAACTAAGTTCCTCAAAGCAGCCAGAATGTCCTTGCCTATATGCCTTGCTAAGACAGTGCCAGCACTCACAATGCCCAAAACCTCCTTGACCTCGTAGCCAGGAACCTGCTCCAATGTGGTTAGTATCATTGCTTTTTTTCTTAAAATTAAGACATTTCACCCGATATTTCTCTGAAACATCTTATCCTTTTCTGAGAAACACATAAAAATGTCTATTATACCAAGATATTTTCGTTTTTCACATTTCAAATTGTTCATATCAAACTTTGTAAATAAGTTAATAACAAAAGGCAAGTCTCTAAAATTATCTAAAATTAATAGTATTTACTATTGCTTCTGTCTTGATATAGCTTTGAATATCACATATAGTTATAGAAGGTCAATTGCAACTATTAGTTTCCTGTGAATACATACTTATAACTGGCTCCTTACGAAGAGCCTTTCTGACTCGCACCCAATCATAGTATGTATCTTGGATATTTACAACGTCGTTTTCATAATTTCCTAAAATTATATACCGTGGAGTTTTTGCCCACGTAAGTGATACGTAACTACACGCCTCCTCATAATCCACCCAAAAATGAACCCTATCTGTAAATACTTTGTACCCTATTACATACCATATATTATCAGCAGTGTGAAAACAAGACATAACTAAACCGGGGGGGCTTCCCGCTATATTATAATTCGCCGTGGCACCTGAACCAACCCACGCAGATAATTCTCGCCCATAAATAGAGCTAGCAACACCCCTCATGTAATGAACAACGGCATTTCCACACAGATTGCCACTGCATCCCCCACATGATGTTGAATTAATTTGTAAATCACCAGAATAAGCGGTTCCTGTCCCTACTTGCATGTACTTAACTTTTGCCTCCACAAACGAACCAACATTACCATTACCCGTAACATCAGGCAAATCATATGGAAGTGGTGTAGTAGGCACATGGCTGATAGAAGCACCATTGGTAACAAACAAATAGCTTCCACTTACTGTATATGCCGAACTCACACAAATTCGCCAATCAGCAGATAAAGATGTTCCAGTAAAATCATCCCAATAATCAAAAATTGCAGATGGCGGAGATGCTGTCGGGGAAGCAAATGGATTTCCGTAATACATGTATATCGTTTTAATTTTTGTAGAATCTGGCAAGCTATCAAGTAGTAGGAATATAACTGTTTTTTCCGATGGAATAGGACCCTCTATATAAAAAGGAATAGGGTTACAATTCTCATCGGTGAATCTTATATCCGAGCCATTGATAGCCATCTGTCCTGCAAGTATCAGTTCTGAGGTGTTTATTTCTATTCTAATCTGAAAAGAATCAACAGAGAACGGGTTTGGATTATAAATTTTTATTTTATTCCTGTATTTCCATGACGTTAAAGACGGACACCAAGAATGCTCTGGACACTTACTCTCAATAGTCGCCCAACAATTGCCATTCCAATACTCAAACAAATGACAAGATTTATTATAAATAATCAAACCGGTATCCGGACTTCCAATCGTATTCCTTTGAACCGATGTTAATCGTGGCAATAAAACACCTTTATTAGATGCTGAAACATCCAAAATAGCAGAATTACCTGGTGTAGATGTTCCTATCCCCACTCTTGTCCCATCATCGTAAATAATTGAATTACACAACTCCGAACCAGTCCATTTCTGAACATAATTAGCCATTGCAGTGCCACACACCGAATCAAAAGGCGAAGGTTTTATTTGCCACTGCGAACCATCCCAGATTAAAACATCACCCGCGTTAGTCCCGCCTTGCAATCCAATGGGATTAGTCGTTGTCCCGTCGCCGATAACAGGGCTTTGCGTTACTGCAACTTGGCTTCCCC
>JAADEI010000088.1 GCA_013153515.1 Chlorobiota bacterium | reverse complement strand
TTTGACCTACCTGCAGGGATTTATCTCATCACAATCAAGACAGCGAATTCTCAAAAAACATTTAAAGTGGCTGTTCCCGGGATGAGTTATTAACTTTCAATCACAACTCACTGTGTAGAAGATATGAAGTGTAGGCACGTTATTATAAAACGCAAATTAAATATCGCTTTTTAATTTACTGTCTCCACAGATATGGCACGAGGAGTATTCCAATGCTGAAAACCATTGTTGCAAGGGCTGTCGGCAGGACAATCTCTGATGCGTTGAATTGCCCGGTTTCAAGGATGTGTAAAGAGAGTGGGAGGATGGAGGCGAGGATTGGCAGAGACAGTGGCAATCCTAAAATTGCGAACATGAGCGTTCCGCCTTGGGTGTAGCTTGAGATCAGTTCAACCACCACAAACAAAAATGTGATTGCTATTGTGCCAAGTAGGTTGACTATGAACCAGTATGCCAGTTGGTCTAAGTTAAAATCCAACGGTCTCCATAGGAGCAAAAGGATAACAAGTTCAAAGAAGATAATTATGTTTTGGAACGTTGCATAAGCCACCCTTGCAAGGAAGAAATGAGTTGGCTTGATGTGTAGGAAATAGAAAAATTTCTTATCAGAGTGGTCGCTGAGGGTCCACCTGCCAATGGCGAACATTGTTGAGAGCAGAAGAATCAACCAAAACAGAGCGGACCACCATAGCATAGCATTACCCTTGATAATCAAATGCATAATGTACATAGCTATTATGGGATATAGCAATGCGGCGAGGAGAGATGTTTTTCCGCCTTCCGACCACCACTCTCGCTTAAGCCACCAGATGATTTGTTTCATAGTAGCAAACCTAAGACACAGTCTTTATTTGTGTGGGGAGATTTGGTTTGTTGGAGACTCATAATGCCATAGGATCCCTTTCAATCTTAAAGGTAAAGCCGATATTAATTATTGATTTAGCGATGCCTGTTTCCATATATAATGCCAGATTCCGAGTAAGGTAATATCTAAATCCAAGGGCTGCTTCAAAGGCAACGGGGAATGCGAGTTCATATACGATAGTGTTGTAATCATTGGGGTCTCCACCATTGTTATATTGGATTTCGTTCCACCTGTAGCCGAAACCGAATGAGAAATATGGGTCAATGAAAGGATGATTGGGCACGAAGTGAATCCAAGAGCGAAGTAGGAAACTCATGGCTGTAAGTTGTAGGTGTTTAGAATAGGTTTTAGACGGGTTGAAGGGGTCTGACTCCTTCCAAGAGGCTTCCATATAGGCGATGTTAAAACTAATGCCTATGCCAAACCAATGGGACACGGCTTGCTCGGCTCTGAAATGGATGGGTCCCCATGTTCTGACCAACGAATTGTATTGGGGAGAGTTAAATACATCAAACATCTTAGCAGACAAATTGGGAACGCCATAGCCCATGCTCAGTGCAAGGGTTCGGTTGGAGAAGACGGAGGGCAGGTCATCTTCGCTGGATGCAGAAAAGAAAACGAACCACCATAATAACAAAATAGTGTATCTGTTAAGCATGTTGTTATGTTTGACAGTGCTAAAGCAAAGTTAATAAATTTGCTTCAGAGCGAGTAAACCGTTGCAACATGAGTGCTTTAGTTGTTTTGGCTGGATTGCTTTTTTTTATTGCAGGTTATATGGTATATGGTCGTTTTATGGAGCGAGTGTTTTTCATTAAGCGTGATGAGCCTGTTCCCTCCAGAGCCAAATATGACGGCAAGGATTATGTCCCGGCTAAGAACTGGTTCATCCTTTTCGGACATCATTTTTCCTCAATTGCCGGGGCAGGTCCGATTGTTGGACCAATCCTTGCTGTTCTTTATTGGGGTTGGCTTCCCGCAGTGATATGGATTGTTCTGGGTGCCATTTTTATGGGTGGGGTCCATGACTTTGGCTCTTTAATAGTGTCTGTTAGGAATGGTGGCAGCACTGTAGCGGATAATGCAAGTCGGTATATCTCCAAGTTTTCAAGGCTTGCATTTTTAATTTTTGTATGGTTTGCGCTTGTCCTTGTGGTGGCTGTATTTGCCCATTATGCCGCTCGGTCCTATGAAGCAGACCCTCACATAGTCATTCCATCTGCGGGAATAATTCCTGCTGCTTTGGTAACCGGATTGTTGATGTATAAATTCCGTGTTTCAATGACTGTTGGCACGTTGATAGGGCTCATCCTTGTTGCTATAACCCCCTTTCTGGGTAGTGCGTTTCCTGTGGATTTGTCTTATGACGTTTGGGTAGCTGTTTTGCTGGGATATTCCTTTTTGGCTGCTGTCCTTCCAGTCCAATATCTTCTTCAGCCTCGGGACTATCTGTCTTCGTTCCTTTTGTTTGCGGGGCTGGGCGTATTGTTATTAGGAACATTATTTGTTCCGCATGGTTTTCACTTGCCTCCTGTTAAGGCTAAATTTGACCTTTCAATCTTCCCGTTTTTGTTTGTAACCATTGCTTGCGGTGCCATCTCTGGATTTCATTCCCTCATTAATTCAGGCACTACAGCCCGTCAATTGCCCGATATAAAATATGCCCGTCGCATTTCTTATGGGGCTATGCTCTTGGAAGGTCTCCTTGCCCTCTTGGTAGTGGTGTCAGTTTCTGTATTGCCCTCTGGACATGATGCATCAAATCCCATTGGGACCTTTGCTAAGGGTGTTGGGAATGCTGCCCCTTTTGCCCGACAATGGGCTCCCTTCTTCGCCGTCCTCGTCCTCAACACATTTATTCTCACGACCCTTGACACCGCAACCAGAATAGCACGGTACATTACGTTTGAGTTAACCGGTTTGAAAAATAGGTACATATCTACTTTGATAGTTGTTGCCACAGCGTGGTTAATCCTTTCCTCTGGACAGGCAGACAACTTATGGACGGTCTTTGGCTCCGCAAATCAGTTGATGGCAGCCCTTGCTCTGCTAGTCATAGCCTCTTGGTTATACAAAATTGGTTCTAAATATATCATTGCTTTAATTCCTGCGATTTTTATGCTTGCAGTTACTATAACAGCCCTCGTCCTCCAAATTAAGTCGCTCATAGAGAAACAAATAATAAACATTCCGGCAGTGGTTTTCGCCCTGATAATGATATTGCTTGCGGTAGCCATGGCAACTGACTCTCTGAAACAATTCTGGAGAAAACATTAAAACATTTGCAACGAACAAAGCCCTGCAGAAGACACAGAGCATGGAGGAAATTAAAGGAACCACGGTGTACGCAGAGTCTGGCACAGTGGGCACAGAGTATTGAAGAAATAAAGAAATTTAATAAAAACTCTGTGAAACTCTGTTTTAACTCTGAGGAACTCGTCTCTCTGTGGCCCAAAACCCCACTTGTTCTTTTTGTCAGGATTTTGTATCTTTGTAATCATGAAAAGAAATTAACGATGAAGTTCAGAATAGTTGGGTTACTAGTGGAGAGTCTGAGCTCTCAGGGTCCTAGCATGGAGAAGATGGGGTGGG
>JAADEI010000077.1 GCA_013153515.1 Chlorobiota bacterium | reverse complement strand
CGGTTTCAAATAGTGATGTCTGTATAAATCTGCTATTTCCTTGTGGACTCTATAATGGTGTTGGAGTTGGTCAAAGTGTGTTGTGTCGCCTACTTTGATGCATTGGGTCATCAGGCGTTCAAAAAGCGAAATGTTGTGAGAAGTTAATCCGATTTTGTTGAGGGAAGGGTTTCTTACCGTGAGAGCGTGTGGAGGTTGAACGATTACAGGAGGCAATTGCTTATGGTCGCCTATTAATACAAATTTCCTAAATAATGGTAATATGCCTGCAATATCGGCTTCTGTTACCTGCGACGCCTCGTCAATAATCAGTTCGCTGTTGGCAAGGTCAAAGAGTCTTGCAAACTCTGTTAGGTGTGATTTAAACGATGCTATTGTTGAGACAACGACCCGTGTCCGTTGCAGTCTTTTGTGCCAACTGGAAACATTTTGCAGTATTTCCGATTCCTTATTAACGTCGTGAGTGTATGTATCATGGGCGATTTGATTGAAGAACCACTGGTCTAAGGTGTATTTGCTTCCAAATCGGATATAGGGAATTTGGTTTAGTTGCAACTTGGAACAGATGTTCTGAACCGCCTTGTTGGTAAAGGCAAGGATAAATATGGTAGGCACGACGTCCCGACGAAGTAATTCTTTCACATAGCCAATCAGAAAAGTGCTTGTCTTACCACTTCCCGGAGGACCTTGAAGAAGGAAATAATCATTGGATTGCAGGGCTTTTTGTATTGGAGAGACGTTCTGTATTTGATTCGGCTGATTTGATGGACTGTTTGGAGTTTCGTCATTGATAAGAACTTTTGAAGTTTGTGATTGGTGAGAAATAACGGTGAACAGTGCTTTGAACCCATCCCAGAATTGCTTATCAATAAGGTTCCCTTCCACTGCCCATCGTTCATGGGTTTTAATTACTTCCTCAATGCTCTTTTGTCTATTGAATGGCGAAATAATCAACCTGTTGGCGGACACTTCCCTTATAATGCAGGAAATTAGAAGGTTTTGGTGTGGTTGGGTGTCTGAAGAATCGGGATACAAATACACTGGGTCGCCCTCTCTGAAAAAATGCGATGAACCATCATGTTCAAAAGTTAACTGATTGGTTTGCTTGTCGTAGGCGATGAACCTCAAATTGCGAATAATACTGTTGTTGTGGGCTTTTTCCCATTGGGAAGCCTTCCACAGGACTGATTGAGCCTCTCGCTTGGTGAAAAAGTATTCCCTGACAAGGAATCCAAGCAGTTCAAAGTAATATTCTCGCTGTGTGTCGGAAGCGTTTTCTAAGGTTTTCAAAAACAATTCAAGCGACTCATCAGTGTATGAAATCCGTTCTTTGAATCGCTTGAGTTCGTTAATGAATCGGTTTGTTTGGCGACGGGCAAGCAACGTCAACAGAAAAACTATCTTGTTTCGGTTGTCCAGAAGTCTTTTTAATCCTATGTTTTGCGTTAGCTTAATAATTTTCCCACTGCTGGAATAAAATAATGTTCCCTGCAAGCCCTTCGGTGCATTGGATTCACTAAGCAATTGATATAGCCCAACTTGATTGTGATCTGCTTCTCGTTCCTTCCCGCTCTTGAACTCATATATTGTGTGCTTTTCGGGACTTTGTTGATAGCAGTCTATTCTTCCTTGGAGCCCGAATTGTGGCGAAAGAACATTTGTCTCTGTTAGTATAGTGCCATCAGTAAGATGGTTTGAAACAAAGCGTTTGATATGAGGAATTTGCAAGTTGATTTCATTAATTAACTCTTTTAAAGAATTAGGATTATTGCCGAATAATAGGCATAGCGACAGTGGATATTTCAAAATAGCCCGTTTGATAGCATGCTGTTCGTCATTTGGGTTAATAATGAGTGAATCAATTATCTCATTTATCATAGCCCCTCTGATGAGTGGAACACTTGGTTCAGAAGGCAACAAAGCATCTATCAACGACCGATATGGATTGTAAAGAACCATAGTTATGTCAATAAGAAAATCTGGGTTGAGAACTGCAAGACTGGTGGAATCAAAAACATAGGTTCGGTTGTCTTTCTTGATGAGGTTGAAAAATCTTACTAATGTGTTTTTTGATAATGGATATGGGAAATCATAAGTGCGTATCAGTTGAGAGGGAACAATTTTAATTTTGGTAGATGGGTCTGAAACAAGGATTCCTTCAATTAACTGAGGGTCTGCTTGGGTAATGTGTATTTCAACTAAATCGCTTAATTGCCTGCTTAATTCTTTACAGAAAAATTGAGGTGGTGTGTTGTTATTTAAAACTGCATAACATAAATTTTGAATGTGATTAATAAGCACATTGGCATTTATGCTTTCCAGTCTCGGTGAAGAGATTAACCTTAGAAAACAGATGAATTCTTTTGTTGCTGGGTCTTGGCGGGCATAAGCCGAAAGGGAGACTATGTTCAATGTGTGCAGGGAATATGCTTTTATTAAATCTTTGAGGTCATATAATTTTTCTACGGGATGTTGAGAGGAGTCCTTAAGCAGTTCCAGTGTTTCTCGACAGAACAGGTGAAATTCCCGTGTTGCCATATCCTATGGTCTGATTATAGTAAAACCTTTAGGAGTGATTTTAATTATTCTGGATGGACGCCCCGTCCTTCCCATCTCTTCTGGAAGCGAAACAATATAGTCCACTTGGGCTTTAATCTCTGGGTCTATTTCTCTGAAGGTTTGAGGAGTTGGAGACCCTGATTTGTTAGGCGATGTAGTAAAGATTGGTTCGCCAAGCAATTCAATCATAGCCGTGGAAAAAATGTGTTTCATTATTCTGATTGCCACGGTGCCATCTGTTGCAATAGCCCAATCAGGCAGGTTCTTGGCTTTTCCTATGATGGTTGTAGGTCTGCTAACACTCTTTATGAATTGGACAACTTCTTCGGTTACATCGTTCATATATTGCCTTAGCATGTCTTCCGAAGCGACGCCGATGATGAACGGCTTTTCGGGAGGTCTGCCTTTCAATTTGACTATTTTCTCGTGAGCCTGCTTGGACACTCGCCCCGCTATCCCCCAAATGCTATCCGTCGGATGCAGGATTATCCCGTCGTTCCTAAGGGTTTCCACTGTCCGTGCCAGATGATTCGCTTCATGAGGATATATCCACTGCTTCATCATATACGGCTTTTAGTTTTTGAACAAGATTTTTGGGATGGAACTGTAGGGCGTGTTGGCGTCCCCTCTCTCCCAGTTGATTCCTTAATTCTGGATTGTCCATTAGGGTTTCAATGGCATTTGCTATTTCTTCTGGGTCGTTGGGATTCACATATATCGCTGAGTTTCCGCCTGCCTGTCGCATTGCCGGGTGGTCGCCCGCTATGGTTGGAACGCCCAGAGCAGACGCTTCCGCTATAGGCATCCCAAACCCTTCGGCGAAAGATGGATAGACCAGAGCCACTGCCCCTCGTAATAACTTCCATATTTCCTGATTGGGAATATTGCTGTAGTGCTTCCATTT
>JAADEI010000115.1 GCA_013153515.1 Chlorobiota bacterium | reverse complement strand
CGGACAACGTGCTTGAATTCAGGCTTCTCATCTACAACAGGTGGGGCAACTTGGTTTTTGAAAGCACGGATCCTAACCAAGTATGGGAAGGTAACTGCGAATCAGGACCATGTCCGTCAGGAGTATATGTCTATGTCGTAACCTTTACTGATGCGGCAGGAAACAAGAAAACAATAACTGGTAACGTAACTCTGATCAGATAAAAAACTGGGCAATGAGAAAATTATTAATTTTACTGGCGATTCCCTACATCACAATCGCTCAGGACATCCATTTTTCTTCCTATTACGCCCTGCAACCGGAGATTAACCCTGCCCTTGCGGGATTTATGGAAGGCTTATATCGGGGCAAAGTGTTTTACAGGCACCAATGGAGTAATGTTCCAGTGCCATATAACACAGTAGGGCTAACCCTTGACGGCAGGTTCTTCGTTTCTGGCTTGCGGGACGCTTGGATCGGCTCGGCAATTTCCCTCTATTCAGACCAAGCAGGAGACCTCAGGTTCGGAGAACGATATGTTTCAATCATGCCGTCTTATACCCATTCCCTTGACGGAGAAAACTATTTCCTCGGAGTGGGACTTGCCCTTTCTTACTTCTGGAGAACCGTTGATATTGCTAATGCTACTACTAATTCCCAGTGGGACGGATTCCAATACAACCCGGATTTGCCTATTAATGAGCCAGATTTTGGTCCTGTGTCGGCACCGAACCTCTCTGCCGGCGTCTTCTGGGCAGGCAAAATGGACAATTTACAATTGATTATTGCAGGGTCATTGCATAATCTCATTAAGCCAAACGTCGCCTTTATCACCAAAGAACAACGTGCCATTAGAACAACTGTTTATTCCCTTGCAAGAATATATTTCAATAGGCAATTTTCTCTCCTGCCCATGATTACTATAAACTACCAAAGACCAGCCTCTGAATACATCGTTGGCTTGCAATTCGCTTATGACCTGAACCCTCAATGGTATTCAGTAAACATTTTTTATGCAGGAATTCTAATGCGAGTTAACGATGCCATCACGCCAGTGGTTAGATACAGGTTTAAATCCATAGAGTTGTCTGTGGCTTATGACATAACTATTTCTGAGTTGGGTTCTTATGCTGGTCGCAATGCCGGTCCCGAAGTTATTCTCTCTGTTATGTATCCTTTTGACTTGCCACAGAGCGGCGTCGGGTCACTGTCCTGCCCAAGATTCTAACTTGTAAGTTTTCCTATTTTGAGGTAGACTTCCATCTATAAAAGTTAAATTGAACGAAACCCTTTTGAGTAACGTTGTGCGTATAAGGATAGGGAAAAATTTAATGACAGTGAGCAAGAAGGGACGTGTGTTGGTCGCAATGAGTGGGGGAGTGGATTCCTCTGTGGCAGCATACCTATTGCTTGAAGAAGGCTATGATGTGATTGGTATAACTATGAAAACATGGGATTATCGTATTGCTGGGACAACCAGAAAAAGCACTGGATGTTGCACAGTGGATGATATTCACGATGCCCGGGCTATAGCCCTAAAACTTGGATTTCCGCATTACGTCATAGATATCAGGGAAGAATTCAAACACTTCGTTATTGATTACTTCGTCAAGGAATATGTCCAAGGCAGGACGCCCAATCCGTGCATTTCCTGTAACACTTTCATAAAGTGGTATGTCTTGTTTAAGTATGCCGATAAACTGGATTGTGAATATGTTGCCACTGGGCACCACGCAAGGATTAGGAAAGAAGGCGGCAGATGGATACTCTATAGAGGGAAGGACAGAGACAAGGACCAATCCTATGTTCTCTGGAACCTTAAGCAAGAAGAACTGGCAAGAACTATTTTTCCCGTGGGAAATTATTATAAGCGGGAAGTGAGGAAGATAGCCAAGGAAGCCGGATTGGACTATGTTGCCGACAAGCCAGATAGTTATGAAATATGCTTTATTCCCGACAATGACTATCGTGGATTCCTCAAAAGACAAGTTCCTGAACTGGAAAAACTGGAAGGAGGCTTGATTATTACTACTAAGGGAAAGGTTGTTGGAAGACATAAAGGCTATCCGTTCTATACTATTGGTCAGAGGAGAGGCTTGGGGATAGCCCTTGGGGAACCCTACTACGTGGTGCATATCGACCCGAAAAGTAATATTATCGTAGTGGGAACAAAGGACGAACTCTATTCAAAGGGAATGACAATAGACAACACTAACTGGATTAAATATGAAAAACCCGAAGAGGGAATGGAAGTGCTGGCACAAATAAGGTCTATGCACCGGGGGAATAAGGCAATTATTGAAAAAGTGGATGATAACTCTGCAGAAATAAAGTTTATTGAGCCGGCTATGGCTGTAACACCCGGGCAGTCGGCAGTCCTCTACGAAGGGGATGATGTAGTGGGAGGAGGTATTATAGCAACGGCTGAACCCGTTAAAAATATCAAAGTGTCTGATGAAGAGGTTTCTGCTAATTAGTTTGCTTTCGGTTTTGTTTATAGAAGCCTGTCGGAAAGACGAGGTTCCACAACCAGTCTATTCAGATTTGTTTTATTATCCCTTGCAAGTTGGGGCGTGTAGAGAGTACTACGTGGATTCAGCTACCCTCACTAATGGACAGTGGAGATATGCATCTGGAATTCTGCGGGAGAGCATAGTGGAACATTTTTCGGGTTCGGCTGGGCAGCAAGTTTTTAGGCTAAGAAGACAGTGGAAATATGATTCGGTTACCACTTGGAAAGAAAGCCCTGTCCACTTCGCTTGGTATGAAAACAACAGTGTTAAGAGGGATGAAGAAAACATTATTTTTACTAGAATGTCCTTCCCAATTAAAGTAGGGAGAGCATGGCAAGGAACCCCCGAATTTGAACTCAATCAGATTGAAGACCAAGAATTGCTGTATTTAAGCAACTGGCAGTTCTATTATGAGGAAGTTCACCAGCCTTGGGAGGAGTTTGATAGCACAGTGCTGGTCATTGAAAGGAAAGAAAACCTTGGCATTTCAGTCGACACTTTTTATTCCAGATATGCTTATCATATTGGGCTCGTGGAGAGATATTCATTACATATGGAAAGAGATTCGTTAAATCAACCGTTCCAAAGGGGTTTCAGAGCATACCTTAGATTCAAAGGAACTTGTGATTGAGTGTTGTGGCGAGGGCGGGAGTTGAACCCGCGACCTTGGGATTATGATTCCCACGCTCTAACCAACTGAGCTACCTCGCCCTCTCGCACTATATAAAATCTAATCAATCCCTTGAAAGTTCCATAAAATTATAATGTCCTGAACAATAGCCTATTTTACTTGCCTCGCCTTTCCGCTCTGACAAAATCCCCGTTTCATTTTTGTAACCCTATCTATATTTGCACAAAATAGCTGGAATTGATGAAACGCTTACTGTGGGTAACGGTGGCTCTGTTAATAGGAGGATATGCTTTTGCACAGCCATCGGCTGAGGAAGGCGAACAGCTTTTTAAACAACGATGTGCTTCCTGCCACGATAT
>JAADEI010000089.1 GCA_013153515.1 Chlorobiota bacterium | reverse complement strand
CTGAACCTCCATCGTCTGTATAACCAATAATAGCGATATCTCCATTAGGCAATTCTACTAAACTTTCACCTTCATCCCAGTTGCCGTTGCCTCCATCGTCATAGTAGAATTTAGCGATTGTGTTCCCGTTAATATCAAGGATGACAAGCACTACTTCTTCACGTCCTCCCCCCATTCTTTCTTTACCCACGAAATAAAAACTACCGTTTGAATGTTGAATCACATCATTGAAGTTTGCCCTAATCCCAGTGAATTGTCTCGCAAATCCAACATTACCATTTGGTTGAACATAAAGAGCAAGTCCATCTCTAACTCCTCCTCTAATTTCTCCGGCGATAACTATTCCGCCGCCTGTAACGGGTGCGGCACCATAAGCCCTATCATCTTCGTTTTGATTGGAATCGTAAACATAACTCCAGATAAAGTTGCCTTGAAAATCGTATTTAATTACTAAAATGTCTTGAGTTCCGAAGGCGTTGGTGTGCCCAACCCAATAGATACCGTCTCCGGGAACGGAAACCACCTCAGCAGCCACTTCCGTGCCTCCAAACGGTGTGTAATGAATGAATGACTGAGCATTCAAAGTTAAGAAAGATAAGGCACCCAGCACCGCTAAACTTTTCTTTCTCATAGCACTGCTTTTTTGAAGGTTTGATGGTGTTTTTATAAAGGACGCAGATTGAAGCGATATGGTTGCTTTACTCTGAATTCATGTTGAAATATACAACAACTGTTTGAGAATTTGGGACTGTGTTAGAGACGATTGTAACGACTCGTTGTTTTGCAGTCAATGGAATCTCAGCAGTGTTGAGCTGAATTATCAAAGTGTCCGATTTGCCGGGCGATATAGGATTTTGTGGGACATCAGAGACGATGCAACCACAATCACTAAATGCCCTCTTTATAATTAGCGGTTCCTCGCCCACATTGGTCACCACTACGGGAATTTTATAAATCGTATCTGGATTTATATTACCAAGGTTAATTACAGTATCAGAAAGTTCAATTTTCGGTTGTGGTGCGGTTGGGTCATACCCTTCCTCGGAAAGGGGGAAATGAACAGGGTTATTTGTTTGTTGGTGTTTACAGGCTATAATAATTAACATAGCAAGGAATAATGTAGAAAGCCTCATGTTCCCGGCATTTAGAAGAATATAGGGAAGGAAGAGGGATCTGCCTCATGCATAATGCGGTATGCCGCCTCAAAGACTTCTTCTGGATTAGGTTTGCAGAAATAGTCTCCGTCCGACCCGTAGGCAGACCTGTGTTCTTTGGCGGTTACTGTTGCGGGTGGTGAGTCCAACCACCAATAGCCCCCTCTTTCTTCAATTACTTTTTGAAGCATGTAGGCGGTTGCGCCTCCCGGGACATCTTCATCAGCAAAGAGAATCCTGTTGGTCTTTTTCAATGAATTGAGTACAACATCGTTCAAGTCAAAAGGTATAAGGGTTTGGACGTCTATGACCTCAGCGGAAATGCCTACGTCCTCAAGCATCTTGACAGCCTCCATAACTATTCTGACCATTGAGCCATAAGTAACAATTGTCAGGTCTTCGCCTTCTTTAAGAATCTCAGGGATGCCCAAGGGAACTGTATATTCGCCTATGTTATCAGGAAGTTTTTCTCGTAGGCGATATCCATTCAAGCATTCTATAATCAGAGCGGGTTCGTCAGACTGCAAAATAGTGTTATACATTCCAGCGGCACGCGTCATATCTCTGGGAACAAGGACATACATGCCCCGCAGGGACCCTAATAGCATTTGCATAGGTGAGCCCGTGTGCCAGATTCCTTCCAGTCTATGACCTCTGGTTCGGACTATAACAGGTGCTTTTTGGCGTCCTTTGGTTCTCCATCGCACCGTGGCTATGTCGTCAGTCATTGGCTCCAAGCCGAAGATGAGGTAGTCCAGATATTGGATTTCGGCAATTGGTCTGAATCCACGCATTGCAAGACCGATAGCCTGCCCAACAATAGTGGCTTCCCTGATTCCAGTGTCAAAAATTCTGTGTTCGCCATATTTAGCCTGAAGACCCGCAAAGCCCTGATTAACATCTCCAAGCCTACCAACGTCTTCACCGAAAGCGACCAGTTCAGGATATTTGCTAAACGCCCTATCAAAAAATCGGTTCAGAACTTGGAATCCATAGACCTCAGGCGAGTTCTCTGAATAAACTGGTTTCACTTCTGGAACTGTCAATGCAGAGCCTTCCCCTTCATTATACAAGTGTGTGCTATAGAAATCAAATGCAAGGTCTTCATATTGATCTTTCCACTTCCTGAGTCGTTCTATTGCTTCGCTTGATTCAAACCTTGTGAGGCGAAGCACCTTCTTCACGGCAGCCATTACGTCCTTACGCAACGGATTCAGTTCCCTTTGCAATTGTTTAATAGTGTCATATATCTCCTGTGCGTGCTTGGAATTCTGTGCGATTTCTTTCATTATAGATATAGCCTCATTCATTTCTTTATATATCGGGTCTTTAAACATTTTCCAAGCCCTCCGTTGCCCTTCCTTAACCCTCTCCAGTGCTTCCTTTTCAATCTGGTCAAGCTCTTCTTCCGTGGCTATACCTTCCTTCAATATCCATTCACGCATTTTCAACAAAGCATCAAACTCCTTTTCAAATTGAAGCCTTTCCTTGGGTTTATATCTCTCATGCGAACCGCTTGTTGAGTGACCTTGTGGTTGTGTCAAGCCATAGACGTGGAACACACAAGGACGATGGGTTTCACGACACTTCTCTATGCCTTCAACAAAAGTTTTAATTAGAGCAGGATAGTCCCAACCCGCAACTTGATAAATGTCTATGCCCTCTCCTTTCTCATTAACTCCAAAGCCAGAGAGCAACTCAGCAAAATCTTCCTTGGTAACTTGATATTTTTTCGGGACAGAGATACCATAGCCGTCGTCCCAAATGAATATAGCCAGAGGAACCTGCATTACGCCTGCGGCATTGAGCGTTTCCCAGAACAGTCCCTCTGCACAACTGGCATCGCCAATAGTTGCAAAACAAACTTCATTTCCGTTGTTGGAAAAAGATGTGTTTTTTAAATCAGGATTGAGCCTGTAAAGTTTGGAAGCTAGGGCGAGACCTAATGCCCGTGGCATCTGGCTACTGGTTGGCGACGTGTCGGATGCAGAGTTGTACAAGTTTTTAACTTCTCGCCACCTGCCATTCTCATCTAAAAAGTGCGTAGCAAAGTGATTGTTCATCTGCCTGCCGAAAGAATGCGGGTCATTAATCGGGTCGGCATACAACTGGGCAAAGAATTCCTCAACAGTCAATTCGCCAATAGCCATCATAAAAGTCTGGTCACGATAATAGCCCGAACGATAGTCCCCTTTCTTAAAGGCTTTAGCCATAGCCAATTGAGCGACTTCCTTGCCATCTCCGAAAATGCCAAATTTCGCTTTACCAGTCAGAACCTCTTTCCTCCCTATGACACTGCAATGGCGACTGACCCACCCAAGCCTATAGTCATCAAGAACCATTTGACGGAACTCTGCAAAACTCATTTTTTTATCCCCGAGAGAAACAACATCGTTGGACATAAGGCATCCCTTTTAAGCAAATTTAAGACGTTAAAAACAAACAACTTCTAATTAGAATAAGGCAGTTGGGACACCTTTTAGTTTCTTAAAAACATACTAAAAATACTGCAAGCAAAGTTTCTTTAAATACTCAAATCCACTGGGACTGCCCGCTATTATCTCCCTACCAAATAAATAATCATCCAGTCCTTTGAAGTCAGCAACGCTTCCCCCCGCTTCCCTCACAAGCAGGCTGCCAGCAGCCACATCCCACGGCTTCAACCCATATTCAAAAAATCCGTCAAATTTCCCAGCGGCAGTATAAGCAAGGTCTATGGCAGCAGACCCTAACCGTCGCAGACCTTGAACTTCCCTCATCAAATGCTTAAACATGTTGAGATATTCCTCGGCACGGGACAAGTCGCTAAAGGGAAATCCTGTGGCAATAAGGAAATTGTCCACATTGGACTCCTTAGAAACATATATCCTTTTTCCATTAAGGAAAGCCCCTTTGCCCTCAGAAGCATAAAACATAAAATCGTGGTATATGTCATAAACAACTCCTTGCTTGACAGAGCCGTGCATCAAAGCAACTGATATGGCAAAGACGGGAACGCGATGCACATAGTTCGTTGTGCCGTCCAGCGGGTCAACGACCCACCACCACTCATGTTCAGACAAATCAGCATCTGGATTGAACTCTTCCGTGAGAAATCCTGTGTCCTGCGATGGCGAAAAATCACTAAGAAGTTCTATCAGTCTG
Organism: Chlorobiota bacterium; assembly: GCA_013153515.1. GTDB lineage: Bacteria > Bacteroidota > Bacteroidia > JAADEI01 > JAADEI01 > JAADEI01. The sequence goes on along the minus strand of JAADEI010000089.1, from coordinate 11,863 downwards.
CGTTCGCTCTCCTTGTCAACCCTCGTAACAAGGTCATGCTTCCCCTTCAAGTCAATGTCTTCTCCTCCCAGATGGTTCAATTCAGAAAGGATAAACTGTCCAACTTCCTTTATCTTATCAAGAAGGCTTGATGACACTGCACTCATATATCATTTAATTTATGAATCAATTAGATAGCCAAGGGATATTAATGATGGGAATCTTCGGGTGTTGTTTCAACCTTCTCTTCCTTCTTGCCTTCTATTCTGGCTTCAAGGATTTTTTCCAGTTGTTCGGCATTTATGTTCTTGGCGATAATTTTCTTGTCCTTGTCAAGCAATAAAATTTTCGGCGTTCCCTTTATATAATAATAATACCTGAATGGGTGTTTCATCTCAACATCTTCAACATTTATCCATTCCAACTTGTTTTCTCTGATATACTTAAGCCACTTGTCTTTTTCAACATTCACATAAACAGCATATATTTCCAGGGTATCACGGCTATATTTTTCATAAATCTTTTTGAGTTTAGGGATTTCCCGTCGGCAGTGTCCACAATCTGGATCCCAGAACAGAACAACTGTATAAAGCGATTTAACGCCGTGCAGGGATATATACCTTCCTGCGGTGTCTTTAAGAACTATCTCTGGTGCCACTTTGCCAATCATCGTGTATTTAATCATTTGGGCGTCAAACAAGATTTTGGATAGGGTCACTGAATCAACCCATGGTGTCTTCCCATTGGCATAAAAACTATCCACTATGCAGACATACACGTTCTCCATTCCCATTATTCTGGAACGAGCATATTTATTGAGCAAGGTTGCCGACCAATACTTGAAAGTGGTTGGATTCTTTTCAGAAGCCTTGATAATGCGTATTGCTGCATTACACTGGGAATCAGGAATTATGGGCACTATCCTGTCAAGATAGGTCATCACTTTATTGTGCAGGACGGGTGTTCGCAGATATGCCTCGTCGCTTAGGTCAATACCATCAAAATAGTGATAGTAGGCATATTTCCAGATTTCTTCTGGGTCTTCAATTGTATCAGGAATATTGGGAAGATAGATTAATTTGATTAACTTAGCGAAGAATGTTTGTGGATGCTTTTTCGCTAAACTCTTTCCGAAAGTGATTATTATGGAATCTGCTTTTGCTACACTGTCTTTATATAACTGTGCAGCTTTCTTATTGTATTCATAAAACAACTGGTTGTCCAAAGAACCTTTCACTTGCATAGAAAGGATTGGGTCATCAGGGTCAAAAGTCAAACTAAATTTCTGGTCGTTTTGTGGCACAAGGAATTCAATAAACACTGTGTCATCGGGATAATAAGCGATATAGACTCCTGTTGCAAGCGTGGAATCTCCTTTAATTATGCAAGTGTTTTTCTTTACTTCAAAGGTATCAAAGACCAGTTGTTTGTCGCCAAAGTAATATGCGATTATGCACTTTTCACTTTTGAGAGGCTTAGTTGTCTTAATGACGATATTGTATTGAGCATAGGTGGTTGAAGCCATTGTCATTGCTATGAACCCTATCAATCCGAGAATTCCTTTCCAGTTCACTTTCTTCATTTTTGTGCAAATTTATAATGCAACTTAGCGTAAGTTTGTGATTGAATAAACGCAACAACTGTGCCAAATGTTGCAAAACTGATAAATTGGCTTAACGAGAATTTTCCACTTCATTACGCCGAATCCTTTGATAACGTGGGATTATTAGTTGGTGACCCAACCGCCCCTTTTGATTCAATCGCCTTAACTTTTGACGCCACTCCCGAGGCGGTTCAGCAAGCAGTGGCACTAAACACAAAAGTTCTGATTAGCCATCATCCTGTCATATTCCAAGGCTTAAAGACAATCACGCCGTTTGAAAGGAACCAAAAGGCTATTATGTCTGCAATCAAATATGGAATTAACCTAATTGCTATGCATACTAATCTGGACAGGGCGACAGGTGGTGTCAATGACGTTCTTGCCCAACGACTGGGATTAAAAAACATTATGCCTCTTTCAGAAAACGATGGGATTCCTCATCTCATACGCATTGGCGAATTGCCTCAAGGGATGCCTGTGGACGACTTCCTCCAATGGGTCTGTGTTAGACTCAACAGTAAAACTTTACGACATAATAATCCAACAAGCCGAGCAATCAAGCGGGTTGCCGTCTGTGGTGGCTCTGGCTCTCAATTCTGGCGGGAAGTCCATCAGGCAAACGTTGATGCATTCATAACCGCAGACGTTAAATATCACACGTTTTGGGACGCTCAAGATTCCCTGTTCATAATTGATGCGGGACACTACGAAACAGAAGTTCCTGTCCTTCAAAACCTCAGAAATCAACTTTCGGAAACTTTTAATGTCCCTATTCACTTAATTCATTCAGAGAACCCAGTTAAATACTTTGTCTATGGCAACCAAGGAAACGACTAAGGAAGCAGTTGGTGGACAGGCAACAGTTGAACAGAAACTAAGATTGATTTACAAGGTTCAAGTTATTGACTCCCGACTTGCCGAAGTGGAAAACCTCAAAGGTGAATTGCCTCTGGAAGTCAGAGACCTCAGAGACGAAATAGAAGGTCTTCACAAACGATTGGAAAAACTAAACGAAGAGAAGAAGCGCCTTGAGAAAGAACTGTCCAACGAACAAAACAAAAAAGAAGAACTGAAAATAAAACTCCAAAGACTTCAAGAAAAACTAAAAGATGCCCAAACTGCCAAGGAATATAACACATTTGAAAAAGGAATTGAAGACTTAAAATTGGATATTCAATTATCTGAGAAACATATTAATGAACTGAGCCAAGAAATCAAGACGATTGAAGAAAAGATAAAAGAAACACAAGAAAAAATCCAAGAACTTCAAAAGAAACTTGAAGAGAAGGAAAAGGAATTGGAAAGCGTCATTGCCGAAACAGAGAAAGAAGAAAACTTCCTTAAGGAACTGAGGAAGAAAGCCGTTGAAGACGTCATTAAAGTTGACGAACGATTATACAGAGCATACGAACGAATTAGGAATAAATACAAGAACAGACGGGCAGTCGTAACTTTTGAACGGTCTGCTTGTGGCGGTTGCTATATGTGGGTTCCGCCTCAACGACAGTTGGAAGTCAGAAAAAGAGATGCCATATACACATGCGAAAATTGTGGAAGGATATTCATTGACGAAGAGTTGGCTCATGAAGTGGAAAAAGAATTTGAAGAGATATTAAAACAATTTCACAAAGAGATTGAACACAAAGAATAAGTGCGATTATAAAAATTTTCTCAAACACAACATTACAACATTTTTTAAAACGCCCCTGCCTCAGCCCTTCTGAGGCGTCCATTTATAATATTTTTTCTTCAAATATCTCCATTGATCGCTTGACAGTGTCATCCATGTCATAATATCTATATTCTGCCAGCCTACCTAAAAGGATTAGGTTTTTATACTTTTTAGCAAGTTCCTGATATTTGAGATATGCTTCCTGTCCGCCCTCTGTAAACAATGGATAGAAAGGCAGGTTCTTGCCATATTCATATTCCTCAGGGAACTCGTAGGCAACTACTGTGTAAGGGACATCTAATGGGTGAATGTGTTTATATTCCGTGATGCGTGTGTATTCATATTCAAGAGGGAAATTGACCTGAGCCACTGGTTGGAATTGCTTTTCGTGAACCACTTGCCATCTGAATCTCAGAGACCGATAGGGCAAATGTCCAAACTTATAATCAAATAAATCATCAATGGAACCAGTGTATATAAGCAAGCCTTTGAACTCCTGACCATCAAGATAAATTCGTCCGTTATCCAGTTTAATGAGTTCCTTGTGGTGCGTGTTTAGTAAAACAAATATGTTCTTGTGTGTTGCTATGTTTCTGATCATTGTTGTATAGCCACGCTTAGGCACTCCTTGATATTGGTCGTTGAAATATCTGTCGTCGCGACTGAGGACAATGGGCACTCTGGCGAGAACATCGGCAGAGATCTCCTCTGGTTTCCTGCCCCATTGCTTGGATGTGTAGCCATAGAAAATTTTTTCATAAACAAAATTGGCAAGAAATCGTAAATCCTCATCGTCTGCATCCATAAACTCCTTAATAGGAATTCGTGAACCATAGTCATATTTTTCTAACAGTTTGGATTCCAAGCGTCTGGCGAATTCAGTGGGCAATAAGGCATATAGCGTATTGAAGTTAAATGGTATGGGAACATATTTTCCGTCTATCCAACCCATTACGCGATGTTGATAATAGTCCCATTCTGTAAATTGAGAAAGGTATTCCCACACTTCCTTGAAAGGTGTGTGGAACAGGTGAGGTCCGTATTTGTGAACTCTAATGCCTGACTCGTGGACATAATCGTAGCAATGCCCCCCAAGAACTAAATTCCTTTCTATTATCAAAACTTTCTTATTAAGCACTCTTGCTATATGCTCTGCTATGATCGTTCCAGCCAATCCCCCTCCGACAACAACATATTCAAATTCTGTTATCCAACTCATCATCGGATATTTTTCTATCTCTTCTCCTCCATCATTTGTTTATAATGCCTTCTGACCCTGAAAGAATCTTTTGCATTTGTCCAAATGAGTTTGCTCCACTTCCCCAACTCTAATTTACCCCAAATCTTTGAGGGTCTAAAAACATTTTCAACGGGAATGTTATCATATACTCTGCCTTCCCGTCCCGCAAATGCCGACAGAAACACATTTGGTGCGAAGGGAACGGGTTCTGGAAGCCACTCTAAATATCTCTGCAAGACTTCTGCTTTCATTAACCTGAACGGTATGTTTGGGTCTCGCAATGTGGAACCGAATAAATAGCGAGAGACGAATCGTGCCCCGGGCGTAACAATTTTCTTTCTAAACCAATGTTCTTGGCGTCCTGCCCGCCAACCCTGAATAAAATCTCCTTTGTCCCTATTGTTCCACAATTTAACAAATTCCGTTGGTGGAATTGGGTTGTCGCTATCTGCCTGTGCTACCCAATTAGCCCCCATATCGATCGCCTTCTTATAACCTTTGACAATAGTTGGACCATGTCCCATGTTAGGGTGAGTGTCAACAATCAATTCAGGGATTTCTTGTTCAAGGGATTTCAAAACTTCAAAGGTGCGGTCCTTGGAACCATCATCTATAACAAGCATTTTAAACCTACTTGGTCCAACAACATTCCTCAAAACCTCTATCCATTGCTTAACAACATCAGCAATTCCCTCTTCTTCGTTATATGCGGGCATCACAAGCACAAGGTCTAAATCCTCCCTATTCATACAAATGCAATTTATTTTTAAAATACTGCAATGTTCGTCTTAGCCCCTCTTTTCTGGGCACCTTAGGCTCCCAATTTAATAACTGCCTTGCTTTGGTGATGTCTGGACGTCGCCTCTTAGGGTCATCCTGAGGCAATGGTTTAAAAACTATGGGCGACTGGGAACCTGTTATTTCAAGGATTTCTCGGGCGAAATCAATTATCTTAACTTCCTCTGGATTGCCTATGTTAACAGGGTCGTGATATTTAACGTTCATCATGAGCCTCCATACCCCTTCAATCAAGTCATCTACATAGCAGAACGAACGGGTTTGTGAACCGTCTCCATAAACAGTTAATGGTTCCCCTTTTAATGCTTGGGTAATGAAATTTGGTAGGACTCGTCCGTCGTTGAGCCTCATCCTTGGACCATAGGTGTTAAAAATCCTAACGATGCGAGTGTCGAGGTCGTATAGCCTCTTGTAAGCCATAGTCATCGCCTCGGCATATCTCTTTGCTTCATCATACACACTTCTGGGACCAATTGGATTAACCCGCCCCCAATAAGTTTCCTGTTGCGGATGAACCTCGGGGTCCCCATAAACTTCGGAAGTGGAAGCTAACATAAATGTTGCTCCTTTCTCTCTCGCCAAATTGAGCATATTATAAGTTCCTTCCGACCCGACACGCATTGTTTCTATAGGCAATGCATAGTAATCTTTTGGACTGGCGGGTGATGCGAAATGGAATATGTAATCCACATCATCGGGAAAAACGACGGGTTCAGTTACATCATGTTCAATGAATATGAAATTGGGTTCATTCCTCAAATGCCTAATGTTTTCTTCACTTCCTGTAATCAGATTATCTAATCCTATGACCTTGAATCCTTCACTCAATGCCCTGTCCACTAAATGAGAACCAACAAATCCAGCAGACCCGGTTATCAAAATAGTTTTTCTTTTCATTATACAATCACTGGTTTTCTTCCAATGCTAAAATAGGTAAACCCCTCCTTTTCCATAAAGTTGGGGTCGTAAAGATTTCTGCCATCAAAAATGACTTTTTTTCTCATCAATTCCTTCATTTTCTCAAAGTCTGGTCTTCTGAACTCAGCCCATTCAGTATGAATAACCAAGGCATCTACCCCATCAAGGGCATCATACATATTTTCTGCATAATAAATTTTATTCCCCACCTGTTTTTTAACATTTTCAAGGGCAGCGGGATCCCAACCCCTGACAACAGCCCCCCTCTCCAAAACCTTATCAAGAGTTTTCAGTGCCGGTGCCTCTCGGATATCATCTGTCTCCGGTTTAAAAGCAAATCCCCAAAAAGCTAATGTTTTACCCTGCAAATCTCCCCCGAAATAGTCAATGATTTTTTGAGCAAACCGTTCCTGTTGGATAGCATTCACGCGGTCAACCGCCGGCGTTAAAAGAAATTCAATACCCTCCTTCTGTGCCTGTCTATAAAATGCTTTCACGTCCTTTGGGAAACAGCTACCTCCGTAACCAACACCGGGATACAAAAAATGTTTCCCAATACGCGGGTCTAAGCCCATCCCAAGCCTGACCTTCATCACATCAGCACCCACCGCCTCACATAACCACGACACCTCGTTAATAAAAGAAATTCTCATTGCCAGAAACGTGTTAGCGGCATATTTGGTTAGCTCAGAACTGCGAATGTCCATAGTTATAATGGGATTTCCCTGTCTAACAAAGGGTTCATATAAGAATTTTAGGATAGCCTCTGCTCGCTCACTATCAGTTCCTATAACCACACGGTCCGGTCTCATGAAATCCTCTACGGCACGTCCCTCCCTCAGAAACTCTGGATTAGAAGCGACGTCAAAAGGCGCGTCAGTAAGAGCGGAAATAATTTCTTTAACTTTTTCTGTTGTTCCCACAGGAACAGTGCTTTTAGTAACAATGACCGTATATCCATTTAGCAAGGGGGCGACTTCTTCCGCCACTTTAAAAACCACTGATAGGTCGGCGTCCCCTGAGGGCAGTGGGGGGGTTGGCAATGCAAGGAAAACAACGTCAGCCTGCGGAATAGCTTCTTTTAAATTAGTAGTAAAAAACAACCGTCCTGCCTTCAAGTTTCTTTCCAGTAGTGTATCTAAATCAGGTTCATAAATCGGGGTTTTGCCTTGCTTTAACTTGGCAATCTTCTCTTCATCAATATCCACACCCCACACATAGTTCCCCATTTCAGCGAAACAAACACCGGTAACAAGCCCCACATAGCCTGTGCCTATAACTGCTATCCTCATACCAAAACATGAATTTAGTTTTCAAAGATAAACAGATTAAGGCAAACCCGATCGTCGCAAATGCTCCCCCGCTAATAGTTTATATGGACTGTCGCCATGCAATTGAGAGAGTTTGCTAAACCAATCAAGAGCTGATTCAGCATTTTCCCTTTCAAGGTCGAGCAAAATCAATTGATAGAGGGCGTCGTCGGCAAGAAGCAATTGTGGGTTTGCCTCCACCATTTCAACAAGGATTTCATAGGCTTTCTCAGGATTCCCTTTAATGTTCTTCTCAAACAAGGCTTCCAGATACTTCAACTCATCTTTCAGGGAAGAGAATTGTGCTTCCCGAAGGGTTGAGTCAACATAGGCTTTGAAGAGCATGGAATCCTGTAATTTATAAGCATACCAAGCCTTTGCGTAGTAGGACAGTGCTAACGAGTCATTACGATATTCTTTTATGAATTGGATAAGTGATAGGGCATCATTAGTTTGATATCTAGAAGGTCCTCCTGCAATGAGTTCCAATTGGTAGAGAGCCCAACCGAAATCGCCGTTTGCGAAGGCGGACTCGGCAAGTTTATATCTTGCCTCAAGACTTTTTTCAAGGTCTGGAGCCTCTCGTTCCGCTTGCATGTATTCAAGAATTGCCTCCGACAATAATCCATTGGCAAAATATATATCGCCTTTTGTGAGATGATACTCATATCTAAGGTCCTTCTTATGCCTGAACCAAGTGTTATATTTTTCAAGAATGCTTATTGCCGAATCAGGCATCTTCAAATACACTCCGATGATATAAGCAAAATCTTTTACTGTCTGGGGCGTAACCCTATTCCTAAGAAGTTCAGCGTAGTCAAGAGCCAGTTGCCTGGCAACTTCTGGCTTGTATTCCGAACTATTAAACAAGATATCCTTCCTGATTTTTAATTTTCTTTCCCTCGCCATCCATTTGTATGGTCCGGCACCATTCTCTTCAACCCATTCATAAGCTTTTAATGCAGCATCTAAGAGTCCCTCTTGCTCCCATTTCTTTGCAAAGTCATACACTTTCTTGCCACGAGTCCCCTTCTTTTCGTCCAAAGCAATAGCAAATTTCAATGCTCTTGCCACATCCCCAGTTGCTGCATACCACAACACAGCCACCTCCCACACCTTATCACTGGCACTTCTGGATAACATAGTATTCAAAGCCAGAGAGAACGCCCTTCTCTTCAAGCTATCGCTAACCCATTGACGCATTAAATCTTCCACGGCGGGCATGAAAGCAGGTTCCCTATTCAATTGCTCCAAATATGTTTTAGCCACTTCATACCAGCGACCCTGCCGCTCGTAAACCCTCGTTATATCAAGCATAAAAGCACCTTCCCCAACCTTCTCCTCTCCTTTTTGGTACATAAATACAGCAAGGTCCCATTGCATCAACTCCTCAGCAAACCGTCCATATTTAGCGATTTGAGCGGGGTCATCAGGCAACAGATCAGCAATTGTTTTTAAAATCTTTTTCCTTTTCTTATCTGGCGTAACAACATATTTCAATATCCAAGCGGTCAGGCTTTTCCTATGCTTCTTTAAATATGCCTCAACCTGTTTAATCATAGAGACCGTATCGCCTTTCAGTAAATAGGCTTTCCCCAACAGAGCTAAAGCATCCTCAGATGAACCCCTTGTCATCAAATCCTCAAGCACTTCAATAGCCCTATCATATTCACCTGCTGCGATTAACCTTTCCGCCTTGTCTATCCCCTGCCTGCTAACTTCCACACTAACCTGAGCATTAAGCACAAGAATGCCTACGAACCAGCCCAGTAGAGAAATCATTAACCGCATCGTCCATATCAACGCAAATCATCACTTCGTTTATTACATTGAACTTATCTTTGTAAAAGTGAATGTTAAAGAAAATTATATATCCATGAAAAACATTGCGAAAAAGATAATGGTTACGCTCTTGACAGCACTGATACTGCTTCCTTTTGCGTCAGGAAATGCTAATGCTCAAAATCTTGATAAGAAGGCGAGAAAAAAGATTAAAAAGTATCTAAAGAAAGCCTGGAAGCCACTAACTGAACAACCTCCTAACTTTAAAAAAGCTCATGAGTATCTGGACGAAGCCCTTAAAATATGGAATGAGGAACCTCAAGCAAACGCTATTATCGGCATTGAATTTATGTTAGGACCAGAAAAAACAAAAGCCATAAAGTATTTCAAAATAGCCCTCAAGAACGGGCAAGTGGAACGGGATTTCCCTAAGGAAATATATCTTTTGCTTGGATGGGCTTATCACTTAGCACACAATATGGATAGTGCTGAATACTATTACAAAACATATCGGAACCAACTAACTCCTTCGGAACGAGAGGTTCGTGAAACATGGAATATCATATACATAGTCTTGTTTGGCAGATTGGAAGAGTTGACTTACAGACAATTTGTTGAATTCCCCAATCCAGTTGAGTTCGCAGACAAACGCATTGAAGAAGTGCGATATGGCAGAGAATTAATGAAAACTCCTGTTCCTGTTGAAATAAAAAACCTTGGACCCCAAGTCAACTCCCCTTATCCTGAATATGCTCCAATTATTACAGCAGATGAATCAATTATCTATTTCACTGCCCGACGCCCTGAAAACGTAGGGAAAAGGGTTGACCCTTACGATGGCTTGTATTTTGAGGATGTCTGGGCAACGGAAAAACAAGAAGATGGAACATGGGGCAAGGCATATAACCTAGGACCCCCAATTAATGACAAAGAGCATGAATCAGTTATCGGCGTCTCCCCAGATGGACAAACAATTTATATTTATAAGAGTGACAATGGCGGTGACATTTACGTTAGCCACCTTAAAGGCGACAAATGGACAAAGCCTAAGCCTCTTCCCAAACCTATAAATTCTAAATACTCAGAAAAGAGCATTGCTATATTCCCTGATGGCAAGAAAATGTTGTTTGTAAGCACTCGTCCGGGTGGTCACGGCGGCAGAGATATATGGATAGCTGAAAAGAACGAAAAAGGGAAGTGGAAAAAGGTTTACAACGCCGGTCCAACAATTAACACGCCTTATGATGAAGATGGTATATTCCTGCATCCAGATGGGAAAACGCTTTATTTCAGTTCAAAAGGTCATAAGACAATGGGTGGATACGATATATTCAAAACGGTTTATGAAGACGGAAAGTGGTCTGAACCAGTTAATCTGGGCTATCCAGTTAATACAGCAGGCGACGACATCTACTTTGTCATTTCCGCTGATGGAAAGCGTGCGTACTATGCTTCATATAGAGATGACTCACAAGGTGAAAAGGATTTATATGTAATGGAATTTAAAACAGAAGAGATTGAAGCCAAATTGGAAAAGAAAAAACTAACACTTAAAGAAAAAGCCAAACTTCCCCTCCTCGCTTTCAAACCAGCCTCCCCTATCACTTTGGTCAAAGGCTTTGTATATGATTCCCTTACAAAGGATCCCTTAGAGGCACAAGTCTTAGTTCTGGATAATGCCACTGGCGACACCGTCAGAAGCGTTATTTCAAACTCAGCAACAGGCAAATTCGTAATCACTCTCACACCTGGTAAGAACTATGGTCTGGCAGTAACCAAAGATGGCTATCTTTTCTATTCTGCCAACTTTAATATTCCTTCAGATGCCCAATATAAAGAGATTAATTTAAAAGTGCCCCTGATTCCCGTAAAGAAGGGGGCGGTAGTAGCACTTAGAAACATTTTCTTTGAATTTGACAGGGCTGATTTGAAGCCCGAGTCTTATCCAGAGCTGGACCGCGTAGTGGAATTAATGAAGCAATATCCTAACATTAAGGTGGAGATTGCCGGACACACAGACAGCATTGGTTCAGAAGCATACAACCTTAGGCTGAGTCAGCGTCGTGCCGAAGCAGTGGTGAAGTATCTGGTCAGTAAAGGCATTGACCCCTCCAGGTTGATTGCTAAAGGCTATGGTGAGAGCCAACCTATTGCACCAAACAGCACGGAAGAAGGCAGGGCACTCAACAGGCGAGTTGAGTTCAAGATTATTGAAGACTAAGTTGCCATCTTATTTGAGGGCTCCCTTTTATCTTTGGCTTAATAAACATATTCTATTATGTCGCTTGATCCAGCTTCCTGGCACGGATATACACAACGAGGATGGATAGAAGTGATTTGCGGTCCAATGTTTGCTGGAAAAACAGAAGAGCTAATTCGTCGGGTAAAGAGATGCTTGCTTGCAAACCAAAAAGTGGCTATCATAAAGCCCGATATAGACAAGAGATATAGTTCTGAAGACATTGTTTCACATGAAGGCAGACAACTAAAGGCAATCCCGCTAAAAGACATTAAGGAGGCTTATGATTTAATCACTCCTGACCATGACGTGCTGGCAATTG
>JAADEI010000139.1 GCA_013153515.1 Chlorobiota bacterium | reverse complement strand
GTAATATTCCCGAACCCGAATGCTATCGCCTATCGGCTCATATATAATTCTATATCCATTATCATTGCATCCAAAACAAAAAAGAAAACATATCATAATACATGTTGTTAAATAGATTATTCTAATCATAACAACTATTTTACAAGCTTCTTTTTAAAGTGATCATATATATCTTTTTGAGTGTGACCTTCTATCGTGTCTTCTGCCGGTGCCTTCCCGACATAATTAATAGCCGTGTCTTCTATACACATATGTCGACTTCCGCAACTAGTACAATAAAAAATTAGATGCTTTGGGATATGCACAGAAGTGTCCTCATCCTCATACGGAAGTTTAAGACCTAAATCAGCCGCATCCTTGATTATATATCTACTAAGCTTAAGCGTATTTACCAATAAATTATCAGTAGGACTTCTTATGAGCCATAAAGATACAATATTAAAAGTATCCATATTTAGCCACTGGGAATCTGGGTTCTCCCCCACAGTATTATTCATATTCCCTCCCTTCTTAGAAGTAAGAACCATTCCCCCAGAAACTTTTTCTTTATGATTACCTTGAACCTTCCTGTCCAAATCCCATAAGAATCTTTTTATCTTATTCCATATGCGCCTAAAAAATCCCCCTTTTGAAGTAGAGCCAGATTCTTCCTCATGCCCATTTCCTTGTTCAGTCCCACTACTACTATTCTTAGCATTTCCCTCCTTACTAGACCATACAATGGTAATGGGCTCCAATACTAAAATAGCCTTGGTCTTTCCATTTTCTCTAACTATATTTATTTGCTTAACCTTCTCCAAACCTTCTAATTCTACTGAATTAGTTACCCAATTTTCCGCAAACACATAACTTAACCATGGGTACTTGTCTATTAATGGCTCCACCTGATGGAACCTTGCTATCATCGGATCATAGTTGCGGTATCGGTAATACTGCCAACCCAAATCCCTGTCAAACAATTGACCTTGATAATTGAATGGATAAGGATTTACTGTTGTCAATTGTTTTTCCCAGCCAAAGGGATAATAATCATGAATACTTTCTATTAGTGGCTTATAATATGCAACCGTACTTCCATTGGTTGACACTGGAACTCGCTGGTCTCTAATAACCACTCGTACATTGTTCAAGTGATCCGTAAGTTCATATTTCCTTGAAGGCTTCAAAACTCTGCCCTCTCCCCTTGGCATCACCCTCAACATCGGTGCATCCCCAACTTCAAACTCACCTCCACAAGGAACCTCAACCCGCTGACCTCCCGGCAACACAATATAACACTTCCTCTTTGCATACCATTCAACTCCTTCTGGTTCTAAAATACCCAACCTCTTAGTTCCCTCGTATATCGGCACAAAATCCAACTTCAATTTTCTGCCATTTATTGTGTATTTTGCCATTAACTGACCCTGACTATTGTACACAAAAATTTGACCTCTGTTTGGTCCTTTGCCTTTGAAGAATCTATAACCTGATGGATTGTAATACATTTTAATAGTTCTATTGCCAATTTTAATTCGCTTGGGTTTGTTTGAATATGTATAAAACACCCGCATATTTCTACTGCTGTCCCTAACCATGTTCCCGACTGGATCATAACCATAATTATCAATTGGTTGCGTTTCTAAATCAATGCCTATCATACGTCCAGCACCATCAACTATGCGCTTCAATCGATTGTTGCGGGAACGGTTGTAATACTCATACGTCAGAACATCTATCGCATTCGTATCCGAACCATAACGGGTTAATGAAAGAATGTTTCCTACTAAGTCATAGGAATATTTAGTTGAATAGTTTTTAACCAAACTTGCACTCCACTCGGAACCGTTGAAACCAGCCAATGTTGTCGCTTTGGTCAATCTGCCAAGCCTGTCGTAGCGGAAGGAATAAGCCGTGTGCAAGGTGTCAAGGTGCAATGACCATGACGAAATCCAGCCAGTGTAATAGGGTTTGTAAAGGTGAGAAGTGCCTGATGTGATTGTGGCTTCAAGTGGCGTGGCTGTGGGCTTTATGGGTTTGTAGTCGTTAGGATAATAGCGAAGAAGTAAGGAAAAGACGTCTCTCGCAAAGTATTCATAAGTTCCAGAAATGCCGTCTTGTGAAGGATCGTTCTCTAAAACTTCTGAATTGATTGCCTTCAGCCAGCCGTCAAGGGTATAGGCATAGTCAAGTCCTTGCAACATTAAGTCTTTGGGACGGATTTCCCGACGCATTAATTTGCCGTCAGGATAATATTTCAAAGCACTCTCCAAAGTCCACTTCTTGCCATCTCGCGATGTCCAGACATATTTCAAATTCCCCATAGCGTCATAAGCGAAACGGTGGCGAAATTCGTCTTTCTTGCCTTTGTTGTAAATCATTTCCTTAACTTTCCCGCTAATTGCATCATAAAGATACGACATTTCAAACTTATCATGTTTGAATTTTTTCAGCATTGGAATCTCATGGATTTCTCGTTTGACTCTGCCCATTAGGTCGTAGTCATAATACACGACATAGTCTGGTTCTTCGGTGCCTGTCCATTTTTGCCAGACTTTGTGGGTGGTTACCCTACCACGGAAGTGCCCTGAAGGATTTGGGCTTCCTGTTGCTGACGTGTCGTAAACCTGCACAAACCTGTCCCACACAATGCTCGTATTTATTGGCACATTGTTCTCATATGCAAAATTAGTAAAATTTGAATAAAGTGAAGCAACTCCGCCCTCGATCGGTCGGCTCAGACTGTCGTATTTGATGAAAGACACTTTGTTCTCGGCTCTTTGGCGGGCGTCTTGGGTGACTATTGGTCTGTCGGCTGGGTCGTACCATGTCAAATCTGTGCCTCTGTCCGGGTGATGCCTCATCCACACTTGGTTGCTGGCGGTGTAACGCCATAAAACAACTTTCCGATGGGTAGGACGAAGCACATTACCGCTTGCTCTCGCTCCCGGAACCATCCCCGTGCTGTCATCGGACAACATCTCAACCCCATCGGGTGGAACAACTGCCACTCGGTTGCCTGCCCTGTCATAATAATATAATGTAAAGGCAAACTCAGGCTGCTTTATCTTCCACCAAAGGCTGTCCGTAACGCTCTGGCACACTGCCTCTATCTGCGGAACTATATACCTCCTCACTGAATCCTCCAATCGCTGACGGTTGTATGCCAAAACCCATGACTGCTGAATGGTCGCCAAGTCATTGCAGAACGTGGGCGTGTCGGGTGCCATCGGCGGAAGATACGGCGTCACTACTCCACAATATATCTTTGACACAGCCCTGTCTTTGAACTTGCAACATTGACCAGTCGTGAACGGCAACTGAACTAAAACTGTGTCATAAATATTCTTATATCGGTGTTTATACACAACCCACATCTCCGTGCCACTCACTGAAACCCAATCAACAACTTGCCATCCTGCAGGACTGTCTATCAACGATGAATCTACAAACGTGAACTTTATCGGATAATAAACCGTATCATTTGTGCCATATACAACAATGAACCGACCTTCCACGCCTATCGCTCCAACTGAACCCCACACATAGCCGTTGAATTGATAATTATAATGCGAACCCAAGTAGCCAGGTAGCCACACGCCAGGCG
>JAADEI010000116.1 GCA_013153515.1 Chlorobiota bacterium | reverse complement strand
TGTGTCTTTACCATTCGTTCCGCTTGCTCCCTCCAATCCCCTTGACTATTCTGAAGAAGAACATATCCTGACCCCACTATACCAATTAATATGCCCAACATGCTAACTGCCCTCATGCCTTCTTGGGTTTAGATGCCTCTTTGGTTTTATTTTCTTCTTTATGTTCTATAACCAGTGTGTTTCTGAACCATACATCCCTTTGTGGGAACGGAATCTCTATTCCTGCCTTCTTCAACTCATCCCAAGCCTTGAAATAAATGTCGCTCCTCAAAGCAACAGTTTTCCATAATTTTCTAACATTCACCCACACGAGAAGATGGAACACGAGGGCACTGTCCGCCATCTCATAGAAAATGACTTCTGGGGGCGGTTGCTTTTCAACGGCGGGATGCCGCTTAGCAACATCCAATAGCACTTTTCTCACTTTTTGCGGATCGGAAGAATAAGCCACTCCGAAAGGCACGTGCAACCTAACCAATTCGTTGCTCAATGTGTAATTAATTATTTTCCCTGCCACGAAATGCGAATTAGGGATAGCTATTTCCAAACCATCAACAGAATGAATCCTTGTCGTCAGAACATTAACATCAACCACCTTCCCGTAAATAATGTTTGTTTCGTTGCCCACTGCCTTGCCAGCATTTCCCTCAATCTCTATCACATCTCCAACTTTTAAGTTCCTGCTTATTATCAAGATGAACCCACTAATGTAGTTGTTAAATATGGTCTGCAGTCCGAATCCCAAACCTATTCCCAGAGCCCCGGCAAAAGGCAACAGAACCTTCCAAGTGATGCCCAGTTGCAGAAGAAAAACCATAGCAACAATAAGGATTCCCAAATTGCTAATCAAGCTCCTCCACGAACCAGCTTCCACCTCCGAACCCCATCGGCATATCCACGAATAAACCAATTCACGCACAAACCGAATGAAATACCACATTGTTACCAAGACGTACAGAGCCTTAATTGTGGAAAGGAAGGAAATCTCTATTTCCTCCATTCGCAGAATATAGAAATCACCAAGCCGCTCAATGTATTTATGAATAGGGAAAATTGCGTCAATGGCTTGATAAATAACAGTCAAGGAAAGCAGAGCCATAAACCGCTTAAATTCCCTCTTCCATTCATTCCTAAACGAAAGTCTTTTCAGGACTATGGGCAATGCCAGATAAAGAAGTGCAAACCCTACTATATACCACAACGCAGTAGCCAGATTAACCCAGTTCACATCAAGCATTTTATCCATGCTCTAAATCTTCTAAACCTAAAATTACATTCTTGGGAACTTTTTGGAACACCCCCGTTGTTATATCCTACTGAACAACGGGCGATGAGCCCTGACGGCCCCATAGTTTAATGGCTAGAACACCGGCTTTTCAGGCCGGGGATCCGGGTTCGATTCCCGGTGGGGCTGCAAAGCTTATTTTATCAATAGACCAGTGTCTTATACCTATTTATTTCCCTAATTATTGTCTTCCCTGCACCTAACAGAATTAAACAGATTCTGATTCTCTGTAATCACTCACGACCGCATATTTTAGCCATCGCGTGCATAAGAATAGGCAGGATAATCCTATCTAATGACTTCCCAAGCCATCACTATCACTACTGAATCTATTCTGTCTGCGTTGAACCTGCTTTATTAAATCACAACCAGAGCAACCATTTGCTCGCTTAAAATAATCTTCGTTTCGTTTAGAAACCCCTTTGTCTTTTTCCAACGAAAAGTAACGTCGGACATGGTGCTAAGATTTTAGTATTCAATAGGAATCCCCAATTTACTCCTTATGTCTTCTGCTACCTTTCGCCAATAGACCCCTTTAGCATTTACAAAAGAACACCTTAAGGCTGCCAAATCATTAGTAAAGAAAAGTATATCCAAGCCTAAAGCAGAATACTTCCTCAACCTACTTTTAGGTAAGGTGGCAAATTCAACAATCTGCATTATAGCGTCACTTTCGCCCAAATCAATATCGCATCCCTCTTTAATCTTTTTCACCACCCTATTATTCTTTAATGGACATGGCTCCACAGGAACAAACAGTTCCAAAATTTCTAAAACTCTTTGAATTCGTTTATTGCGCTCCAATATTAATTCATCTTTCACGTAGCGAGGCACCCAAATCCTCCTCAACCTATAAAATGACGTTATATACGAAACAGACTCCCTAACATCTTCATTACTCAATTTTGACAAGTATATGTATATGTTGGTATCAAATATGCCTATATTTCCAATCATTGCCGAGCCTTAATCCTCTCCTTAAAGAACAATTCACTTAACAACTTATATACTAGCAAATCTATCACATTTAAAGATGAAGAGCTTTTCACATTCTTGAAAATCTCTTCCATATACTTAACAGTAGGCTTATATACCACCACATTATCATAAGTGGACAACAAGGAAGGCAACTTAGCCCTTGACGGCATTACAACGATAATAGGTTTTCTCTGCCTCATCGCTTCCTTTAATTCCTTTATAGTCTTTGAATCTAATGGAATGCCCGTCTCAGATATAAATAGAACTACCACATCCGACTTGCTTATAACCTCCTTAGAATGCTGAAAGAAAAATTTTCCAAATTTAGGAGTTATCCTAAGCCTCAAATTAGGAAAGGAAAATTCATACGACCGAAGAATATGAACAGCATCTAAATCATCCTGAAGGTGCAAAACAGCAACTTGCATTATTGAATTGTTTTCTTGTAAAGATAAACGAAAATCTCAGACAACGTGTTCAGCCTTTTGCTATGGCTTTATCAGATGCACGGTTCCCTTAATGGCATAAAACAAGAGGAATGCAATGACGACCAGAGGGACAATCTCGCCAAAGGTTCCAGTGTCCTCTTCTTCTCTCATTGTCTTGTTTCTGGAGGTAATGGTTGCGTTTTCCCACATGTGCAGTCATTGATTTGGTTCAATGCTCTGGCAATCCAGTTCATCCAAGCTTTGAAATTACTTTGCAATCTGGCTATGCGTGTTAAAGTCGCGGCGACTTTGGTTTGAAGTATTTTGATTTCTTGTGAAAGATTCTGAAATTTTTGTTCAATTGCAGCGTGTTGTTGGGTCATCAGGTTCCGCAAACTGTCGCATTGCCCCTGCAAAGAAGCAACATCTTGAAGTATGCTTTGCAATTCGGTTTGAACCTCATCGCAACAATCAATGCCTTTGTAGATTTCAACCGTGGTTGGGTCTGGAGTCAAGTCTTGCATGGAAGTTCATTTTGAAGGATATACATTTGATATTGCTGTTTTGCATTTTGAGCGAATTCTTCCCATCTCAATCGTTCTGGTTTGTACCATCCTCCTTCTAAGTTCCTAAATGCTGTTTCAGAAAGCAGAGTTGGAATTCGTTCTGAGTTTTCATCAATACACACGTGAACTCCATTGGGTATTTTGAATACGCAGCCAGGATTCCAAGGAACCCAAACACCATCAACGCCGGAGTACTCTTCTCCGGGACAAATTAAAATGACATCATCACTGTTTTCTCTCTTTCCACAAATTGGGTATGGTGAACGATTGTGTACAGAGGCAGTCTCCGAACGCTTCCAGTATAAACCAATTCCTGATAACATCATACCCAAAAAACTCAAAGTTATCCCGCCCTTAACCCA
>JAADEI010000121.1 GCA_013153515.1 Chlorobiota bacterium | reverse complement strand
CATGAAGGCAGACAACTAAAGGCAATCCCGCTAAAAGACATTAAGGAGGCTTATGATTTAATCACTCCTGACCATGACGTGCTGGCAATTGATGAAGCACAGTTCTTCTCCAACGACATAGTGGGAGTGGCTACATATTTCGCTAATAGAGGGTTAAGAGTAATTGTTGCTGGGCTTGAAATGGACTATCGGGGTGCTCCATTTGGTCCAATGCCTGAACTCTTAGCCGTTGCCGACCACATTACTAAGTTGCATGCCGTGTGTGTCAAATGCGGAACACCAGCTCTCTTCTCTCATAGGAAAAGCAAGGAAGAAGGGGTGGTGGTCATAGGAAGCCTTGATAAGTACGAACCATTGTGCAGAAACTGTTTCCTAAAAGCAACATCAGATGATTGATTTAAGTGGATATAGGGCGTTAGTTGGGGGATCAACTCAAGGAATAGGGAAGGCAATAGCCGTTGAACTGGCACGAGCAGGGGCTGAGGTGTGGATAATTGGCAGGAACGAAGAAAAACTCCAAAAAACTATTGGCGAATTAAGACAATATGGCAAAGTGGGGGAATACTTAGTTGCCGATTATGACTTGCCGGCTTCCGTCGCCTCTACGATAGACAAATTCTTTAAGCACCACTCCGGAAAGGTTTTTCACATTTTAATTAACAACACTGGAGGACCGCCACCCGGGCAATTGCTTGAGGCAGAAGTGGACCAACTGATTAAAGCATTTAACAGGCACGTGATCTCATTCCACACTATCACAACTCGTTTGGCAAAAAGTATGATTACCGCTGGATATGGCAGAATTATCAACATAATTTCCACCTCTGTATATGAGCCCATTCCGGGGCTTGGCGTTAGCAACACCATCAGGGGTGCGGTGGCATCCTGGGCTAAGACCCTATCCATTGAACTGGCGCCTTTCGGTGTTACCGTAAACAACATTTTGCCTGGATATACCCGAACAGAAAGACTAACTGAATTGGCGGAGTACATAGCCCGAGAAAGGGGCAAAACATTGGAAGAGGTCTTCAAGGAATGGGAATCTAACATTCCAATGGGGAGGCTTGCTGAACCCAAAGAAATTGCTTATGCTGCTGTTTTCCTGGCGTCACCGCTGGCACCCTACATAACTGGCGTGAGCCTTCCCGTTGACGGTGGCAGGATGAAGAAAATTTAAATCAATGGCAGAAAGGCTTCTTGTTGACAGGACTCAATTGGCAACCATAGTTGAACGGATTGCGTGGTCATTAATGGAAAGATATTACCCTTTCAGGAACACTTTATTGATAGGGCTTCAACCAAGGGGCGTTCTCTTCGCCCAACGTTTGATGGAACGGCTTCGTGCCATAGCCCCAGACTTCCCTCCCGCTTTCGGTGCGCTGGACGCAACACTGTTCAGAGACGACATTAGTAAACATCAAGGGATTAAAGTCCCTTATGAGACCCACATTCCAGAACCTATCCAAGATTCGCAAGTCATCCTTGTTGATGACGTTCTGTTCACAGGCAGGAGTGTTCGGGCTGGCTTAGATGCCCTCTTTAACTTAGGCAGACCAGCATCGGTAAGATTAGTCGTTTTAGTTGATAGGAAACACAACAGGCAGGTTCCTATATGTCCAGATATAACGGGCATTGAGGTTGAAGCAATGGCTCAAGAAAGGGTTAAGGTCTTGTGGAGCCCACCGGAAGAAAGGGAAGGGATATGGCTCATCGGGGAATGAAGGGCACCGATAAAATAATGTTGACAGTAATTGTTAAGCCCAATTCAAGGGTTGAAGACATTGAGGAAATTGATTCCGGGACGCTGAGGGTGAGAGTGAATGCCCAACCCGAAAAGGGGAAGGCGAACGAACGAGTTATTGAACTGCTTAGCAAACACTTCAAAGTGCCCAAGAGAAACATTTCCATTATTAAAGGACACACTGCAAGAAGGAAACTAATTGCGATAGAATTGAAATCCTCAGATTGAGAAATACCTGTTTTTCACGACTTTGAGAGAATCTGCCGCAACCAGTTGTTCAAGGGCTGTTGTGATGACTTGTTCATTCATAGGGATGAGTTGACCTGCTATTTGCCCTGCCGTCATGGGTCTTTTTACACTTCTCAATAGGTTAAGGATTTTCTTTTTAGCGAGGGAAACGTCATTTAGGCAATTGTCGCATTTATTACATTTTCTTGATGCATCCTGCGGATTGAAGTAAGTGGCGAGGTGCTGCATTCGGCAATCCTTCAATTCATAGGAGAAATGAATCATCCATTTAGCCCTTTTCTTCTTGAGGGAATAGATTCTTCTGAGTTCTTCCACTGGAAATGTTAACTGTGGGGAAGGGACTCTGTCTTTAAGAAACACTAACATTGTTCCCTGTTTGGGTGGAACATATTCTACTATGCCATATTTATGCAACCTCATAAGTGCTTCGTTGATTGCTTCCGTGCTAGTGCTCAATGCCTTAGCCAGAACGCCAA
Organism: Chlorobiota bacterium; assembly: GCA_013153515.1. Taxonomy (GTDB): domain Bacteria; phylum Bacteroidota; class Bacteroidia; order JAADEI01; family JAADEI01; genus JAADEI01. The sequence goes on along the minus strand of JAADEI010000121.1, from coordinate 1,176 downwards.
GTCTCAAGGGCACTCGCCTGTCCATAATGCCCGGATTAAGCCTAACCAATGTGTCAATAAACCTATCCCATTTGGGATGCTCAACTCTGAATTTATATAATTCTTCACGAGATACCGTTACCTTAACGAGAGCTTTTGTTTTCATATCGCCTTCCAGTTCAATATACCCTGCGATATTAAGTATTTTCAAGGCTTCTATTAATACAAATGGATTGATTTTATACAGTTGAATGAACCTCTCTGGATTAAACACGAATGCTTTGTCTTGCCCTTCTCCATATGATATTTTCAAATGTGAACACAAATAATCATATATTTTCCTGACAGTGTCTAAATCTGGGATGTTACTGATTTTTTTGAGCAGGTCCACACGTGCGTTTTGTGTGGCGTATAGAATAGCGTAAGAGTGTTTTCCGTCCCTGCCCGCCCGCCCTATCTCTTGCAAGTATGATTCAGGGTCTTCAGGCAGGTCAATATGCATCACTATTCTGACATCTGGCTTGTCAATACCCATTCCGAATGCCGTTGTGCAGACCATCACGGGCACCTCTCCCTTTAGCCACTTGTCTTGTTTCTCTTTCCTTTCTTCCCATTTTAATCCTGCGTGATAGAACTCGGCATTCACGCCATATTTCCTTAGCCAAGAGGCTAATTCTTCTGTTTTTGTCCTGCTGCGTGCATAGACCAACGCACCACCACTCTTCAAGTTTTTCAGAACTGCAAGCAAGTGTTCATACCACCACGACGATGAAACAACCGAAATGCTCAGGTTCTCTTTGTAAACAGAAGTTTCAAAGACCTTATATCCCTCTCTGAATGTAAGAGTGTTAATAATGTCTTGTTTGACGAGTGGCGTTGCCGTGGCGGTAAGTGCTATAATGGGCACTTTAGGGAATGCCTCTCTTAGCAAGGATAGTTTCTTATAAGCGGGTCTGAAGTCGTGTCCCCATTGGCTGATGCAATGTGCTTCATCTATTGCAATTAGGTCAATGGGAAGGTTTTCGTACCACGGGTAATCACTGAGGGCGAACCGTTCCGGCGAAACATATAAGAGTTTTATTTCCTTGCGATAAGCCTTATGTAGGATTTCAGACCGTTTTTTAAGGCTTTGTCCGGCGTGTATAGCCGCTGCTGGAATGCCTTTTTTCTTCAGGCTTTGGACTTGGTCGTTCATTA
>JAADEI010000134.1 GCA_013153515.1 Chlorobiota bacterium | reverse complement strand
TTGTTCTGAAATCGAGAGCGACCGCATCTGTGGTGCCTAAGAAATGGGTCCCAGTGGTTAATCCAGCGTTGCCATACACCATCCAAGCCTGTCTGCCTGCAGGGGCATTGATAGTTAAGACCCCATTAGGGTCTGCATAGACAACCTGATAGTTTGGTGAGGCGAGGTTTCTTAGTCTGGCAGTTCCTAAGACGTCCAGTTTCTCAGTAGGTGCTGGAACCCCTATGCCCACATTTTGAGCGTCGATGCTCGAAGTTGCTATAAGCATAGCAACGACAAGGATTTTCCCCCTCATGGCTCTGAGTTTTAGGATTAAATTATTAGATTTACGTGTAAATATACGGAATTTTATCTAAAAAGGTTTAAATCACATAATCCCTTATAAACTCGGCGATTCTGAGGCTGTTGGCATAAATAGTCCATGTATATTGCACCGAGCCACCTGTGGGAAATGTGCTTGCATCTGTAATGAACAGGTTTTCCAGTGTGTGAACCTTTCCGAATCGGTCTGTGACGCCTGTTTTTGGGTCTGCACTCATTCGGCATCCCCCGGCAACCAAGTTAGGCGGTGGATAGCCACTGATATAGGTTTCAATCTCTGTGATGCCCATTTCTTTAAGAATCCGCTCTGCTTCCTTGGCAAGGACCTTGCCCACTTTAATATCGTGAGGGTGATGTCCAGCCCTTATCCTTGCAACTGGAAAACCTCTGAAATCTTTTACCTTGTCATCAAGGGTAATATAAGAATCTTCAATGGGCAACCAGTCTACGAAAATCTCAAATCTGATTCCCCGCCGCTTGGTAAAGTAATTAAAAATGCGTCGTTTTAATTCGGTGCCATATACAAACCTGTTGCCATCCCACTTCTGGAACAGGGCTTTCCGAATGGGATTGTCGTGTTCAAACATAAATTCTATCATGCCTCCTTTAATCCTATTGCCCGTGTCAGGGTCTTCTATTTCATAGAAGTGTTGGACTGCCCGATTGATGAATGTCCCCCTCTCTTTGAGTTTGTCAGCGTTCTGAGGAGACAAGTCATCATAATACAGGTGTCCTGTGCCATAGCCCCCAGCAGAATAAATCACATATTTTCCAACCATGCCGAAATCATTCCCCAAGCCCTTAGGATGGTCTGGATTCTTGCTCAGCAGTAGCAATCTGATTGTTTCGACAGGCATTGTCGCAACTATGAAAACCTTTGCTTCAACATATTGCTTCTTGTTTTCCCGGTCAAAATACCATGCTTTGACAACCCGATTCCCTCGCGTTTCCAAGAAATACACGTGCGAGAAAGGTCTCACTTCTAAACCATAGTTTTCAACAGCAGGCTCTATAAATGCAACCCTTGAACTGCCTTTGGCATCCGAGGCACAGCCGTAACTCCCACAATAGTTAGAGTAATAGCAACTGCCACGAGAATCATTTGGTACAGAAAGAATTGCTCTTGGTGCCGGAATTATCTCTATTCCAAGATTCTGGCAGGCGTTGTCCAGCCATCTGGCAACCTCATTGACTTTTAACGGAGGAAAGGGGAAATCGGGAGTGGAGCGGGGCTCTAACCACTTGTGTGGAACAACCTTTCCGGATATGCCAACCAGTTCTTCAATGGCAGTGTAATAAGGCTCTAAGTCTTCATAGGTTATCTGCCAATCTACAACGTTTGCACCCTCAATCTCCCCATAAGTGCTCAAAAGTTTAAAATCAACTGGTTTCATCCGATGGAAATAACCACTCATGATGTTTGAGGAACCGCCAACCATCACTGCATTCCAAAAACTAACTATGTTTCGGGACCAAGAACCGTCTGATTCAGGCAGTTCAAGGACTCTGGGCTCTAATTTCTTTGGTGGGTCATATACTGTTCTTCGGCAACAAGTAATTTCATCTTTCCGAAAGTGCTCTGTTTTAAACCAATGTCCCTTCTCTAACACAACAACTCTAAATCCTGCTTTGGAGAGCAGCCATGCAGGTGGACCGCCCCCAGCACCACTACCAATAATACAAACATCGTATTGCATCAAGATAAATTTACTAACACACGGTCAATCCAGATTAAGCCATCCAGCCTTAGGCTTATATCCAGATGCTTGCAGTATGTATTGCCCTGTACTATCCGGGTGGGTTAGCAGTTCGTAAAGCGAAACATCTGGATGTTTGTCCATATATGACCTTACTATTTGCCATCCTATCCATGTCCCTATGTTGCCTGGGGACTCAGGGGGCAATCCCGGAGTTGTGTTGCCATCTTGGATGAATTTGCGGTATTTGATGAATTCAGTATTGTAGAGCAGGTCGTTCTTAAGGAAGTATTCCCACAGGTCGGCTTCATATTTCTTTGTCCATTCCCATTTCTTGCCTTTCCAACCAATAATTATGGTGTCGTGGTATTCAGGGAGGAGTTGTTCAATCACATATAGAATTTTACCGTTATAAATCATGTTTGCTAAGAGGTGGGGCATGGGGTCAGGTGGCGGGAAGAGGTCTTCCAGAATCACTTTAAGCATGTCTGGAACCATGTATTCATGTCTGAATTTGCGAACCATATATACTGGCAGTTGCAAAGAGGGATAATACTTGAAGTTGGGACCCAAATACATGTCCAACTCCCAAGCAAGGATGTTGCTATCCACAAAGCATTTATACACAAACGGTGCAACATAAGTATAAACTTTATAATCTGGCATTTGGGGATATATGGCTTTTAACTTTCTGAGTGCCGAATGCAATTCGTCAACCTTCTTTTTCACAAATTCAGAAGGGAATCTTTCTTTCACTGAATCATAGAGTTCTTGCATATAGGGGTCTTGAAGGAATAGTTTCTGCAAGTTAATTATTGCCGTTGTGTCTGTGGGCTTCCCAACCCGGTGAATAATAAAGAAGTCTTCTGTCATTCTTTGATGAAAGGGATAGAGGGAATCAAGTATGTAGGTAACAAAAGCACTGTCCCAAGAATGGGAATAGATGGCGGAGTCATAACGGAAAAACGTTATGTTGACCTCCTTTTCAGGGAGTTCCTCGCCTCCACACCCATTGAGAATAGCCAGTGGAACAATGACCCACGCAAATTTCTTTATCATACTGAAAATTTATGTCAAATGCCACAAATAAAACGGTATAAAGGCAGGGTTTATGGTAAGGTCCAAGGGGTTTATTTCAGAGCCAGTGCTCGGGAGGAAGCCCATCGCCTTGGACTGACCGGATGGATTCGTAATGTGGAAGATGGTTCAGTGGAGTTTGAGGTTCAGGGTCCTGAGGAGGCAGTTAAGCAATTCCTTGAATGGAGTAAGGAAGGACCGCCTGCCGCACGTGTGGACAATCTTAAGATAGAAGAAATACCTATTGTGGAGGGGGAAAGCGAGTTTATTATCAAGTATTAAAATTTTCTCTAACTTTGAAATATGCTACGTCTTATCTTCTTGACTTTATTTGTTTTAGTCATTGGTGCCTGCAAAACAGCTTCAGAAGGAACAAACCGGGAAATAGAAGAAGCCTTCATAAAGAAATTGATGATTCCCAATTATGACACTATAGAGGTCTGGATTCATAGCAAACGCAATAGGAATCAATATAACAAATGGTTGGAACGGCTCCTTGAATATGATACTTCTTTAACCCTTTCAGAACTGCACAAATTATATTATGGTTGGATATATTACCGTAAATATAATCCCTATAATCAAGAGGTGAAAAGGATTTTTTCGGAAGCTCGGATTAAGATAGCAAGTTCCCAAACTGGGGAGGTGGAATTAATTGAGACAATGGAACAGGTGCAAAAAGCTCTGCAATTGGACCCATTTTGCTTGCCTTGTCACTACTTGAATTTTATGGGATTTCACATAATGGGGAAGGAAGAACAAGCCAAAAGAGTACAGCGAATGATTGATAAAATAGCACTTGTGATAAGATTTTCAGGGATGGGAACGGAGGACCAGCCCCTCAGGGTCGTCTCCCCACAACACGCCGACGGATTCCTATTTATTAGTGGTTTGAAGGCAAAGAAGAAAAAAATAGAAGTTGTGCAAGATTCAATCTATTTATATATCGTTTACTTTGAGAAACAGAAAGATAGTAATATCAAGAAAGTTGTTTTTGATATTACCCCAGCTGTTCAATGGCAACATAGACAACAAAACAAGCAGTCTGATAACAACAATACTAATCAAGGTAAAAGGGTGTCAAAGGGACGCTAAATTAAGGCTATACTGTTCTATTTTTGTTTTAATAGCAACACCCCGGTGGCATATGATTTGCACTGTCGCCAAATCAAAATAGTAGGGCATGAGAGTGGCTCAATGGATGATGGGAGTAGTAATGACTGTTTTGTTCTTGCAATGTGCTACATACAAGGGACATATCAGGAGGGGCAATTATGATAGGGCAATTGAAATACTGGTTCGTAAAATTCAAAAAGGAAAGTATGGTCCTGAGGAAGTCTCTGCCCTTATTAAAGCATTTAATATAGCTCAAGAGAGGGATCTGACAAGGCTTTCTGCCCTCAAGGACGCCACTACGGTGGAAGGGATGGAAGAAAAGCTATATTTGTTACAGGCAATTAGTTCACGACAAGATTTAGTGGAAACAATAATCCCCGTTAGAGCAGGGAAGATAGTAGCGGACAGGTCAACACTTAAGTTCTATGATGAGGCGAAACATGAAATTCAGCAAACCGCTCAACAACTCGCCCAAAGATATATGGTCGAAGTCCAAAAATTGCTTAAAAGTTCCGATTATAGGGATGCACGCGTGGCTTATGAATACCTAAACAAACTTGAAGAAATAAACAGAATCTCTTATGTGTATAAACCTCATGAACTCCGTAAGCTCTTAGATGAAGCATATAAAAAAGGGACTGTTAAGATTGGCGTGCTCGTCAGAGGAGCATGGGTTCCTCCACAATTGGAAGCATTCCTTTTGGAACCGGGAGTTTGGGAACCCATTCAATTAGATTGGGCACAAATAAAGCCCGTCAGAGATGAAAATGAATTAAAAAATTTTCACAAACTGCTCGTTATTGATATATACAACATTAAGGTTTCGCCAGAGAATTTGGTCTCTAAGGCTAAAACCATAGAGAAGGATAGCATAGTGGATTGGAAAATCATTGTAACCCAATCGGGAGACACACTTAAAAGCCCTGTTTATAGACGATTTAGGGCAACCATTGAGGAGGTAAGGCAATTCAAAGAGGCTGTTGTCAACGCCAGAGTCTCCTTAGTGGAAGGGGACCGAACAGTCCTGAGCACTCCAATTAGTGTGTCAACCAAGTTTGAGAATGTGGGATATGTCATCACAGGAGACAGAGAAATCGTTCCTCGGGAAGTCCTTGCTAAGGAAATAAAAGGACCCGTCCCCTTCCCATCGGACGCCGAAATGGTTATGATGGGAGCCGATGAGCTAAGGAGACGGGCAATTGAATTTATTTATAGAAACAGGTCCTATTTTGAGCGATGATCTCTTTAGAATACGATTTGTGTTCTGACTGAAACACCATGGAGAGCACCCATGCCTCCCCACATAGTATACACATAATTTAACTTAAGTTTCACTGCTGAAGTTAGGTAGCCATTTACACCAAAGGTGACCCCCTGGAGGACACCACCGCCACTGGCAACCCTCAAATCAGCTTGGCTATATCTAAGTGCTACTTCCCATGCACCGGCACCCCCTTCACTAATTGGTTTTGACGGTTTAATGCCACCGGCACCTTTGTGCAAGCCTTTGAATTGCCTGTGTTCTCCGGTGAGAACATAAGAGACCTGTGCATAAAAAGCACTTATGTTGTCATTAACTGAGTTGTTCAACAGATCTTTTCCCTGAATGAAGAATCCCATTCCTTCGGCTTGAATGCCCAGAGGTCCACGATTAAATGCCAGTTCCAAGCCACCTGAAGTCAATGAGGAGACTAACACATCGGGGGTGGCGACCACCTTAGGCAATGTGCTCACCTCAGGCCTTAACTTCCAGTGTATTTTACCACCTTTGGGTTGCCAATAACCACCGTGAACACCAACGAACAACCAGTTAGCTCCATCTTCAGAGAACATAGGTAGGAATGCTAATCGGAGTATATAGTTTAGTTCTTGAGGCGTCCCTTTGAAATCATTTGCTTTATCTGTGTTGAAGAAAGTAGCAAATTGATAGCCCCATTTTTTCTTGTCCCCACGAAACATCAATCCTGTGCTACGAATACCAGTAAGTTCGGAAACGTAGCTCCTTTCAATAAAGGTGATGTGGTTACTGCTTGTTAATGCCTCAAATCGTAATGGTTGCTTGAATTGACCTATTTTGATGCCTTTAAGCCACCAGTTCTTGGTGTGAAATTCAATAAAAACATCCTTGAATTTGACTTTTCCTCCCGCAAAATCAACCTGAACTTTGTAGGAGATTAATCCATTGTAGAGCTTTCCGCCATTGTAAAGCCTCACCCTTCTGAACCGGGAAGTTAATGGGGCAATTGGTCCTGTGAGGGAAAGCACTGAGCTGTCTGCCCATTGAACGTTAATGTCGTAGTGGATTCTCCCACCGAGCTTGACTTGGTAGTCCTCCCCTTTGAACCTCAGGGAGTTTTTCCATGAAGTTTGAGCGGAAGCGAGTGTTGAAACCACAATGCCAAGAAGCATTATCTTTCTCATGGCTGTTTGATTTTGAAGTTTTACTCATTCAATACAAAGTTATTTTATTGAAGCGAAAAAACAGATGATTAAAGACAACTAATAAAGCCCATATTTTCCGCTGTAGCGCTAAGCGAATCTTTCTTATCTTTATACAAATCAAATAGACAGTCCCGATGGATGTTACATCCGATTCAGGAGTGATAGATGAATTAAAGAACCACATTGCTCTGAACGGCTATTCTATTATTGACCAAGATCCTAACAACCTAAGGGTCTCTGTGGATAATAACATCGTTCTGATTGAACAGACAGATGGATTATTGCACATTAGAGGGAAAGACCCCCTTTCCAAACTTTCAATCTTAAAAACCATAACAGGAAATCCTCATTGGGTAGATAAGACCTTTTTGGAAGCACTGCAACGGACAGCAGAACAGATGATTAAAAGCAATGACCCCAATGCAATAATTGAATTAGAAAAACGGGCAGAGGAAGAATACGTTCTTCGTTATGATGCAACTCCCATAATTTCTGTTAAGACAGATTCACAATTTCTTATCATCACTGGAAACAGCCCTGAATGGGACAATCAAATACCCAACCTAATCTCAGCAATTGAGAACCAATTGCCCGAACTGTTCTGGATTTTGCCTCCTGAGTGGACGGTTGTGGCAGACCCAATGGTTTATGATGAGGACTGGGCAACCCCTGAAGCACATGAAATAGAGCCCTTTGAGTATGCAATGACATACATAGCAAATAGTCAAGCAATCATTAATGTGCTGAACAGAGTTATTCAACGCTTTTTTGAAAAAGGGGGATGGTTGGATAAGTTAGCACAGAAACACAACATTATTTATCGCGAAAGGCAGGCACAGAGCAAAATGGCTCACCTCGTCCTCAATACCCTCCTTAAATCAAATAAAAAGCTTGTAGTTGAAGCCCCCACGGGAACAGGAAAAACTTTTGCATACTTAGTCCCCATTTACGCCCTTTCCTGGGCAATGGATAGAACAATCCAAACTCACATAACCCTAAATAAAATCCCCGAACACTTTTCTCTTGTGAGATATAGAACCGCTGTATCTACATATACTATAACTCTACAAAAACAAATATATGCCAAAGATTTACCTGCAATTAGGGAGATATTTAGAGAACAACTTATGTTTGACGCTTCTTACTCCATAGCTATGGGTAGGAACAATTACATCTGTCGCCGTCAAACAATGGAATACCTTTCCTCCCTCCAACAGTCAATAAGTCAAATTATTCAAGGAACCACTGATGAAGAAGTAATAAAAAGAAAGCAAAAATTTATCACATACATAAGAGCCCTTGTTGAAGAAGGACAATTAGACTTAGGCACCATAGACGAACTAAGGGATGCCATCGGAGAAGAGTATGATGACTTGTTCAGGGATTTGCAGGAAAGCATTCGTTCCGACATACATAACACACTCAAAAAGCAATGCCCCTTCCATGAAAAGTGTTTCTATTATCAGAATAAGGAAAAATGGCATAATGCAGACGTTTTAGTGATGAACCATAGCTTGCTAACTCTGGCTCTTAAATTAAAACCGTCCTATTTTAATACTATAAATGGAATCATTGTTGATGAGGCTCACCACCTCCCAGAAGTAATTAGGGACCAATTGGGCAGGATAGACCTGTCTATATACGGGATTAGACATAGTGTGAAACGAAGGTTGAAACGACTCCGAGACATACAGGATTGGCTAAAAGGACAGGCAATCCCCCATAAATTACAATTCCTCAGAAACATGTCTCTCATCGGAAACGAGATCTATGGCGATTATACTAAACAATTGCAAGAAGTCTATAAGAAGACCACTAACTTAGAAATGCTTATTGAAAAAGTTTTGAGTCATAAAACCCATCAAATTGTTCATCATCTTATCGGAAAGAAGGGCTCCAACAATGGAACTCTTATAATCCCTATTCAACCAATTGTCTCTGTGTCAAATTCTTCCAACTTTAACGACTCTCTCACTAAGGTTAAAGAAGTTTTGTCAGACATAGAAATTGGCGTAAGAAATGTGGCGGACAGCATTGAAGAGCTGATGAGAGTTGTTAGGGATGGCTATGAGAAGGCAATGTGGAATGCTCCCAGTGGCACGGAAATGAACAGTCTGAAAAACTATATTGACGTCCTTGCAAAGTCTTTTAAAGTATTCTTTTCTGGCTACGAAGAAAGCATCGCAGATTTTATTAAACAAATTGATAAAGCATTGCAAAAGGAAGATAATGGAGATGCAGAGTGTGTTGACTTCGCCTATTGGATAGAGATAAAACGAGATAATCGCTATAAAGGCAAAAACAAATATATTGTTAAGTTGGAGAAACAAGCCGTTTCACCAGAGAAACTAAGCTCGGAACTCTTGGGAAGCACCCTTGCTCCAATCGTATTTACCTCCGCCACATTAACAACACTTGGTTCCTTCGATTTCTTTCTGTCCATGCTCGGTTTGAATAACACAACGCAAGTGGAAACACATAAACTACCTCCTGTTTTTGATTATGAATCCCAAATGGAAATTTTTGTTCCAGAGGACATACCCGATGTTCCTAAAAACGATCATAATGTAAAGAAGGCAAACAAATATATAGACACTCTGTCCAAAGTATTAATAGAATGGCTCGGAGCTTCCCGCGGACAAGCCCTCGTCCTGTTCACCTCCAACACAATGATGCGACATGTCTATGAGCGAGTGGAACCTGAAATGCGTAAGAAGAATATAAAAATTTATATGCAGGATGATGGAATGAGCAGAGACACCCTGCTAAAAACCTTTAAAACAGAAAGATATTCAGTACTTTTCGCCACAAAAACATTCTGGGAGGGTATAGATGTCCAAGGACTATCCCTCCAATTGCTCGTCATCACACGATTGCCTTTCTCCAATCCCACTGACCTGACCGAACAAGCACTTGATATATGCTTCCGACAAGAAAACAAGAACAAATTTGACTATTATGATCTGCCTATTGCCGGAATGAAACTGAAACAAGCAGTGGGTAGATTGATCCGTTCTGAAACAGATTCTGGAATAATAATAATCACGGACACGAGACTATTGCCTGGAAGACGACGCTATTCAAAACTGCTGGCAGATTCATTGCCTGTGGAAGTGAAACCTTTAACTACTAAAGAAATAACCAGTCGCATCATTGAGAAGATAAAACGGGATTAGAACAACTCAGACTTTGATCCACAGTTGTTTTATGATTATTGCATAATTTAGCATTACAAAAAGCAAACTCACTATGGCTCAAGTGGAAGTTATAATGCCCAAGATGGGGGAGAGCATCACCGAAGCAACCATTACAAAATGGCTTAAGAAGGAAGGCGACGTTGTTGAAGCAGATGAGCCAATCGTAGAAATAGCTACAGACAAAGTCGATTCAGAAGTTCCAGCCCCCGTCTCAGGAAAAATAGTCAAAATACTTTATAAAGAAAACGATGTTGTGCCGGTAGGAAGCCCAATAGCAATAATAGAAACAGAAGGTGAGGCGACGACGGAGGGCACAGCACGAGTGCCAGAAGAACCAGTTCAGGAAGTTGTACAGCCAGTAGCCAACCAATCCACAGAGCCTGCAGTGGCACAACAGACAAAAGTTTCTCAGGAATCAGTGAAAACAACCGGGGATAATGGAGACCGTAGCAAATTCTTTAGCCCGGTGGTGATGCGTATTGCTCAGGAACACGGCGTATCAATGACTGAACTGGCATCCATTAAAGGAACAGGGCTCGGTGGGCGGGTCACTAAAAAAGATATTCTGAGATATATCAAAGAAAAAGAAAGTGGGGCAGTGGCAACACAACCAGTCACAGAGCCCCAACCTGCTCAACAGCCCACACCACAACCAATCGTTCAACAGCAACCAACTCCGCAACCAGTCACTCAACAGGCACCAGCAGTTGTCTCTTCCGAGGATTATGAAAACAAATATGGCGGTCCTGTTGAGGTCATTGAAATGGACAGGGTCAGAAGACTCATCGCCGAACATATGGTTAAATCCAAGCAGACCTCCCCACATGTAACTTCATTTGCAGAGGCTGATGTGACTAAAATCGTTAAATGGCGAGAAAAAATCAAAGACGAATTCTTTAAACGGGAAGGATTTAAACTAACCTATACACCCATATTCATAGAGGCAGCGGTCAAAGCCCTGAAAGACTATCCATTGCTCAACTCCTCTGTAGAAGGTAATAAAATAATTGTTAAGAAATTCATTAATATAGGCGTGGCGGTAGCTCTGCCAGACGGCAACCTCATAGTTCCAGTAATCAAAAATGCAGACCAATATAACCTCGTCGGACTGGCTCGCATCTTAAATGACTTAGTTACCAGAGCCAGAAAGGGACAACTTCGCCCCGAGGACATTGAAGGTGGAACATTTACGCTTACTAACGTCGGGACGTTCGGCAGCATAGCAGGAACACCCATCATTAACCAACCTCAGGTGGCAATACTCGCAACAGGAACAATCAAAAAGCGTCCCGTGGTCATTGAAACAGAAGAAGGGGACATGATCGGTATCAGACACATGATGATCTCTTCCCTTTCCTACGACCACAGGATAATTGACGGTGCTTTGGGGGCAACATTCTTAAATAGATTTGTTTACTACGTTGAAAATTTTGACATTAACCGTAAAATATAATAAACTATGATAAACAAGACCTTTAGACAATTTACCGGAGTTTCTGGAATTTTGATAGTTATTTTTACTTTACAATCCTGTGGATTGTTCAAATACACATCGGAGTACAGGAAAATGCGTAGAGATGCTTACGACCTCTACTATACTTATGAGAATTACGAGAAATCTCTTAAATACTTTACGAAATTGGATTCTATGAGCGAGGGCAAGGACTGGAAAGTCCGCTACCATAGAGCCCTTTCCTATCTGCAAAGTGACGTTGACAAGCCCGCCGCTCTGCCATTGTTGCTTGACAAGACCGTGGCTAAGAAAATGACTAAGAAAAAGCGAAAGAAAGATTATTACTACTGGTTGGGCAGAGCATATCATTATGCCAACAAGTTTGACTCAGCAATCTATTGGTATGACCAATTCCTCGCTATTGCAGGAGAGAACACTAAAAGAGCAAATGAGGTTAAACTCCTCAAACAACAGGCAGAAACAGGAAAGAGATTGACTGCTAACCCTAAGAGCATTAAAATAGAAAACTTAGGCAGTGCTATCAATACACCTTATCATGAATATGCCCCTGTGCTTACCCCAGACGAAACAATCTTGATGTTTACATCCCGCAGACCAGGAAACATAGGTGGACTAAGGTCCCGTGATGGCAAACCAGACCGCTTTGGTGGAATATGGTTTGAAGACGTATACGTAGCAATCAAGACAGAGGATAATTGGCTGGAAGCCCAAAACGTTGGAGCACCAGTTAACACCCCTGATCATGATGCTACTGTAACATTATCTCCGGACGGAAAAATTATGTATTTCTATAGAAGTGACGGTAAGAAATGGGGAGACATTTATAAAAGTGTTCAAAGTGGATACACTTGGAGCGAACCTCAAAAACTAGGACCTCCTATTAATAGCGAGTATTGGGAGCCGAGTATGACAATGACCCCAGATTCCCAAATCATTATATTCTCAAGTAATCGCCCCGGTGGATATGGGGGACTTGACCTTTATATGAGCAGGAGATTGCCTGACGGGACATGGGCAAAACCAGTAAACCTCGGTCCCAAAGTAAATACGCCTTATGATGAAGACGCCCCCTTTATTCATGTGGACGGAAAAACACTCTATTTCAGCTCTAACGGTCCCAATAGTATGGGGGGCTTTGATGTGTTCGTTACCAAAATGACTGGCGATAACGAATGGACGGACCCCGTCAACTTAGGATACCCCATTAATACCACTGATGATGACATATTCTTCGTTCTGTCCCCGGATGGTAGGCGTGGATATATGGCATCCGTTCGCCCAGAAGGCTTAGGGGGACAAGACCTATATGTCATATACATGCCTAAGGAAAAAGACATTCTCCCCACTGCAATGGTTCTAGTCCTTGCAGATGTCATAGATGCTCAGTCCAAACAGCCTATCTCAAACGCTAAAATCAAAGCCCTATATAGAGACTCTATCTTGGGAGTGTTTACTGCAGATAGTAGAGGCTCCTACGTATTAATTGTTCCGCAAGGCGTCAATTTAGTTTATGCTGTGGAAGCAGAGGGCTACCCAACACTTTGGGACACAATAGCGTTTGTGGCGAATCAACAAGGGCTTATCAAACACACATTTGAACTACGAAAAGAAAAGATGGTGGATAAATGGGAACAGCTTAGAGAGTTTATGCCCATTGTATATTTTGACTTTAATAGAGCAGTGGTCAAGAAATCAGAGCAACCAAAGATTGATAGCGTTATATCCATTATGAAGCAATATCCAGAGGGGCACTTGCGAGTTATTGGACACACGGACGCCAAGGGCACTCTACAATATAACTATAAGTTAGGTTTGAGAAGGGCAGAGGCGGTAGCCGACCTCCTTGTAAAAAAAGGATTTCCTAAGGACAAAATCAACATTGAAAGTTATGGTGAGGTTCTACCACAAAAAGTTAATGTATTAATTGACGGTAGGGACAATCCGGAGGGAAGGGCTCTCAATAGACGAGTTGAATTCATCCCATACCCACAAGGTGCCGAAATTAAACCGCTTGCCGACCCCCTTAAAATTCCTAATGTGATTAGGTATAAGGCGTTTGTGGACACCTTGAGTGCAGATGCGTTCACTGTAAAAATCTACTCTGGAAACAGGAAGTTACCACTAGCATATCTTATAGGAATGCATCCTGTTATTATGAAATATGAAGGTGGAACTTATACATACTACTCGGGTGTCTTCTCAACACAAGAATCAGCACAAAAACACTCGGTGAAACTTAAGGAAATGGGGGTTTCAGAACCTGAAGTCACTATAATAAAGTCAAAAAGAGTAAAGATTTCAGATAAAGAGTCAGCTTCTGGAAGCAAACCACAAATAGAGTGAGGCTAATATAAGGGGGTTATCAAGAAATGCATGATCCTGATCCTGAATAACTTTAAAGAGTTTACAAGAGAGGCGTTCTTGAAGATAATTTTGATGTAATAGATGCTACTTTATGACTCACTTTCCTACCGGATAGTTGAGGATTATTTTTCACTTAAAGAAAGGCATTTACTAAATCTAAGTCTCGGTGCTCATAGACTTGTGTTGTTTCCTGTAAAGAGAAGCTTATTTCCTTGATTCCAGGACCAGTTGAGTGAGAAACAAAAAAGCAGATATTATGCTAAGGAAATAAATTACATCGCGTGAGTCAATAACCCCTCTTCCTAGGGAAATGTAATGGGCATACATACCTAGTTGTTCAAAGAACCAATCATAGCGACCTATAAATGTAGCGATTTGACTGATGGCTCCAAACCCATAATATAGGAAAAAGGAAGTAAATAAGGAAAGCAGGAATGCCACTGTTTGACTACTTGTGATGACAGAAGAGAAAAGCCCTATGCTTGCAAAGGATGCCCCCAGAAGAATTAATCCCATATATGAACCAAATATGGCACCAAGGGGTAAGTTGCCCACCGGGGTGGAAAGCCAATACAAAAACACTATATAAGTGGCTGTAGGTAAAAGTGCTACTATTAGCAAGAATGTTGACGCCAAAAATTTTCCCAAAACCACTTCCCATTCTTTGAATGGTCGTGTGAGGAGAAGTTCAATGGTTTGAGTCTTTTGTTCCTCAGCAAAGGAACGCATTGTGATTGCCGAAGCAAGAAACATAAGTAGCCATGGGGCAAAATCAAAAAAAGGTTGTAGCGTGGCATAGCCTGATTCTAAAATGCTAGTCTGTGGGAAAACCCACAACCATAACCCACTGGTAACAAAAAATACGGCGAGAACTATGTAAGCAATT
This sequence comes from Chlorobiota bacterium, assembly GCA_013153515.1. GTDB lineage: Bacteria > Bacteroidota > Bacteroidia > JAADEI01 > JAADEI01 > JAADEI01. Next base: position 34,437 of record JAADEI010000134.1, on the reverse strand, counting down.
AACGAACTCAAAAATGCCGAAACTTCCTTGAGAAATATGGCTTTCATGATCCCATAGTTAATTTATGGAAGACTTCCTCTAACGGTTGTTCCTCTTCAACAAGAGTGAGGAGTGTCCAGTTGTTCTCAACGCATAGTTCATATAGTTCTGGACGTATGTCTTCCTCGGAAGAGGAGTATATAAACCAATGTCCGGGACTAATGGGTTCCACGTACCATTTTCTTAATACTTGTGGGGTCCCTTTAATTTTTTCTTTTATTTCCAGTCTGAATTTTCTGCGTGAAAAGATGGTTTTTTTTAGATGTGCAGGGTCCCCATCAGCAACAATACGTCCTTTGTTGATTATGATGACCCGAGAACAAACTTGTTCCACTTCCTGCATGATGTGCGTTGAAAGTAAGATGGTTCGCTCTTTCCCTAATTCCCTTATCAAATTCCTAATCTCTATTACTTGATTGGGGTCTAAGCCACTGGTCGGCTCATCTAATATGAGAACTTCTGGGTCATGTAGTAAGGCATGGGCGAGTCCAACCCTTTGCTTATATCCCCTAGATAAGTGTCCTATTTGCTTATGTTGTTCCGGTCCTAAGCCTGTTAGATCAATTACTTCTTTGAGCCGTTGAGATGGCTTGGAAATTTTTTGTGAATAAGCCATAAATAAAAGGAATTCTTTAACATACATATCGTAATAAAGGGGATTGTTTTCAGGTAGATAGCCTGTATGCTTCCGAACCTCTAATGATTGTTCAATGCAGTCATATCCTAATATCTTTGCTACTCCATCCGTGGGAATGTAATATCCAACGAGCATCCTCATAGTGGTTGACTTGCCTGCACCATTGGGTCCCAAAAATCCAACCACTTCCCCTTTATTAACAGAAAACGTTATATTATCAACGGCAATTTGTTCTCCAAATCGCTTAGTTAAGTTCTTTACTTCAATGTAGGTCTCTGTCATATTAACGTTTGGGGGGCTTATTATTCTCTGCTTTTGTCTTGAGGAATAGTTGACTCCACCTTTTGTATTTCAGTGGGCAAAATGATTTTTACAACTGCTTTGTGCAAGGGCTTCCTAAACTCACCTGTTGGTTTCTCAGGTTTTAACTCTCCTTTCCCCTCGGCTATAACGCGCACTGATTTGACTGAGTCAAGGATTATTTTCGCTACGTTCTCAGCTCGCTTCCGTGAAATTTCAAGATTATAAGTAGTGGGACCCAAATCACAGGCATATCCAAAAACGGTTACTGTTAATGTGTCCTGGATATCGGAGAAATACTGGACCCACGGGACCAACCACTTAAGGAGACTATCCTTGAAAGTTTTGCTCACCGTAGCATCATCGTGGTTAAAGTAAACTACGAATGAGTCAGGCACTGCAGGTATTGGAATTTCCTTTTCTTTCTTGGCATACTTGTCTAGTAGGTATTCTGGTAATTGTTTGCCGTGTGCCCATCCACTAAATGAATCAGTAACTACTGATAACTCAGTAAATTGCATTGGCTTCCCACCAAATAGTGACCAAGGTTTCTGCTCAAAGGGGATGAAGGATGTGGAGTCTATGAGGGGGTTCCATGCAATTGGAGTGAGTGTGTCCTCGTAGCTCCATAGCCAACTGCTATGCTTAGATGCATAATTTCGCCATTTGTCGTCCCATCGTGATACGAACGTGTCCCTCTCGCCAGAGACATACCACTGATGCATGGGAAGGATGTAGTTGCTGTCTGCACTGGTCTTCCAGTCTAAGTCCGGGAATGTAGTTATGTAGGGGATAGCATTTGTAATAGTATTATTGTATTCACGTTGGACGGAGAGCCTTCCCATCGGCGTCATGAATCCTTGATATATCCCAATTAATTCAAAGTTCCCTTCCATAGGAACAGAAATACTATATTCCCCAGTGTTCGGGTCACTATATGTGGTCATAATGATTTCGCCAGTGGTTAAATCTTTGAGTTCTAGACGTGTGGGGACAGGTTTCCCATTGAAGGTGGTGCGTCCCCTCATAGTAGTTAGTGCAGGCGAAGTATAAAACCAATTTGGGGTGGCAATAACGTAGAGGTCTTGTGTTCCAACACCATCCTTCCTGTCTGAAGTGATAAAGGCTCTATAACCATATTTAGAAGTGTAAAAGTATATGTCGTTATCTGGTGTGTTAACTGTTGGTCCAAGATTAATGACATTTCCCCATGTTCCATCGGATTGTCTTTCCGCTCTGAATATATCGTATCCTCCCATGCTTCGTGTGGGTGAATTGGAAGCAAAGAAGAGATATTTTCCATCTGGAGTTATGTATAGTCCCTCTTCATCGTGTGGAGAGTTGATAGTGGGACCTAGGTTTCGGGGTTCACCCCATGTTCCATCGGATTGTTTAACGGAGACATAGATGTCTCTTGCCCCTTCACCACCAGGCTTGTTTGAAGTGAAATAAAGCTCTTTACCATCCGGGCTAATGAACGCACTTGTTTCAAGCCATTTAGTATTTATTGATAGGAGTGAAGGGGGTGTCCACCCCGTGTCTGTTAACCTTGTCTCATAGAGGTCACCAAATCGTTTTCCATCACTTATATAAATAATGGCATATTTCCCATCGGGGCTTATATATGCCGTTGCATCATGTTGCTCCGTGCTTAAAGATGAGTCAAGAAAAACTTCAGGAGTCTCACCAGTATAGTCAATGACCCATATATCTTCGTAAAAGAAACCGAACGGGTCCTTTTGACCGGTCGGAGCTCGTTTGCCCCCTATGTTTCCAGGTCTCCGAGCAGTATAGTATATTTTTGTTTCATTTTTGGGTACGACAGAGGCATATTCTCTATACGAAGAATTAATAGGTTCAAGCATATTGAACACATAGACATCTTTGTAAACAGAATCTTTTATTAATTGGTAGGTGTTTTGAAGGTATTGCAACCAACGATTTATCCTTGCTTTCTGCGATGGCTTGCGCGCCTTTTGAAGAGCCTCATTATAGGATTCCTCTGCATTATCCAATTGGAAAAGCGAATGATACCCTCTTCCTAAGTAATACCAATACCAATAGGCATATTTCCGTTTTTTTATGAATTTATCATTTTGCAGTTCCTCAAGGATAATAACTGCTTTTTCTTTATTTCCCCCTCCTGCAATGTGGGAGATTGCCCATCCAAAGCGAACAATGGGCTTTGTGGAATCCTTTTGCCATAGCTGATCGAATAGTTCCAGGGCAGGGGGCTCATTATGGTCAAAAATGTAAACTATTCCTTTTTTGGCAACACGGGAAACGCTCCCTTTTATGCTATTATCATTTTGTTCTTGTCCCCATGCCTGATAGAATCCTGTGGAAACAACCACCAAAATTAACAATATGTTCCTCATATTTACTTAATTTGTTAATAGTATTTTAGCAGTTCTTAGTCCCATTGAATGGGTTTTCTCTACGAAGTTATGCAATTTATTCTCATCTGGAACAGATGCCAGATAGAGAAATCTTTTTGGGGCTTTATTTTTTTGTTCAACATAAACGTAGATGGTGTCTGCTATTCCGTTGAAGAAATCTTGGGGTAGCTTCTTGTCCGATTCAATTAGAAATATCCAATTGCCCTTTTGAGGCATCTCCTTAAGGGAAATTATTTGCGGACCTTTTGTGGGGACAATGCCTTTATAGGGTTCAAAAATTGTATCAGTGTCAACAACTGCTGCAATGAAGAATTCGACTCGTCTGTTTTTGGCACGTTGTGTAGGTGCATCCTTCCCAGAAAGAGTATAGTTTATTACCAAGGGTTCTACCTCCCCAAGCCCCTTTGTAATGAGCCTATTAGGACTAATGCCTTTCCTCACTAACCATGCTTTAACGGCTTCGGCTCTTCTTTGAGAAAGGTTAGCATTATACTTGTATCCACCCACTGCATCACTATGTCCAACAATGTATAGCCTTACGTAGGGATAGTCCTTTAAAAACGTATAGACTGCGGTTAGTTCTCGTTCTGAGACCGGAAGGATAGAGTCGGAGTTGAAACTAAAATATATGTTATTGAAGTAGAAATATGAGCCAGGTTTTAAATCGCCTGTCACAATGTTTATTAATACTGTTGAGTCTAAGGTGCCCTCTTGATTTAAAGTAATGAGATATTCTGCTATATTCCCCTGTTGGACAAACATTTTGTATGCCTTATCTGAAGGAAGTAGCTTCTTATAGTATGACACAGAAGGGGAGACCCGCTTAAGATCCGCAAATATAGTGTCATGAACCGAACTTGTGAAGAATATTTTTGCTATTTGGGTGTCAAGTGAGATGATTATCCCTTCCGTTTTAAATTTTCCCACGAAAGATAGTCTTTCTGCATATTTCTTTCGCTTAAAGAATTCAGGCAAGTATTCTAAGAAGAATATATCATATCCTCCTATGCCCCCTTGCCTGTTGGACGCAAAGACAGCCCTGGTGCTATCAATGGGAATATAGAATGTTTCACCAGCAGGGGTGTTAACTGGAAAGGGTAGGGGTATGGGCTTTGTCCATCCCGTCTCTGTTCTTTCGGAGAAATAAATGTCATAATCACCAAAGTTGTTGCCGGGTTTATTTGAGCTAAAATAAAGAATCTTTCCCGAATGGGAAATAGCAGGGGAAATCTCATCGTAGGGGGAGTTGATGGGAAATCCAAGGTTAATTGGTTTGCCCCAGTTCCCTTTCTCGTCCCTGATGCTCATCCAGATGTCCTTCCCACCAATGGAACCTTCTCTGTCACTTGAGAAGAATACTGTGTCGCCACTTGGTGTAAAGGTCATTTGTCCTTCCCAGTACGGGGAATTAAGCGGTTGTTTGAGTTTAATTGGTTCACTCCACCCCTCTGGGATCCTAAAAGAAAAATATGTGTCCCCCGCTTTTATTCCATCATCCCTATAAATGTATAAAGTGTCTCCTGTGGGGCTAATCCCGTTGGGCGCCTCATTCCGCTCCGTGTTTATCGGCTCACCTATGTTCTTAGCTTTAGTAAAGAAGTTTTGGTTAAAGCGAGCATAATAGATGTCTTCATACCAGAATCCCCCGAGGGAATCAGGAATCCCAGTTATTGTCCTAGGACCGCCCATGTTACCCGGTCTTCGTGAAGCAAAGTAAATGACCTGGTTTCTATTGTCAAACACTGGGGAATACTCATGGTAAATCGTGTTTAATCCTGAAGGATTAGTAATCTTTATCTCTGCCGTGTCATCCATCATTCGCATAGCATAACGAACCTTGTCTATGTCCCTTAAAACTTTTTTATATTGAAATAAAGAAGGCACATTCTTGATTTTTAGTGCCATAACTTTCTTTATTATTGACAAGTATGTATTGTAATAGTGCAATGCTGAATCAAACAAAGAAGATTCATGATAAACCCTTCCGATTAAATAATATATATCTTCTGGAAGTTCGGTAATTTCTTGCTTAATTTGTTTTACATAGGGCAGTGCCATAGCATCCCCATAATAAGGGTCTTTTACAATGGCTTTTATTAGCCAATACTTAACGAGTGTGTGTTGTCCTCTGGCGATGGAGTCCGCTTGTAGAAGATAGTTAATCGCTTGGTCCTGAATAGTGTAATACCTCAGAACATTTTTAGCTTTACTAATGAGTTTTTCAATTTGGATACTATCCTCTGGGGGCACCTGTGCAAAGGATTTTCCCCCACCGAGAGCTATAAAAATCACCAACCTCAAAACAAGTCGGACTGGTTTTGTCATCCTTACAGCATTCCCTTCCCGTTACAAACTTAACAAAGATTAAGGTGATTAATAGCGAATAAAGTATTATTTTAGGCTATAAAGGAAAAATCTTGCATTAGTGACTTTTATCGCATGTTGGCAACTAAAAATTTTTTATATTTGCATAAAAATTCTTGTTCTATGAAAGAGATAGCGAAAAAAATAAGTAATCCGGAAACATTAAGATTTGTTCTGGCACTCACTTTCTTCGGACATGCCCTTGTTAACTTTGGGTTTTCTCCGTTAATTGGACTTCATACCAATCTTGTTAACACGGCAAATAAAATTCTTGGATCCTTTATCGGCTGGCAAATTCCAGTTGACTCATTTCTTACTGGACTAGGCATAGCAGAAATTATAGTAACTATTTTACTTGTTGCAGGTTGGGGCATTCGTTGGCTCATCCCTGTTTTAATTGGGTATTTGACTGTTGTTGGATTGCTAGCATACACTATGTATTACTTTAATAAACAGTCTTTCTTTGGCTTTGCAGAGGTGATGCGACGGCTCCCTTGGATCTTCACTGCCATCGCTCTTTATTTGTGGCGAACAAAACGAGAATTAAAGCCCAATTTAGTCCGAATTGGCTTAGCTTTCGCTTTCCTAGCACATGGAACGGCTTCTCTGGGACTCTTGGGCTTTAATAAGGGGCATATTGATTTGGCGGTTCAAGTGGTTCCGGAAGAATATGCCCGTGATTTCGTCTTCTATACAGGCATTTCAGATACCATAATTGGACTCTCGTTGCTCACAGGCATTGGTGCCCGTTGGCTAATCTTCCCAGCATTACTTTGGATATTGTTTGTCGTTATAGTGAGTTTTATTTTCGCTATCTCAGACGGTATCTTCAGGCTAGGTTTTCTGTTAATGGCTCTTTGGACCTTTGTTTACCTCTGGAAGGATAAATTACTTGATGAGCAACCAGTTAAGGCACAACGTTAGATGCTTGATTAAGCCAAGCTCCCACGGTGGTGCCCACCGCTTTGAGAGTATGCTTGCTTATAATGGGTATTGAGTCTCTGTGTGTATGCCAGTGTGGGGCGAATCCATGTGGTGTGGAAGGATTCAGATTGATAATATCAATGGTTGGAATCCCGGCTAAGTTGAGGAAGTAGTGGTCGTCAGTAACAGGGGGACCTTCTAAGAAAATAAAAAGATGGGAATAGCCCAGTTTATTAGCGACCTGCCAAACATCCCTTAGAACCCACCCGGCATATTGCATAGAAACGCCTTCCATTAAGAAAGATGGGTTATGTGCCCCTACCATGTCAAGCAAAATGCCCCCTTTAAAGGATTTTAGCGGTCTATGAGGGTTTTTAATCCAGTATTGGGTCCCCAAAGCCCAATGCTCAGGTTTGGATTCAACCTCTTCCCAAGAGGGGGGACCTTGGTCTTCTGCGTCAACAAGGAGGATGTCTATCGGAACAGGGGGTGGATTTTGAGACCATTGTCTAGCTAATTCTAAGATTATGGCGACGCCACTGGCTCCATCATCAGCCCCGGCAATCGGCTGGTCAATTCTTATGGTGTCTTGATCCGCCCATGGCCTAGTGTCCCAATGAGCAACTAACAGCCATCTGTTAGAACCATTTCCAAAAGTCGCTATTATGTTCTTTATTGGAAGTTCCTTGCCATCAAATCGCCTTACAGTGCCCTCTTGAACAAAAGCAGTGTCTGCCCACCGAGACAATTTGGACACAATCCAGTCGGCACATTGGGAATGACTCTCCGTTCCGGGAATGCGCGGTCCAAAAAGCACTTGTTTGACAACATGACTGTAAGCACTGTCTTCTGAAAATTTAAAACTGTATATTGTTTTGGGATGAGAGGTGGTGGATATGGAAGGCTGAGTAGATTTCTTTTCGCCACAAGTTATGAAAGCACTAAGAACTATCGTGGTGATTATTAGCTGTCGCAAAAGCATGTGAAGGGGTCTTTATCTTTAATGGCACTATGTATGGGTCCTTGTAAATGGGAATCACATCTGTAACATCCTGACGTAAACATACTTCAAAATCCTGTTCAACACCTTGTCTTCTCAGCCTTTTCCAATGGGTGCCCCGCCTTAAAAATTCATGCAGGTTATCTTTCCCTTGTTCCCATAACATCTTTGCTATCACTGGGTCATCTGCATAAGGGGAGAAATTTTGTTCCAAGCGTTTTACCATGGCTCCCGCAAAAACAGCATCCTCTAAGGCTACATGGCTACGCCAACCCGCACAAACAAGAGCCACGTCCCCATTCCATTTCTTTACATAATCTTCTATTGCACTAATGTTCCAAAAACTCCCAAAAATGATTTGAGGAGCTTCTTTCACTAATGCTAAAACCCTTGTGCCATTAGTAGTATAAAAAACGACCGTTTTATTGCCTATCTTGTCAGGAGTGTATTCCAAGGGAGAATTTCCAAGGTCAAAATCGTAAGGTTTAGCTGCTTTGTGTTCACCACCCAACAACACATCGGGAGTCCTTGAGTTACGAGCCTCTTCCAGAGAGGATACAGGTAAAAGTTTGGGGACCCCGGCGTTGAGGGCTGCCGTTATAGTAGTTGTTGCCCTGAAAATATCAATTAGAATTATCAAACTGGTTTTAATGGGTATTTTAAAAAGATATTCCGGTGTTAATGCCACAAAAAGATTCTTCCTCCCTATCACCTTATTTGTTTTTTACAAACGGTGAATCTTTATAAAAAGGCAATTTAGATAATTTGATTTGAGCCGTCCTGTTCCGCGCTTTCAAAAACAGGTCTGATTTATTTTTTAACGCTGCTCGGTCAATATATCCCATCCCAATCACTTTATTTATAGAATAACCGAATCCACCAGAAGTAACTGTTCCCACTGGAGTGCCCTCCCTGTCAACAATTTCGTATCCTTTTCTGGGAATGAGCCGGTCTTCAACGACAAACCCACGCAAACGCCTCGTAAATCCCTCTTCCTTCTGTTTTAATAAGGCTTCTCGCCCCACAAAATCTTTATCATAGTGCACCACCCAGTTGAGCCCTGCCTCCAACGGAGAGGTTGACTCATCCATGTCGTTCCCATAAAGTCGGTAACCCATTTCAAGACGCAGCGTGTCCCGAGCCCCCAAGCCAACTGGAACAAGCCCTTCATCTTTGCCCTCATGAAGCAATTCTTCCCAGATGTACTTAGCATAACCAGGAGCCATATATAGCTCAAAGCCCCCAGACCCGGTGTAGCCAGTGTTAGAAATAATAACGTTAGGAAATCCTGAAATGGCACCTACAACAAAATGATAATAAGGAATCTGAAAAAGATCTGTTTCGGATAACTTACTCAGAATTGCTTGGGCTCGGGGGCCCTGAATAGCAATTAGTGCCATTTGATCACTAACATCTTCTATATCAACATTGAACCCCTTGGCTAAATGGTTTAGCCAGTTAAAGTCTTTCTCTGTGTTGGCGGCATTAACCACTAGCATAAACCGATCATCATCAAGCTTGTATAAAATTGCATCATCAATTATCCCACCAGCTTCATTTAGAAGTAAAGTGTATTGTGCCTGCCCCCTCTTAAGTCGCCCTACATCATTAGTGGTAGCATATTGCAGGAAGTCAAATGCCTCTGGACCATAGATAAGTAGTTCCCCCATGTGCGAAATGTCAAAAAGTCCAGCCCCCTCACGCACATTTAAATGCTCTTCTTTTATGGAATTATAGTATAAAGGCATTTCAAACCCGGCAAATTCAACCATATGAGCTCCATGATCCACATGCCATTGATATAATGGTGTTCTTTTTAAAGCCAAATGTCTTAATTTTATGTTAGCAAAGATAAGAATACTCAAACTTTTATGACAGGTTTATGCGTTTAAATGAACACACCTGTGGGCAAAACAATGCATACTGATGAAATTTGAGAAACCAATAACAGCAGAAGAAATAGCACAGATAATAAATGCAAGAAACATAATTGGAGACGCCAAGACACCAATCTATGGAATTAACGAAATACATCGGGTTGGAGAAGGAGACATAACTTTCGTTGACCACCCCAAGTATTTCCAAAAGGCATTGTCCTCGCCTGCTTCAGCACTTATTGCACCTCAACCCTTAGATATTAATAATGGCAAAGTGATCTTGGTAGTAGATAAACCATTTAAAGCGTATAATAAGCTAATAAAACACTTTTTCAAGAAGGAATTACCTCAAGGAACTTTCATTCACGAAAGTGCAGAAATCCACCCCACAGCACACATATCCCCGGGAGTCTTTGTTGGAAAAGATGTCAAAATAGGGGCAAACACCATTATCTATCCCAATGTGGTGATCTTGGATAATGTTGAGATAGGTAATAATGTAAAAATAGGTCCGGGCTCAGTAGTAGGATATGATGCATTCTACTATAAGCGATGGGAAGACGGAACCTATGAACAGATGGAAAGCTGTGGGAAAATCATAATAGAAGATAATGTGGATATTGGTGCCAACTGCACTATTGACAGAGCAGTGTCCAGTGTTACCATAATTAAGAGAGGTACGAAAATTGACAATCTTACACATATAGCACATGGTGTCGTCATAGGAGAAAATTGTTTAATTTCTGCTCAGGTGGGCATAGCAGGCAAAACCATCTTAGGCAATCGGGTTATATTATGGGGGCAAGTGGGCATCTCTAAAAGTCTTACCATAGGAGATGATGCGGAGATTTATGCCCAATCAGGCGTTGATAAGTCTCTTCCCGGCAAAAAAACTTATTTTGGGTCCCCAGCCCAAGAAGCACGGAAAGCATTTAAACAACTCGCAATACTACGAATCCTCGCTCAATACTGGGATGTTTTTAAAAACATAATTTTGAAAAATAATAAGAACAAGCGAAATGAAAGGGTTGTTTGAAACAAACTTTAACCTTCCCAATCAAACTAATTTTTATCGTGGCAAAGTCAGGGATGTTTATGAGGTGGACGACAGATGGCTTGTGATGGTGGTCACCGATAGAATATCAGCTTTTGATACAATCTTTCCAGAACCCATTCCATATAAAGGACAAGTTCTTAATCAAATATCGGCGTTCTTCCTTGACTTGGCAAAAGAAATAGTTCCTGTGTGGTTGACAGGGGTTCCCCACCCTAATGTTTCAGTGGGGGTGAAGTGCGACCCCATTCCAGTTGAGTTCGTTGTGAGAGCCTACCTTGCCGGGAGTGCATTGCGAAAATATATAAAAGGGGAAAGAATTTTCGGTGAGCATGTGTTGCCAGATGGATTAAAACCATACGATCCATTGCCTGAACCAATCTTGACGCCCACAACTAAATCTCACGATGGACACGATGTTGATATATCTCCTGAGGAAATTATAAAAAAGGGAATTCTATCTGAGGAAGAGTTCAGGCGAATAGAAGCAGTGGCTCTTAAACTATTTGAGCAAGGGAGCCAATGGGCTCAGTCCAGAAATTTAATTCTTGCAGACACAAAATATGAATTTGGATATTATAATAGCGTCCTGTTCCTTATTGATGAGGTGCACACACCAGACTCCTCCCGATATTTTGACAGGCAAGATTATGAATTAAAGAAACAACAAAAAGAGACTCCGGAGCAATTATCAAAAGAAAAATTCAGACAATGGCTCTTGAAACATAATTTTTCAGGAGAAGGACCCCCACCTCAATTGCCCCAAAATCTAATTGAAGACCTGTCAAAACATTACATTGAAATCTATGAAAAGTTGATAGGAAATAAATTTATTCCACACCATTATTCAGACAATTTCTTAGAAGACCTCAAAAAGAAAACCGTTTCCTTTTTAGAAGAGGTGGGAGCCATATGAGTTTATGATGGTGCTTCTTATGGGAACTTTTTTACAATCTATTTCATTACAAATTCAAGTGCAGGGATTTTCCCTGTGCATTATGTTTTTGTTTGTGCATAACTTTGCAAATGTAAAATAAGAGGAAAATGGCAGAAAAGCAAAAATTTGAAAGGACAAAGCCACACGTTAACGTGGGAACAATAGGACACGTTGACCACGGTAAGACAACCCTTACCGCAGCTATAACCCACTATCTGGCTCAAAAAGGTAAGGCACAAGAAAGAGCTTACGAAGACATTGATAACGCTCCTGAAGAAAAGGAACGTGGTATCACAATTAACGTCGCTCACATTGAATACGAAACAGACAAAAGGCACTACGCTCATATTGACTGCCCCGGTCACGCTGACTACATTAAAAACATGATTACCGGTGCCGCTCAAATGGACGGCGCTATCCTTGTGGTATCAGCAACAGATGGTCCAATGCCTCAAACCAGAGAACACGTCTTACTTGCTCGTCAGGTAGGTGTCCCCGCAATAGTCGTGTTCATCAATAAGACAGACTTGGTTGATGACCCCGAATTGGTTGACTTGGTTGAAATGGAAGTTCGCGACCTGCTTAACTTCTATGGATTTGATGGGGACAATGCTCCCGTTATCAAGGGCTCTGCTCTCAAAGCCTTAGAAGACGACCCAGAAGCTCTCAAGGCAGTGGGCGAACTCTTAGATGCAATGGACACATACATTCCAGAGCCTCAACGAGACATTGATAAGCCTTTCCTCATGCCTGTGGAAGACGTATTCTCCATAACAGGACGAGGAACAGTTGTTACAGGTCGTGTGGAAAGAGGAATTTTGAAGCCAGGTGAAGAAGTGGAAATACTCGGCTTTGGAAAGGACCTTAAGACCGTTGTTACCAGCATTGAAATGTTCCGCAAGATCCTTGATGAAGCAAGGGCAGGGGACAACGTAGGTTTGCTCCTGAGGGGTGTCGGAAAAGACGATGTCTGGAGGGGAATGGTTGTTGCCAAGCCCGGCTCCATAAAACCATACAGGAAGTTTAAGGCTCAGGTTTATGTCTTGAAGAAGGAAGAAGGTGGGCGACACACACCATTCCAAACAGGATACCGTCCACAGTTCTACTTCAGAACAACAGACGTTACAGGCGAAATCAAATTGCCTGAAGGCGTGGAAATGGTAATGCCTGGAGACCACGTTGAACTGGAAGTTGAGCTTGTCCAACCTGTCGCCCTTGAAAAGGGCTTGAAGTTCGCTATCCGTGAGGGCGGAAGAACGGTTGGCGCTGGACAAATCACAGAAGTGATTGAATAATTACGTGTTACCTAATAACAGGGGGGATTTCCCCCCCCTTTCGCGGGAGTAGCTCAACTGGCAGAGCGGCGGTCTCCAAAACCGCAGGCTGGGGGTTCGAGTCCTCCCTCCCGCGCAAACACAGTGAAAGCCAGATGAAGGGATTAATAAACTATTTTAAGGAGTCCTGGGTTGAATTAAGGAGATTTGTTACGTGGCCAACTTGGGAAGAATTGTTTGATACTACCATTGTTGTAGCAACTGCTACTCTTATCTTAACCATCATAATTGCAGTAATGGATATTGCATCTTCAAACCTGATGGATATAGTTTACTCTCTTAAATAAGATAGGAGAATGGAGGGGACAACTTGGTATGTTCTTAGGGTAATATCAGGGCAAGAAGAGAAAATTAGGAAAGCCTTGGAAAGGGAAATGAAGTATGCGCCCTGGGGTAAACACTTAGTTCAAGTGTTTGTACCAAAAGAGAAAATCTATACCCAAAGACAAGGGAAAAAAATAAGGAAAGAAAGAAATATTATGCCCGGATATATGTTTATTGAAGTTGATGAACTGACTCCTGAAATGATATATGATATTAACAAGATCCCAGGTGTTATTAGCTTTTTAACTAATGCCGCAGGAAATCCCCAACCTTTGGATAAGGAAGAGATAAGTAAATTGTTAGGCAAGGCTCACGAATTAGAAGAAAGCCCTGAAAAACTTGAACTAACTTTTTATAAGGGAGAAAGCGTTAAAATCGTTGATGGACCATTCCAAGATTTCATTGGCACCGTTGACGAAATAATTGAAGATAAGAAAAAGTTAAGGGTGATTGTGCCTATCTTTGGGCGCAATACCCCTGTTGAGGTAGATTTTACCCAAGTTGAGAAAATAAGTTAGTAATGCCGAAGAAGGAAGTAGTAGCAACAATCCAATTGCTCGTTAGAGGAGGACAGGCAACACCTGCCCCACCAGTGGGACCAGCCCTTGGTGCTAAGGGAGTTAATATAATGGAATTTTGTAAAAAATTTAATGCAGTAACTCAAGACAAGCAAGGAAAATTGTTGCCTGTAATAGTGAGAGTTTATAATGATAGATCTTTTGATTTTATAATCAAGAGTCCACCTGTTTCTGAGATGTTGAAAGAAGCCGCTAAAATAAAAAAAGGCTCTGCGGAACCCAACAGGGTTAAAGTTGCCACCTTGGATTGGGACGCTGTAAGGAAGATAGCAGAGGACAAAATGCAAGATATGAACGCTAATGATATCTATGCCGCAATGAGAATGGTTGCTGGTACAGCACGCTCAATGGGTATCTTAATTCAAGGAACACCACCTTGGGAACAACAGGAAAAAGCTTAAAACATTAAAAATTGTGAGAGATGAGCCAATCAGCCACTCAACCACACACGTTGTATAGAAGAAAATTAACCAAAAAGCAACAACAGGTCTATCCTAAGGTTGATAGAACAAAAAAGTATTCCCTTGAAGAGGCTTCTAAGTTGGTTAAGGAAGTTAGCTATGCCAACTTCGATGCCACTGTTGAACTTCATGTTAGGTTAGGCGTTGACCCCTCTAAGCCCGAGCAAATGGTAAGGGGAACAATTACTCTTCCTCACGGAACAGGAAAAAAAGTCAGGGTCCTAGCGTTGGTGACCCCAGAAGACGAGGAAAAAGCCAAGGAAGCAGGGGCTGATTACGTGGGACTTGATGAGTATATTCAAAAAATTAAAGAGGGGTGGTTGGATTTTGATGTTGTTTTGGCAACCCCGCCGGCAATGAAAAAAGTGGCTCAGATTGCTAGAATATTAGGTCCACGGGGACTAATGCCAACCCCAAAAGCCGGAACAGTGGTAAAAGATATAGCTCAAGCTATTAAAGAAGTTAAAAAGGGACGTATTTCCTATAAAATGGATAAGTATGGAATTGTTCATGTCCCAATAGGAAAAGTTTCTTTCGCCCCAGAGCAAATTAAAGACAATGCCGAAGCAGTGTTAAAAGCACTTTTGGCTGCCAAACCATCAGCAGCAAAAGGACAATACTTCAGAAGCATATATATGGCACCCACAATGGGACCTGGAATACCCATTAACCCTAAGGTCGTACAATAAAAAATTAGAGAGAAATGTTAACGAAGAAACAGAAAGCGAAGATTTTAGAGGAACTAAAGCAGAAATTCAAAGAATATCAGTATTTTTACCTTGTCGATTTTACCGGGTTAACTGCTCAGGAAATGTACGAATTCAGGAGAAAATTAACAGAATCAGGAAATGAATATAGGGTTGCAAAAAACACCCTCATCAGAATAGCTTTAGAATCGCAGGAAAACAAAGATGATTATAATGAAGTTATAGAGTTCCTACATGGTCCTAACTCAGTTATATTAACTACTCAACCTGCAATTCCCGCCAGAATAATTAAGGAAATTAGAAAAAAGTGGAATAAAGAAGTTCCTTCTCTCAGGGTGGCATACATTGAGGGGGGGGTTTACATTGGTGATGAGAGCCTAGACGCCCTGGCTCAACTCAAAACCAAAGAAGAGCTCGTTGGTGATGTGGTCTCTCTCCTCATGAGTCCAATAAGAAATGTGCTTGCCGCATTGGGTGGGCAGGCTCAACAGCTCGCCGGAGCACTTAAAACTCTCGCGGAAAAGAAGGAAAAGGAACAATAATCACATTCAATTGGTTAACTTAGTTTAACTTTGCATTCAAAATAAAGGAGAACAATGGCAGATGTGAAAGCACTTGCGGATCAGCTGGTCAACTTGACTGTTAAAGAGGTTAATGAATTACTTAACATACTTAAAGAAGAATATGGAATTGAGCCAGCAACGGCAGCAGTAGCAGTAGCTGGAGCCGCAGCACCAGGTGCAGAGGCTCAACAAGAAGAAAAAACAGAATTTGATGTGATCCTCAAATCACCCGGTCAACAGAAGTTGGCAGTTATCAAAGTGGTTCGTGAGATCACAGGACTCGGTTTGAAAGATGCTAAAGCATTGGTTGATGGAGCACCAAAGCCAGTTAAAGAAGGTATCTCTAAGGAAGAAGCCGAGGAAATCAAAAAGAAACTGGAAGAAGCAGGAGCTGAAGTTGAAGTTAAGTAAGATTGCCTTAAAAACTACTAATGCAAAGTTTGGGGAACTTTTAAAGGAGGTTCCCTGTTATGCTCATTACAGTGGGTTGTCAAACATTTAATAGTGGTTTTGCTGGGGGTAAGGGGAGTTGTCCCTTGCCCCTTTTTTGCTTTTGGGTAAAATTTAACGTGAGAACTTTCTACACAGGAAATCTTTGGATTGTTAAATAAAGTTTCGTATGCCGGCAAAGGTTGTTGATTCATCTAACGGAAAGGTCATTCGTTTCGTGAGTTCTTCTCTTAATGAGAAACACTATGTGCCCCATCATGACCTATTGGAAGTGCAATTGGAATCTTTCAAACAGTTTATGCAGGTGGATGTCCCACCATCTATGCGTAAAGAACAGGGCTTATATAAAGTTTTTAAAGAAAATTTTCCTATCACTGACACACGTGACATTTTTATCTTGGAGTTTATTGATTACTTTATTGAACCACCTGAATATACCGAAGAGGAGTGCAGGCAGAGAGGACTCACTTACTCCGTCGCATTAAAAGCAAGACTAAAGCTTTCCTGTACCGATCCTGAACATATTGAGTTTGAGACGGTTGAGCAGGAAGTGTATCTTGGACATGTTCCTTATATGACCTCTAGGGGAACTTTTATAATTAATGGTGTTGAAAGGGTTGTGGTGTCACAGATCCATAGGGCACCAGGCGTTTTATTTAGTACAAGCATTCACCCTAATGGAACAACCATATATACTGTGAGGATTATCCCCTTTAAGGGACCATGGATGGAAATGGCTACTGACCATCAAGGAGTTTTGTATTACTATATAGACCGTAAGAAGAAAGTCCCTGCTACTATCATTCTTCGGGCAATGGGTTATGGTACGGATAAGGACATATTGAGCTTGTTTGATATTGTGGAAAGCGTTCCAGTGAAAAAGTCAGCTCTTAAAAAGGTTAAAGGCAAAAAACTTGCCGCAAACATTGATAAAATTATTATTGAAGAATTTGTTGATGAAGACACAGGTGAAGTCACCAGTATTGAACGGAGAGAAAGAATTCTTGAGAGAGGAACCGAAATAACAGATGAGATTATAGACCTATTATTGGAAGCAGGTATTGACGAAATTTTAGTTTTTAAGAAAAAGGATAATTACGATTATACCATAATACTTAACACGCTTGATAAGGACCCCACTAATAGCGAGATTGAAGCTCTTGAATATCTCTACAGACTCACTAAAGGCACTGAGCCACCGGACGAAACAGCTGCAAGAGAACAATTTGAGCGGATAATGTATTCGGAGAAAAGATATTCGCTTGGTGAGGTGGGACGCTATAAAATAAATAAAAAGTTAGGCTTGAATATTCCTCTTGATGTGCATGTATTGACAAAAGAAGACTTTGTTGCTATAATTAGAAGGCTGTTAGATCTTTATAACAAACGAGTCGAGGAGGATGACGTTGATAGCCTTGCTCACAGAAGAATAAGAACTGTTGCCGAACAGCTATATGAAGAGTTTTCGAGGGGACTATCCAGAATGGCACGTACTATTCGGGAGAAAATGAATGTTCGTGATTCCGAAGTATTTACTCCTGCAGATATAGTTAATACTCGGGCACTTACCTCTGTATTAAATCAGTTTTTTGCCACCGGTCAGCTTTCGCAGTTTGGAGACCAAACAAACCCACTGTCTGAAACAACTCATAAAAGAAGGATAACTGCCCTTGGTCCAGGGGGCTTAACTCGTGAGAATGCTGGTTTTGAGGTTCGGGACGTTCACCCAAGCCATTATGGTAGGATTTGCCCTATTGAAACTCCTGAGGGTCCCAACATTGGGCTTGTTAATACTCTCGCAGTTCATGCCCGCCTTAATAAAATGGGATTTCTCATTACACCTTGTCTGCCTGTTAAGAATGGGGTGGTTCAAATGAACACAGAGCCAATATATCTGACTGCCGAAGATGAGCAAGGGAAGGTGATAGCTCAGGCATCGGTCAAATTGGATAAGAAAGGAAAGATTGTTCAGGAACGCGTAAGGGCTCGGAAAGACGGTGATTTTATTTGGGTTTCACCGGAAGAAGTTGATTATGTTGAGGTTTCAACTAACCAAATCCTAGGACTTGCCGCTAGCTTAATTCCATTCATTGAGCATGATGACGCTAATAGGGCATTAATGGGATCAAACATGCAGAGACAGGCTGTCCCATTGCTTAAGCCAGAGCCTCCCCTCGTCGGAACAGGAATGGAAGCCAAAGCAGCTCATGACTCAAGAATACTATTGAAAGCAGAAGATGATGGGGTGGTTGAATATGTTGATGCCGACACAATTATTATAAAATATGAGCGAGAGGAAGAAGAAAAACTGGTGTCTTTTGACGACGATAAAAAGAAATATAAGATCCCTAAATTCCAAAGGACCAATCAAAATACTACTATTAACTTAAAGCCCATTGTTAGGAAAGGAGATAGGGTTAAAAAAGGGCAAATCCTTGTGGAAGGCTTCGCTACGGCAAAAGGAGAGCTTGCCCTTGGTAAGAACCTCTTGGTCGCTTTTATGCCATGGAAAGGATATAATTTTGAAGATGCTATTATAATTTCTGAACGCCTTATTAAAGATGATGTCTACACGTCAGTGCATATAGAAGAATATGATACAGACGCCAGAATGACTAAGGCTGGTCCGGAACAACTGACTAATGATATCCCCAATGTTAGCGAAGAAGCCATTAAGAATCTTGATGAGAACGGTATAGTCAAAGTTGGGACAAGGATCTCTGAGGGAGATATATTAATAGGTAAGATAATGCCACGGGGTGAATCTGAACCCAGTCCAGAAGAAAAACTCCTTAGAGCTATATTCGGGGATAAAGCAGGTGAGTATAAGGACGTATCATTGAAGGCGGAGAGTGGCTTCGGGCACGGCGTCGTCATCGCAACAACCTTATATCAAAGAAAGCAGAAATCAGAATATGATAGGGAACGAGATAAAAAGATTATTGACAAGATAAGAAGGGAATATGATAAGAAATTGGAGGAGCTTAGGAAGAAATTGATACAAAAGCTCGTCAAAGTGGTTGGCGGTAAGAAAGCCGCTAAGGATATTAGGAGCATAACGGGAGAGCAGCTAATCCCTAAAGGCAAGAAGATAACAGAAAAACTCTTACAGAAAATAGATGATTTTACAAAGCTTGACACTTATGAATGGACAGAGGATGAAAGGATCAATACTCTGATACAAAAGATCATGAGTAACTATAAGTTGAAGCATCAAGAACTTATTGGGGAACGTAAACGTAAAATTAATGCCGTGAAAGTGGGGGATGAACTCCCAACCGGCATCCTACAATTAGCTAAAGTATATGTGGCTAAGAAGCGAAAGATAAGAGTGGGGGATAAAATGGCTGGTAGGCACGGGAACAAAGGTGTAGTTGCGAAGATTGTCCCTGAAGAAGACATGCCATTCCTTGAGGATGGAACACCAGTGGATATAGTGCTCAACCCATTGGGCGTGCCCTCCCGAATGAACATAGGTCAGATTTATGAAACCATTTTAGGATGGGCAGCACATAAACTGGGTGTGAGATTCTATACCTCTTCTTTTGATGGTGCCTCCCTACAGGATATTCAAGAATACCTCAAGAAAGCTGGATTGCCAGAAATGGGAGAAACCTACCTATATGATGGTGAAACAGGCGAACGATTCACACAAAAAGTCACTGTCGGTATGATCTATATGATGAAACTAATTCATATGGTTGAAGATAAGATTCACGCTCGTGCCATAGGACCATATTCACTTATTACTCAACAACCATTGGGTGGCAGATCACAGTTTGGTGGACAACGACTCGGTGAGATGGAGGTGTGGGCACTTGAAGCGTATGGGGCAGCCTATTGCCTTCAAGAAATGCTAACTATAAAGAGTGACGACGTGGAGGGACGCACAAAAGCCTATGAGGCAATCTCTAAAGGTGAGAATTTACCTAAGCCAGGAATCCCAGAATCGTTCAGGGTCCTGGTAAATGAACTGAAAGGCTTGTGCCTTGACTTACAGTTTGATTAAAATTTGGGAAACTTTTAAAAACTGTTAATTAAAAACTACAAAAAAGAGGTGAGAGATGAGACCAAGAATGCACGATTTAGGAATCACAAGGAAAAAGTTTGACATTCCTACTGAATTTTCTGCTATAACAATCAGGCTTGCCTCTCCTGACCTTATATTAGAACAATCCTATGGCGAAGTGAAGCTTCCAGAAACCATTAACTATAAAACTTTGAAGCCGGAAAGAGACGGGCTTTTCTGTGAAAGGATATTTGGCCCGGTGAAAGATTATGAGTGTTCCTGTGGTAAATATAAGAAAATTAGATATAAAGGCATTGTTTGTGATAGGTGTGGCGTGGAGGTGACAGAGAAGAGGGTTAGACGGGAGCGAATGGGACACATCACCCTTGAGGCTCCCGTGGTGCACGTATGGTTCTTCAGAACCACCCCCAATAAAGTGGGTCTCTTATTGGGATATAATACCAAAGAAGTTGAGCAAATTGTCTATTATGAACGACATGTTGTTGTGCAACCAGGCGTGTTAGAAGAAAAGGGTATTGTTAAGGGGCAATTGTTGACAGAAGAAGAATATAGGGCATTTAAGGAATGGATTCCAGAGAATAATGATAGATTATCAGACACTGACCCAAATAAAGTCATAATCAAGATGGGTGGTGAGGCGATAGCCGAGCTACTCAGACGTATTGATTTGGAAGCACTTGCTGATGAATTGAGGTATAAAGCCGCACATGAGTCCTCTGCAACGCGTAAAAATGAACACCTTAAGAGATTAAAGATTGTAGAAGCGTTTAGGAAAGCCAATGAGCGAATAGAGAACAGACCTGAATGGATGGTTATTAAAGTTCTTCCGGTTATTCCGCCTGACCTAAGACCTATTTTGCCTCTGGAAGGCGGTAAATTCGCAAGTAGTGACCTAAATGAACTATATCGCAGAGTTATTATTAGGAACAATAGGCTTAAGAAACTCAAAGAGGTAAAGGCACCAGAAATTATTATCCGGAACGAGAAAAGGATGCTTCAAGAGGCTGTTGATGCTCTTCTTGATAACTCAAGGAAACAAAACGTTCAAAGAGGAGAAAGCGGCAGACCTCTTAAGTCACTAACAGACAATTTGAAGGGCAAACAAGGTCGTTTCAGACAGAACTTGCTTGGTAAACGTGTTGACTATTCAGGACGTTCTGTAATCGTCGTGGGACCTGAATTGAAAATGCACGAGACAGGACTACCTAAGGAAATGGCGTTAGAACTCTTTCAACCGTTCATTATTAGAGGGCTCTTGCAAAGAAAGGTTGCCTCTACAGTTAAAGCCGCCAAGGCTCTTATTAGACAGAAGGATCCAGTTGTTTGGGAAGTATTGGAAAATGTTATCAAGGGGCATCCAGTCCTGTTAAACAGGGCACCGACGCTGCACAGACTCTCCATACAGGCGTTCCAACCTAAACTAATTGAAGGAAAGGCTATTCAACTACATCCGCTCGTATGCACACCATATAACGCCGACTTTGACGGCGACCAAATGGCTGTTCACGTTCCTTTGAGTAATGCCGCCATCGCAGAAGCACAACTCTTAATGCTTTCCACTCATAACATCTTGAATCCTCAGAGTGGCAAGCCCATCACAGTGCCTTCTCAAGACATGGTCCTTGGATTATATTACTTGACTAAACCAAAGCCGAATGCTAAGGGAGAGGGTAAGAAATTTAATTCTCCAGAAGAGGTTATGATGGCTTATGAACAAGGTGCCGTTGATTTGCATGCTAAGATTAAAGTTCGCTTGCCCAAGCATAAATTACCTTTCCCAACCGATAAAGACTATGAGTTTTTAGAAACAACAGTGGGACGCGTCATTTTTAATACTATAGTTCCAGAAAAGATACCATTTATCAATCAAACACTCAAGAAAGGCACCCTTAGGAAAATTATATCAAACATTATTAAGCACACCAATTATCCAATCACAGCTAAATTCCTTGACGATATTAAGGAGATGGGCTTTAAGATGGCTACCCGCGGTGGTCTGTCTTTCAAACTCAGTGATTTGATTGAACCGGAAGAAAAACAAAGGATAATTCAGGAAGCCCTTGAAGAAGTGGAGCAAATATGGGAAAGTTATAATATGGGTCTTTTAACCAATGTTGAACGATATAATAATATCGTTGACGTCTGGTATAAAGTTATTGAAAAAATAACATCACTCATTTATGACAAGATACAAAAAGACCAAGATGGGTTTAACCCCCTCTTTATGATGCTTGACTCAGGAGCCCGGGGTTCAAAAGAACAAATCAGACAGTTGGTCGGACTGCGTGGATTGATGAGTAAGGCTCGTCGTGGAATAGGTAGTGAAATTATTGAAAACCCAATCTTATCAAGTCTTAAAGAAGGACTTAGCGTTCTGGAATACTTTATTTCAACTCACGGAGCCCGAAAAGGACTTATTGACACCGCTCTTAAGACGGCAGATGCAGGTTATCTAACAAGACGACTCGTGGATGTCTCTCATGATATGGTTGTTACAGAAGAAGATTGTGGAACGATTAGAGGAATCAGGCTTGGTGCCTTGAAAGACAACGAACAGGTGATCGTCTCAATGTATGATAGGATTCTTGGTAGGGTAGCATTGGAAGACATATATCATCCCAAGACCGGAGAATTGCTATGCAAAGCAGGGCAGGAAATTGATGAGGAAATTGCGAAGAAGATAGATGAATCTCCACTTGAGGAAATATGGGTTAGGTCAATCCTCACTTGTGAAACAAGACATGGAGTCTGTGCCAAGTGCTATGGTAGGGACCTGGCTTATAACAAGATGGTTCAGAGGGGTGCTGCAATAGGTATTATGGCAGCTCAATCAATCGGTGAGCCCGGAACACAGTTGACACTCAGAACATTCCACACGGGTGGTGCTGCAGCCGGTAAGGCAGCAGAAAGATCTGTGAAAGCCCGATTTAACGGGACCATCAAGTTTGAAAACCTCAAATTCGTTGTGTATAAGGACCCAATGACCGGAACGGAAAGCAAGGTGGTCATTAATAGAATGGGGCAAATTCTGATTATAGATGAAGATGGATATGTGCTTTCTAAAAATCATGTTCCTTATGGTGCAACACTGATGGTTGAAGAGGGTCAGAAAGTCAAGAAGGGAGATCAGCTCTTTATCTGGGACCCAGACAATGCCGTTATTATTTCCGAAGTGGATGGAAAAGTTAGGTTTGAAAATATCATTGAGGGATTGACATATCGTGAAGAAGTAGATGAAGCCACTGGACATAGAGAAAAAGTTATTATTGAGTCCAGAGACAAGTCCCGATTACCCATGTTGCATATAGTAGACAAAAGCGATAATGTAATTAAAACTTATTATCTGCCTGTCGGTGCTCACATATTAGTCAAAGATGGTGAAGAGGTAAAGGCAGGGCATCAATTGGCTAAGATACCAAGACACAGACGGCGAATCAGCGACATCACAGGTGGCTTACCAAGGGTCACTGAATTGTTTGAGGCACGCCAGCCAGCAACACCTGCTATCCTCACAGAGATTGATGGATATGTCAAATTCGGAGAAATCAGAAGGGGACAACGAAAAATTATAGTCAAAAGTCCGGAGGGGGAAGAGCGTGTGTATTGGGTACCATTAACCAGATACTTACTTGTTGATGATGGTGATTTCGTGGAGGCAGGTTCGCCACTTTGTGATGGAGATATAGCACCTTCGGATATCCTCAATATCAAAGGAATCGTCGCGTTGCAAAAATATCTTGTAAACGAGATTCAGGAGGTCTATAGGTCGCAAGGCGTTGACATTAACGAGAAACACATTGAGGTCATAGTTAGACAAATGCTCAGAAAGGTTCAAATTGAAGATCCGGGAGATACTGGATTCCTGCAAGGAGAGATCGTTGACAAGATAGATTTCCTGGATGCCAATGAAGAGCTCTATGGCAAGAAAGTGATTGAAGATCCCGGCGATTCAACTAAGTTCAGACCGGGACAGATAGTAACACTGAGGGAAATCAGAGATGAGAATTCAAGACTTAAACGAGAAGATAAGCGTTTGATTCAGTATAGGGACGTTGTCTTAGCAACAAGTAGACCAGTTGTTCTGGGCATTACAAAAGCAGCGTTGGGAACCAAAAGTTGGATCTCCGCCGCTTCATTCCAAGACACTACTCGCGTCCTCAGCCAAGCAGCTATAGAGGCACGACGCGATGAACTTAGAGGTCTTAAGGAGAACGTGATAGTTGGGCATCTTATCCCTGCCGGAACAGGCATGAGAGAGTTTCAACGTATTGTTGCCGGTAGTAGGGAAGAATACGAAGGCACAGTGGCTAAGGGGAAGAAGGCAACATCTTAAACTGATGATGTTAAGGGGGGGGTCTGACGTTAAAAGCAATGTCTTAAATTTGCAATAAAAGAGTTTTATGGGAGAGAATCACAAAGCACCGGATCCAATTAATCAACCATATGTTGTGGAAGATGTCAAGGGATTTCCGGTTGTAAGGATCCCTTTCTCTAAAATCACCTCTGTTCAGGCACCTGCCCTAAAAGCACTATTTACAAACATGGTCAGGGAAGGCAAAAAGTTTATTGCCGTTGACCTGTCAAAGGTTGAATATATTGATTCCTCTGCATTAAGTGCCTTATTATTAGGGCGTCGCCTCACGCGAGATAATGACGGGGTCCTAGTTCTGTTCGGCTTGGGGGGATGGGCAAAGAAGGTGATAGAGGTGTCCGAGTTGGATAAGGTCTTTGAGATTATGGATGATGAAGAGCAAGCAGTGGATTACCTTATTCTTTCTCAAATTAGGGGCGAACTGCAAGATGGAGATAGCAACTCTTCTGACTCTCAAGATTCGTAGGGAAAGTGGCGGACTTAAAAAATAAAGATTTTTGCATAACTATTCTTGGCAGTGGGTCTGCAACACCTGCATTGAATAGGTTTCATTCCGCACAAATAGTGTTATTCAAAGGTCAACGGCTCCTTTTGGATTCCGGAGAAGGAACTCAATACAAATTATTGCTATATGATTCCTTATCACCAGTTCATAAAATTTTAATAACGCATGTGCATGGAGACCATATTCTAGGATTGCCCGGATTGTTTTTTACCTTTTCTCTAAATGGTGTTGAACGACCTGTTCACCTATATTCAACTTCGCAAGCTATTGAATGGTTCTCAACATTTAAAGATTGGTTAACAATCCCGTTATCTTTTCCGGTTCACACCCATGTAGCACCTCTTGATAAAAAGAATTTGCTCTACTCAGACAAAGAAATGGATATATTCAGCATTCCATTGAAGCACACAAGTGCAGCAGTGGGATATATAATCAAAGAAAATTTACCGCCAAGAAAAATAAACCCAGAGGCTTTGAAAAAATTTAACATTCCGTATAACCAACTGAATTCAGTTAAAATGGGCTATGACGCCACCTCTCGCGAAGGAGAAACCATTCCAAATGCCCAAATCACTTTGCCTAACAGAACACCACGGTCCTATGCCTTCATTACTGATACCCTATATGTCCCTGAATTGGCGGATTATTTAAAGGAAGTAACGGTGCTATATCACGAAGCCACGTTCAGTGAGGAACATAGTGAAGAAGCCAATTTAACTGGGCATAGCACCGCAATCCAGGCAGCTCAATTAGCCAAGCAAGCACAGGTTAAATTACTACTTATAGGACACATCTCGTCTAGATACACCAAACCCGAAGAGTTGGTTATGGAAGCACGAAAAGTGTTCCCTAACACGTTCCTTGCAATGGAAGGTCTTAAAGTGTGGTTAGAAATAGACAAAATATGGCTACAATATCCAGATGGTTCGGAGTTCTCTCTATAATCATGCTTTTTCTGGCAGGGTCATGTGCAACATTAAAAAAAACAACCCAGAAAGAAAAAGAATCATATAAACAGTTGCCGCCAGATAGCATTCTGCAATACGCCATTAACCTATACAGGCAAGAGAAATACTGGCAGGCACAGGAGGCTTTGAAATATCTTCTGGAAGAATACAGAACTCATCCTATCGCAGAAAAGGCTTATTACTACTATGCCTTGACCTTCTTCGGTATCGGGGAACCCGCTTCGGCAGGCTACCACCTGCATGTGTTCATTAGCAGATTCCCAGAAAGTGAATTGGTTCCAGATGCCTACTACTGGAAAGCCTATGCCCTTTACTCTATGTCACTGCCTTATAACCTTGATCAAACCTATACAAGGCGGGCAATTGAAGCATTTCAATTATACTTAAATCTATATCCCGATCACGAACATGCAGAGGAGGCACTAAAACATATTAAAAGTTTAAGAAGACGTCTGCAGAAAAAAGACGTTTATAATGCAGAACTATATTATAAGATTGGGGAATATTTATCGGCTAAGATTGCCCTTATGCACACCTTAGAAGATTGGCATGACCTACCAGAAAAGGATTATGTCGCTTTCCTGATTGTTAAGTCAGCATATCTTTATGCTATAAATAGTGTTGAAGAGAAACAGAGGGAACGTTTGCAAGAAGTTGTGGAACTTTATCATAAATTTGAACTGTTACTCAAAAATAGCCAACATGCAAAAGAAGCACGGAAAATTTATGAAGACGCAAAGCAACGCTTAAATAAGCAATCATGAGAAAAGATTATTACTTCAAGGAACTAAAAACGGACCCATACATTCAAACCAGAGATATAATTGAGCTTTGGAAGAAGACAGGCAATCTATTTAAGAGTGTTAGGGTGATTTCACACAGAGCAAACCAAATCCAAGCCGACCTGTTGGCTCTATATAAGGAAGAAGTTGAAAAGGTGACAGGAGGGGTGGAATTTGTTGCGGAAGAAATGCAAGAAGCAATTGAAAAAATCGCTATTGAATATGAAAAATTGCCCAAGCCCACTCTGTTGGCTACAGAAGAATTTATGCAAGGTAAAACTTATTGGAGATTCCTTAGTGAAGGGGAAGGAGCAGAAGAAAGTGAATGATAGCCCGCATTCTTTTAGGGGTCACTGGCAGTATTGCAGCATATAAGAGCCTTCTTTTATTGAGGCTTCTGCAGGACAAAGGCTTTGAGTTAAATGTTATCCTAACACCCACAGCAACAAAATTTATTCAACCCCTTTCTTTTGAAGCCCTGAATAGAAAAAAAGTTTTTACCAATTTCCTTGATGATTATCTTGTCGGCAGTGACCACGTTGACCTTTCGTCTTCTCACGACTTGATGGTAATAGCTCCTGCAACAGCAAAAACAATATCTTCACTTGCCATAGCACGACCTGATAATTTTTTGTTAGCTACGGCACTGGCTTTCCCGCCACATAAAGTAGTTGTTGTCCCTGCTATGGAAGACGGCTTCTGGAAACATCCAGCAACCCAAGAAAACATAAATAAACTTCGGGAATATGGCTATCGTATTATGGAACCAGGGGTCGGACGCTTGGCAAGCGGGAAAGTGGGCTCAGGCAGAATGCCCGAGCCAGAAGAGATAGTTGAATTTATTATTGACGTCCTCACTCCCAAAACAACAAATCCATTTACGGCAATTGTAACCGCCGGTCCAACAAGAGAATTCATTGATCCAGTCAGATTTATATCTAATCCATCTTCTGGTAAGACAGGGGTTTTAATCGCCCGTGAATTGGCATTTAGGGGAAATAAAGTTATTTTGGTTGCTGGACCGGGCGTGCCTATTGTGAAACACAGACTGATCCAGCGAATTGATGCAGTGAGTGCACAAGAAATGTTTGATGCGGTTCGGAATCAGTGGCATAATGCCGATGTTTTCATTGGTTCCGCAGCGGTGAGCGACTACACTCCTGTTGAAAAGAAACGAAGCAAAATCAAGAAGAAAGACGATATTTTGCTTTTGGAATTAAAGAAGACGCCCGATATACTTAAATGGGTGGGTAAGAACAAGAGAAAAGGACAGATTGTTGTGGGATTCGCCCTTGAAACAGACCTTTCACCAGAAGAAGCATATAAAAAACTGATTCGCAAAAACGTTGATTTAGGTGTGTACAACCGAATTAGCAGTGGATTTAATCCATTTGGAGCATCACATAATAATATTGTGATGTTAACAAAGGAAGAATTTAAAACCTATGAAAATGTTAGCAAGGAAGAGCTGGCAAGGATTTTGGCGGACTATATTGAGTCCCTTAGGTAGTTTTTTCCTGTTATTTTTCATTAATTTAACGTATGCCCAGGAATTAAATTGCACTATAAGTATTGATGCTACCCGGTTGTCGAACGTTGATAAGAAAATTATTGACAACCTCAAAGAACAAATGACAAAATACTTAAATGAGAGACAATGGACAGAGATTTCTTTTGAGCCACACGAACGAATTGAATGTGCTTTCGCTTTGAGATTGGATAGGGCATCCGGAAATGAGTTTTCGGGGGAGATGACCGTCCAGTTCACAAGATTGATCTATGGAAGCGACTACAGATCCCCTCTGTTTATCTTTAGGGATCGTTACGTTTCTTTTACCTTCACTCAAGATGAACAACTGGTTTACGTTGACGGTTCATACACTAGTGAGTTAACACACATGCTCGCCTTCTATGCTTATTTCATAATTGGGTTCGTTATGGACACTTATGGACCACTAGGGGGAACACAATTCTTAGACAAAGCACGGGAGATTGCACTTATAGCATCCACTCAGTTGGCGGGTAGCAAGGCATGGTCGCCGACAGTCCGCTCAAGAGACAATAGGTATTGGCTTATTGATTTAATGCTAAAGTCGGAGATGATTGAATTCAGGAAGGCGCTATATATTTATCACAGGAAGGGCATGGACATTATGTATAAAAATGTCAATGAGGGCAGACAAAAAATTTTCTTAGCACTTCAGAAATTGGTTACAATTAAAGATTTGGAACCAAATAACATATTATTACGTGGATTTCTGGACGCTAAGCGTCAAGAATTAATTAACATCTTTTCTTATGCTCCCATGTCGGAACGCCAAGAAGCATATAAACTGCTCGTTAAACTGGACCCGGGCAATCAAGGAGATTACAGAAAAATCTTGCAACGATAAGTCGTTTAGTCTTTTAGGCGATAAATCCTGTCAAACTCATTCCTCACACGGTCATATAAATGATTGATTTCTTCGGCTTTAGAATTGAGATTCCTCAAATGCCTGTGATAGAACACTCGCCATGCATCATCCACCTCCTCAAACAGTTCTTTAAGCCTCAACAGGGATTTATAGACCTGCTCAGCCTCCTCCGATAGTTTTTGGGCGTGCACACCAGCTTTAATCAACTCTATCTTGTGCGACAGCGTTAAAGGGGAGACTACCTGAACGCCTCTGATAGCAAATTCCTTTAACAAATCATAGCCTTCCGTGACCAAAAACCAATATACCGCTTCGGAAGGGATGTAAGCAAAGGCGAAATCAGCAGTGCCCTCAGCAGGACGAACATAATCATTTGCTATCTTTTCCAAGTGTTCTCGCATGTTCTTGAAGAATGCATTTTTATATATTTCTTTTTCCTCGGCATCATTTGTTTCCATCATCTTTCGGTAGTTATCCAACGGAAACTTTGAATCTATGCAAATTACTCCAGCAGTTGACTTAATGAAAGCGTCTGGAATTTTCCCATTGGGAAGACGTTGCCTGATCCCAAACATATCGGGAGGCAACTGGTCGGATAAAATCTTTTCAAGAGTTATTTCTCCGAAGGCACCGCGGGCACTGGGAATCCGAAGCATCGTTTCAATGGACTTGTGTAGTTCTTTTATTTCCTTAGTATGAGTGTTTAGTTCGCCAAGTTTTTGTGCTATTCCAGTGGATTCCCACGCTTTCAGTAGTGCAGATTCCAATTCTGTTGATTCAACACGGGTGCCTCGCCAGACTAAATACAGCACTGCTACCAGCAGAATGATTATCACGACCAAAAGGAATTCAAGCATGGGGAGAAATTTGCCTGCTAATATACGAACAAACTTATGATTAACAATTATAAGAAAATTATTAATTTTGTATCAAAAATGATGCGTTCCACTATATCGCTCCGCTCAATAGGGCTTCTTCTTGCAGTGAGTTTAATCTGGTCATGTGCCGAAAGAATTTATCTACCCATCACTTGGTTCATTCCACCCTCTGCTCACAATGACTATTCTCCCAAGGCATCTTTTAGGAATGAAATTTATGGTGGCATAATCGGTGCACAATACAAAGGAGAAACCGGATTTATGGTGGGTCTTCAGAGCGGTGTCCATGCTACTGGAAAATTAATTAGAGGAGGGTTCTGGCTATCTGCTTGGCATGGAAAGTATTTCTATCTTGATGATTGGGAGAGATGGGGGAAGGTTCCCGGGGGACAAATTCAAGGACTGTTTGCCATAGCACCCAAAATCCACGAAAATGGAGAGAGGTTTGGGAGGATAGAGTTTGGGTTGTGGGGAGGTATCGGTATTGAGGGCATGGAAAAATTTTATAATTTTTATGACCCTGCTACGGGGACAAGAACAGTCAAGTCGGAGTTTTATTTTTTGCCTGTCCCCACAGGGGGGATATCCCTTGGCTACCAATTAGTTAACAGCACCAACTGGGCTTTTATGTTCAGGTATTATATTGGTTTGGGCGGGGGCTTGACATTTTCTTTCAGACACAAAGAACGGATAGAAATCGGTTTGTCAACGCAAATTCTGGCGTTCACTACTAAACCAGACATGCCACCGGCTCGCCTCAGCATCTCCTGGTGGATTAATTGAATGATTATAGTCAAGAACCATTCCTTGCATGAAAGTTATATTTGAGCCGACTTCCTTAAATTTTGTTCCGTGCTTACGTTATTGTTCTTTTTAATTGCAATTTTGTATGCTTCCGTAGGGCATGGTGGGGCTTCTGGCTATTTGGCATTGATGGGCTTGTGGGGGGTGCCTCCCGAATTGATGCGTCCCACCGCATTAGCATTAAACATAATCGTTTCTGGTATGGGAATGATATTGTTTTATAAAGGAGGGCATTTAAAGCTTAAATGGCTTGCCTACTTAGTTTTTGGATCCCTTCCCATGGCTATGCTCGGTTCGTCGTGGCAGGTGGAAAGTGCTATTTATAAGAAAATTTTAGGGCTCATCTTGATTATTGCCACAGCAAACATATTGCTCAGAATGTGGATGAGACATAGGAATGTGCACGGGATGATTAATCTTGGCAAGCCTACATTCTGGAAGTTTGTTATTATCGGGGCTTCCATAGGATTGCTTTCCGGACTGATAGGGATAGGGGGTGGAATAATTCTAAGTCCCTTATTACTTCTTGCGGGATGGACGGATGCTCGCCAGACCGCCGCCCTCTCAGCACCGTTCATTTTTGTTAATTCCACTGGGGGATTGTCTGTCTTGCTACTTAAAGGTTCTGGATTTGTTCCAGAGATGCCTTGGTTGGTTATCGCCGTTATACTCGGTGGATTCATAGGTGCTTATAGCGGTTCATTTAGACTACCTGAGAGTTGGGTTCGGACAGCCCTCGGCGTTGTCCTGTTAATTGCAGGTTTAAAATTGATTCTGATATGATTTCATTTCAAGAAGCCAGAAAGAAAATTAAAAGTTTAGCGGGGATAGTGCCAGTCCAAACATCAGAGGTTGATTTGCTCAATGGGTTAAATCGTGTCATTGATTCCGACATAATCGCTCCTATTGATATGCCTCTATTTGACCGTTCCGCTATGGATGGCTTCGCAATAGGACTTCCCCAAAAACCTACTGAACAAACATTTAAGATAGTGGGGGAGGTTCAGGCGGGGGAAGATGCCAGTCTAACATTGCAGGGAGGGGAAGCAGTGAGAATATATACCGGTGGTGTGGTTCCTAAGGGCACTTATGCCGTCGTGCCAATAGAGGACGTGGTGGCTTTGAGAGACAATGACTCTGTTGTTATAGACCTCACGCAGGTCATGAAGGGTCAGCACATTCGTCGCAGGGGAGAACAGTTCAGGAAAGGAGATGTAGTCTTGGAAGGGGGGACACTACTCAATGAGGCGGCAATCGCACTACTATCTTCCGTGGGAATTAAAAAAGTTAAGGTGAAAGAATTCCCTTTAGCCTTAGTTCTCATCACAGGCAATGAAATAGCTACAGGTAAACAGGAAATCGGTTCAGGTAGGATATACGATTCCAATGGCATTTTGCTTAATGCATATCTAAAAAAATGGCGAATTAAGAATAAAATTTTATATGTGAAAGACGACACGGAACTCATGGAGGAATCCATCAAAGCCAATATGGAGCAGAGTGGCGTGATTATAAGCACTGGTGGGGTCTCCGTGGGCAAATACGACCATGTTCCCACAGTGGCAAAATCCTTAGGGTTTGAAGTGGTGTTCCATAAAGTGAGACAAAAACCCGGCAAACCATTGTTCTTAGCCGTTCATAAACAAAAAAGAGTTGTGTGGTGGGGACTGCCGGGGAACCCGGCTGCCGTCTGGATGGGCTTTAACCTCTATGTCCTCCCGTTCTTGCTATACAACAGTGGCTATGTGAATGAATTTCCCAAAACAGCATTTGTTGAATCAATTTCATCAATAAACAACCATTCAGAACGGGATTGGCTAATGGCTGCTCGCCTAACCAACTCAGGGAAAGTGGAAATCTTTCCCAAGCAACGGTCCGACATGTTAATGCCTCTAAGCCATAGTGACGCAATAGCACATGTTCCAGCAGAAACAAACATTAAACCAGGAGACATAGTGAAAACTTTTATTTTATGAACAACTCTGGCAAAATTTATGGTGGAATTCTTTGCGGAGGGAAATCTCGGAGAATGAACGGTTTCCCAAAAGGTAATCTTGTTATTGCAGGCATTCCAATGATAGAGCGTGTTCGACAGGCAATGAAGAAATGGGTTCAAGAAATCGTCTTAGCCGGAGCATCAGAAGCCTATTCGCACTACGGACTTCCAATGATTAAAGACGTTGTGCCGGGACTCGGTCCAGCAGGCGGCATACTCTCCCTTCTCAAACACTACAATTCGTCTCAGGCAGTATTAGTCTGTCCCTGTGATGTGCCTTTAATTTCTTCCGAAAGCCTTGGAAAATTAATCAAATTCTGGCAATCAGGAAATTATGATATTGTCGTAGCAACAGACGGACACAGAACAGTTCCCGTAGTGGGAATATATAGTCCATTAATTGTGAATAAATGGGAAAAATTAGTATTAAAAGATAATAAAAATAAGTTGCATGAACTGATAGAGCATTTTCAATGTAGAACCGTTGCCCTGCCACAAAAAGAATTGTTTAATGTGAATAGTGAAGCGGATGCACAACGATTGATAGAACTGCTTAAAACAGAACCAAATGCCTGACGTAGTAGTTAGACTCTGGGGTAGATTTGCCGATCAATTGGGACAAAGGGAATTGAGGCTAAAAGCCAAGTCCTTAAAGGAACTTAGAGAAACCTTGCAAAAAGTCTTGAATAGTAGAAATTTTTCCCTTGCTATAAACGAAACAATTACAAACGAAGATGTCCTGTTAAACGGCGGGGAAGTTGTTGACGTCATACCGCCTGTGTCGGGAGGCTAAAATAACCAGCCATGGAAAACATTCAAATTGTTAAGGGTCCAATCTCTCAAAACACTCTAATGGAAATAATAAGCGATGTGTCCGGAAACAAACCAGATGGAGCCATAAATGTCTTTATCGGACAGGTAAGAGCAGATGAAACAGACGGAAAACACGTTACAGCCATTGAATATGAAGTGCATCAATCCATGGCAGTTAAAGAATTAAACAATCTATTAAACTTTATAACCAACAAATACAAACTGAACAGAATGGTCGTTATCCATAGCGAAGGCTTAGTCCCAGCAGGGAAATGGTCACTGTTAGTAGTCTCCACAGCTCCTCACAGACAACAAGCAATCCTTGCCACAAAAGAATTCATAGACCTAATGAAAAAACACGTCCCAATCTGGAAAAAGGAACTTTTTGATGATGGGTCTCATCAGTGGGTGTGAACAGGAACTTAGTTAAAAGTCTTAGTTGTTGCTTAAACAAATGAAGAATTAACTATAATGATACGTGAAGGAGGCATTAAAAAGATGTTTTCAAAATGTTTATTTCTTGGCAAGAACGATGCGATCGGTGGCATTGCTTGTTATAATGATTTTTGAAAATACGTGAAGATGATTGACATAGAACTTGACATTAAGAATTTCTTAGCTATAAAACAGGCAAAAATTAAAACCGTTAATAACATCACCGTTATCATTGCACCTAACAGGGCAGGCAAAACACAGCTAATGCTTTTGATTTATTCTATTTTATGGAGTTGGTGGAAGGTTTCTAAAGACAACCACTTTCTTGATTTATATGAGGGAACTATCATGAGAGATATATATCCAGAGTTTAAGAAAACAAGGGATTTAGAGAATGAATTGAAAAAGAAAATAAAGAATGTTCTTTTAGTGAAAAAAACAGAAGATATACTTATGTGGGGTAAAAAAGAGTATAATGTGTCGTTGAAGTCA
>JAADEI010000009.1 GCA_013153515.1 Chlorobiota bacterium | reverse complement strand
GGAATAAAGAAAAAAAGCATTTTGGACGAAACAGTTGAGTGGGCATTGCAACAAGCAGCCCTATGGGACGAAGTCAAAGACCGCCTCAAAGACAACGCATATTCCCTTTCAGGAGGACAGCAACAAAGACTGTGTATAGCCCGAGCCCTAGCCACTAAACCAGAAGTTATCCTAATGGACGAGCCAACCAGTGCCCTGGACCCCATCGCTACAACCAAAATTGAAAAACTCATCTCTGATCTGGGCAAAGAAATGACCGTCGTCCTCGTCACTCATAACATCCACCAAGCAGGACGTGTTAGCCACTTCGCCGCCTTCTTCTTCCTCGGATACCTCGTTGAATACAGCGACACCAAAAAACTTCTCACCGCACCTTCGCATCCGCTCACTGAAAGCTACGTAACTGGAAGAATGGGCTAAATTTTAGAATATATACTTTATACTTTACTTATATACTCACCAATACCCCACCGTCGCATACCCCACCACAGAATCCTTGTCCCCAGCAGTGTCGGCACTGGTTCCGTAAGCAATCAATTTGGGAGTCCACCCTTTCTTATTGGCTATGTACACTCCCGTTGCCCATGGATACCTACCGCAGGCTTCCCTACCAAGCAAGCCTTGCCAGTCCCCTGATAATGCTATTTCAAGGGTTTTGCTATCCAGTTGTCGGGCAATGTGGTCTGGATAATAGTGGCTCAGGTCTGTGGACACAATAATAATGTCTTCCGGGTCCAGATGTTGCATTATCACCTCGGCAATTGAGGGAATACCAACATCTCCGAAACTCAAAGGCACTAAGTAGAAATCTCCCAAAACATATTGTAAAAAGGGCAACTGGACTTCAAGAGAATGTTCACGCACGTGCGGAAGAGGGTCATCAGTTATCAAGCCCGGGGCAGACTGAAGCAGTTTCTGAGCCTTCGGAGACACAGGAACCATTCCCAGTGGCGTCTCCCAATGCGTGTATGGCCCCACGCTAACCCCCGGAAAAGGATAGAAGTGTGAGGGGGCAAGGACCCACACGGTAGGCGGAACACCTCGCTTGCCATAGGGCTTTAACAACGCATAGCCCTGTCCAGCAAACGGTCCAGAGTAGATGTACCCAGCATGCGGAACAACAAGGGCAACAGGCGGTTTAACATCACCGCTTAATTTGGGAACCAATGTGTCAAGCATAGCAAGCAACTCCTGCGGGTCAGCAGGATAAAAATATCCAGCCACAGCAGGTTTCCTTATTGCCATACTCCCGGGATTTGAGTTCCACACTTATGACACTTGCCCCGCTCCTTCCATAATTCAAGAACACGATACCAATCCCGCCAGATAAGCAATTCCCCACAATTAGGACAATAAGTTGAAGAATGCTTTGGGTCTGAAACATTGCCAACATACACATAGTTCAAGCCTTCCTCCTTCCCTATCTCATACGCCCTTAGCAGCGAATCGGGAGGAGTCCGTTTAATATCTGTCATCTTATACGCCGGATGGGCAGCCGTGATGTGCCACGGAATGTCTTTGTTAACCGAAGCAATAAACCGGGCAATCTCACGAAGTTCCTCCTCTGAGTCGTTGTATCCATCAATTATAAGCGTTGTTATCTCCATCCAAATTTTATCTCTCATCTTAGTGCCCAGAAACTCAATGTTTTCAAGAACTGGCTTTAACCTCGTGCCACATATCTCTTTGTAAAACTTGTCTGAGAAAGATTTCAGGTCCACATTGATGGCATGTAAATAATCCCCTATTAAGTCCCACACATGATGAGTTTCAAACCCACTGGATACAAACACATTTCGCATCCCTTCCTGAACAGCCAATCTTGCTATGTCGTAAGCATATTCCACCCACACAGTGGGTTCATTGTAAGTGTATGCAATCAATCGTGAATTATATCTTTTCGCCAGTGCTACAATGCCCTCAGGCGGAACATAAACACCTCTCACGCCCGTCACCTTCCCGTCTTCCCTAACCTTAATCTGTCGCCATTGGCTAATGTCCCAGTTCTGACAAAAAGCACAGAAGAAGTTGCATCCAACAGTTCCAAGGCTCAAGATTAATTCACCAGGAAGAAAATGGAAAAGAGGCTTTTTCTCCACTGGGTCAACGTTTATCGCCGCCGGATAGCCATAAACAGCAAGATATAACTTTCCGTTAATGTTCACTCTCACTCCGCATTTGCCGTTCTCCCCGGGCTTAATAGCACACCAGTGATGGCAAGCAGTGCATTGAACATAGTTCTTTTTTAACTTCTTGTAAAGTATCGCCTCGTGTGGAACAATTGCTTCTTGTTCTTTAACTTTTGCCATAAGTCCATGGTTTTTGCCTATTTAATTTAAACGACACCAAGATGCCGTCGGTTCTTTCATCAAGATAAGATAAATTAGTGAAAAAATAGATGTGATATGTCAACACCACGAAACAGAAGATTGGCAAGAATTTTTAAAGAAATGGCGGCAATGAGCGAATATCTCGGCGGAACAGGAAATATGTTCAGAGCACGGGTCTATGAAAAAGCAGCACAGATAATAAGTAGCCTGCCCGTGGACATAGAAGAATACATGAAAGATCACGATTTGACAAAGGTTCACGGCATAGGGAAACGAACAGTTGAGAAAATTAAAGAATTCATTGAAACAGGAACAATTAAAAAATATGAAGAACTCAAACAGCAAGTGCCCCCAGACTTCATTGAACTAATGGAAGTTCCTGGACTGGGTCCAAAAACACTTAAAACACTCCACGATGCTTTCGGAATAACCAC
This sequence comes from Chlorobiota bacterium, assembly GCA_013153515.1. Classification (GTDB taxonomy): domain Bacteria; phylum Bacteroidota; class Bacteroidia; order JAADEI01; family JAADEI01; genus JAADEI01. Next base: position 46,682 of record JAADEI010000009.1, on the reverse strand, counting down.
AAAGGAAGAATTGATTGAAATTCTCAAAAGCGGAAAAGCAGCCCAACTAAAAGGCTTCGGTCCAAAAAAGATAGAAAAAATTTTACATGGATTGGAACTCCTACAACAATCAAAAGAACGAATCCTATACTGGAAAGCACTACAAATATCACGAGGTTTAGTTTCTGAATTGAAAGAAAAGGCAGGAGACAAAATTTTGAACATTGAAGTTGCCGGAAGCCTTAGAAGAGGCAAGGAAACAATTGGCGACATAGACATCCTTGTCAGTGCAAATAGGGAACATCATCATGAGATAATTGAAGCATTTACAAAACTACCTTCCGTCAAAGAAGTAATTCTCGCAGGCACCACTAAAGCCAGCATTATTTCCGACGAAGAAGACAGACAAGTGGACCTCAGAGTAATAGTTCCCGATCAATGGGGCGCTGCGTTGCAATACTTCACTGGAAGCAAAGACCACAACGTCAGAGTTAGAGAAATAGCCAGAGAAAAGGGCTTAAAAATTAATGAATACGGAGTTTTTAAAATAGATTCAAACGAAAAAATAGCAGGTTCCACAGAAGAAGAAGTATATTCCGCAATCGGAATGCAATGGATTCCTCCTGAAATGCGTGAAAACAGAGGAGAGGTGGAACTGGCTCTTCAACATAAAATACCCAATCTTGTCTCTCTTGATGACATTAAAGGAGATATGCAATCTCACTCTGAATGGAGCGATGGGTCCCTACCGATAATCAAAATAGCAGATTTCCTTATGAAAAACTTCAATTATGAGTATTTTGTCCTAACTGACCATTCGCAGGCAGTGCGCGTAGCAAACGGGCTAACCCCAGAACGATTTCTTAAACAAATTGAAGAAATCAAGAAAATAAACGCCGAATTGGGAACAGACTTCGTCAAAGCAGGTGCCGAAGTGGATATTCTCCCAGATGGAACACTTGACCTCCCAGATGAAATACTTGCTAAACTGGACTTCGTCGTCGCTTCTATACACTCCCATTTCAACAGAGATAACACAGACAGAATAATTAAAGCCTGTCAAAACCCCTATGTGCACGTGATTGGACATCCAACAGGCAGAATAATAGGGCAACGAGACCCCTATCCTTTGAACTTTCCCCAAATTATTGAAACCTGCTTGAAAACAGGAACCGCTCTTGAAATAAACGGGCAACCAGACAGAATGGACCTTCCTGACAACCTCGCCTTTGAAGCCAGACAAGCAGGAGTCATGCTAACCCTCGCAACAGACGCACACTACAACAGCAACTTCTTCTTCATGGAAATAGCCGTTAAAATAGCCAGACGAGCCTGGTGCACGCCTGAAAACATCCTCAACACTCGCTCATGGCACGAAATTGAAGAATGGAAAGAAAGAAAACTTAAATTAATAAAAACATAATTACATAAACAAGTGTTTATACCCAATACTAAAGTTGTGGTTCACCGGGACAGTCTCTAAAAAACAAGTGGATTTTTTTCAGTTTTTGGATATAACTTATCTATTTGCTTTTGTATCGCAATGGTTTCTTTTATAGCAGTGATGATTTTTAAATAGTGCAAAGGGTCTATTGTTTCGCTTTTCCTGTCCTTTAGCCATTTTTTCAGAACTTGGTAGCCGCCGATATGGTAATTCCATACTTCAGCAGGAACAGGCTCAAAGTATTGGCTCTCATTTATATATATCCTTTGGTTTTCTTCATCATATGAAATTTTATCTATCTTGTCGCTTCCAGATCCTTCATATTTAGCCATAGGACGACGCAATTTAGGACTCTTTAATAAATGTAATTCTGCTAACTCCCTGCCTAAATTGGATAATTCCCTAAATAACTTTACATCCCTTGGATATGGGACTCTTGGAAAATCATATTTTAGGAATTCGCTATAACGTCTCCTGTAGACATTACTATACAACACTGCATATATGTAATATAAAATATCTTCTGGACTCACAGAGCCGTACGTCTTTTTGAGCTTTTGCCAAACCTTCTCATCAATATTAGGCTTATGCCCATTCGTTCCATTATTCTTTGTAAAGCCATTGTTGAATAAGTCATTTTGGAGAGACTTGTATAAAGGAAAATGATAGGAAGTTGTTTTGGGAGACAAACAACCATGTTCGCTAATCTTGTCTGTAATCAGAGCGTGTGACCAAGGCACTTTTACCTCTTCTCGCTTGTGTGTTATTAAAGCCAAATTATCTACTTGTAACATATGCCTCATCACTTCTTTCCTTGGACGCTCGTGAAACCCATTGGATGTGCCTGTATAGTAAGTGTATCTCACGTCAAATGGCCTGTATAAGACAGGAACAATTTTTTTCTTATCTGGATTGGCTATATCTTTTCTGAACTGTTCTAATCTTTCGTCCTTCTTGATTCCAGTGAGTTGCTTGAGAACATTGTGTTCTGCTCTATTATATGTCAGTACGGCATTCCACATCTGTTCTGGATTCTCTTTTATCGTTACTTCGTCCCTTCCTGTAACTATCCCCACGCTATGCAATGGGAAAATTTCATTAATGCTTTTCCATTTTCTGTATTGCTTGCCTAATGTAGTATCTCGTGGAATAAAAAAAAAGTAGAATGGACTCTCTGGGTTAATACGTTTAAATTGCCTTGGACTAAACTTCCTTTTAGAAAGCCATTGATACTTTTCCTCTCTTGTTCCATACAAGTCAGCATGATATACCTTGGCATAAGACGTTTTTTTGTTACGCCCAAGTTTTACAAAAATTCCTATGGCAACTCCCTGCCTAATGTCAAAAACATTTTCATCTGGTCTGCCATCAGGCGTCTTCTCCTTTTTTAGGGAATTTCCATGTAGATCAAGAATATAAATTTCGTCAAACGTTTTCATAAGACTTTGTCGCATCCCCCGAAAAGTAGGATTATCTAAATAACTGTGATTAGTAATCATCGCCACTATTCCCATTCCGTGTTTGGAAATTTTCCACTGGGCAAAGCGTAAAAATTTAACATAGTCGTCCTGTAGCCACTTGGGATTTTTCTCTTCCAAAGGTTTACCATCACACTTGAAATAGCTCTGTAAATTATTTATGTCTTCTTTGATTAGTTGATTTATCCATTCATTCTGATTGGCGGAGTGCCCACTATATGGTGGATTTCCCATAATCACTAAGATGGGAGTTTCTCGCTTTATTTTCAAAGCTTCTTCGCCTTCTTTACTCAGTAGTGGCAATAAAAGGTTTTTCTCCGGTGGATGCATTTCCAATGTGTTAGTTAAGTATAATGGGAACCTTTCATTTTCACTAAGGGTGTAGTTGTATTCTTCTAAGGTGAAGCCTGCCTTAATATGTCCAATAGTGTAAGGTGCCATCATTAATTCAAACCCATAAAAATTATTCAAAATATGGTCTTTTATGGTCTTACGTATAAAGCCCGAACCATATGTCTCTTTAACATTTCTAAGTGCTTTATGAATAGCTTGGGCTAAGAATGTAATTGTTCCTGCGGCAGGGTCTAAAATTTTAACAGATTGGTTGGCAAGCCCATCCCCCTTTTGAAATTTATTTTTCAGAAGATAGTCCACAGCAGAAACGATATATTTAACTACAGGCAACGGTGTGTAGTATATTCCACGATGCTCCCTTAACTCCGGGTCAAATTCTTCCAGAAAAGTTTCATAGAAGTGGATTATTGGGTCGTCGTCCCCTCGCGATTTCTTGTATTGGCTTAAAATAGCGTTAATGTCTGTGTTGCGAAGAACATCAACTATGTCATCAATTATGACTTGTAAATTGGCAGGCAGTTCGGACATTACAGAAATAAACTTAAACAGCTCGTAGAGAACGCCTATTGACTTAGGAATATATTGAATTGCGGTTATTCGTGTGAATTGTTCTGGATTTTGAGCCCTCATTCGTGCAGCGAACAAACCATAGGTGATAGTTTGAGCATACATGTCAACGAATTGCTTATTCGTAAGTCCATGAACTAAATCCTTTTCTATGACTTCTTTTAAGCCCTTTAAGTAAGAATTGTTCTCTAATTCTGTTTCAAGAATCTCATCCCTTAGAAACTTAGTTTTATGTGCCAACGCCTTTGCCAATTGGCGGGCAGAAGTGTAAGCGGGTGTTGAAAAAGAAAGAAAATCCTCAAGTAAATCCTTAAACGTTTCTTCATTTTCAATAGGTGGTAGAACCTTATTTAGAAAAAGCTCTTTTCGGGCAATCAATACTGTTTTTATTAAAACGCCATTGCGGAACAGATAGAAATTAAGGAAATCGGTTAAAATCAGATTAGGGAAGGTGTTTTTATATCTTTCTAATTGTTCAGAATTAGCGATATAATCAAGGCTTTGCACATTTGGACTCTTTGCTTCTAAATACCCGATGACTTTTGCGTGTCCATCCCAAACACGAAAGTCTGGGTTACCAGCATCCGTCTTCTTCGGCAAAACAGTTATGTCAATTTCTCTATGACCAAGAATCTCTGCCATATTCTCAAGTAATTCCTTTAATGCAGGATACAGGCTTTCTTCACGGGCATCACGATGCCATAAATCAAAAATATGTTTTATGTATGTTTTTAACATATCCCCCAGCTTCATCATAAACACATTTTTCCCTCATAACGAAATTAGAAAATTCTATCTCAATACCCCTTTATATTCCTAAGAGCCAGAACCTTGTATAGGCTTGCTTTCCCCCTCCAGCATCTCCAAAATCTCCTCTGGCGACTTGTCCAGCAGGTCAAGCATTTTCTGGGCGTCGTCGGCAAATTCAGAATCGGGATATTTTTCTATTATGGTTAGCAGTTTCTGGCGGGCTCGGGCTATGTCCCTCGCCTCTTGGTCATACCAGATTGCGGCAGTGAGTAGAGCAGCCGGTGCCCATCTGCTATCGGGATACTTAACATAGATGGAATCCAGAAGAGCAAATCCCTTGGCAGGCTTCCCGGAAAGTTTGAACAGTTCAGCACTACGAAGCATAAACAATGGACTAATGGTGTCTTCGGGAAACTCTTTGGCATATTCAAGATACATTTCGGCAAGCATTTCCATCTCTTTGGCAGTGGGAATCTTGGTTGTATCAAAAACTTGTTGTTCCACTTGCCTGATTTCTTCAAGGTATTTCTCTCTTTTTGAAGTGCATGCCACGACACTTAGCATCAGTGCTATTATGATTACCAGCCGCATCTTTCTCATTATTTTCAAAGCAATTCAGCGAAGAACGGGTCGGTGTCAACCTCTGGATATAACGGGAATTGCCTCATGAATTCGTTTACCTCCCTCTTGATTTGCCTTAGTTCTGTTTCATTATCCCTATATGTCAAAGCCCGGTCTATCCATTCAACTATCTTAGGAATATGTTCAGTGGTGATTCCCCTTGTTGTGATTGCAGGTGTTCCAATTCGGATGCCGGAAGTTATCATCGGCGACTTGTCGTCTCCCGGAACCATGTTCTTGTTTAGCGTAATGTCAACTTTCTCAAGGGTTTCTTCCGCTTCTTTTCCAGTGATTCCCTTGTTCCGCAGGTCTATAAGAAATAGGTGGTTGTCGGTGCCCCCTGAAACAATGTGATAATCAAGTTCCTGAAAGGCTTTAACCATCGCTTTGGCGTTGGCAATTACCTGCCGGGCATATTCTTCAAAGGATGGTTGCAATGCTTCATAAAATGCCACTCCTTTGGCAGCAATGACGTGTTCCAAAGGTCCCCCCTGAATTCCGGGAAACACAGCACTGTCAAGGACAGAACTCATCTTGCGAACTGTTCCCTTCTTGGTGGTGATGCCCATCGGGTTGGGAAAGTCCTTACCTATCATAATCATTCCGCCCCGTGGTCCCCGTAAAGTCTTGTGTGTTGTTGTGGTTACCACATGGCAATGCTTCAACGGGTCGTTGAGTAGTTTCTTTGCTATTAGTCCAGCCGGATGGGCAATGTCAGCCATCAGAACCGCCCCCACTTCATCGGCAATCTGCCTCATTCGGGCATAGTCCCAATCCCTTGAATATGCCGATGCACCGGCAATAATCAATTTGGGTTTATGTTCCCGGGCAAGCCGTTCTATCTCATCATAGTTGATTAGACCAGTTTCAGGGTCAAGGGAATAATACACAGGATTGAAATACTTACCAGAGAAGTTGACTGGTGCCCCGTGGGTTAGGTGCCCCCCATGGGCTAAGTTCAAACCAAGGAAGGTGTCTCCGGGTTTCAGGACAGCAAAGAAAACAGCCATGTTGGCTTGGGCTCCCGAATGTGGTTGCACATTAACCCATTCTGCCCCAAACAGTTCTTTTGCCCGTTGCCTCGTCAGTTCTTCTGCTTCATCCACGTGTTGACAGCCCCCATAGTATCTCTTTCCGGGAAGCCCCTCAGCATATTTATTAGTTAGCCACGAACCCATCACTTTGAGAACCTGTAGGCTTACAAAATTTTCAGATGCAATCAGTTCAAGCCCCCTTCGTTGCCTGTCTAATTCCCTGCTTAGAATGGCAAACATTTCTTTATCAAGCATAGCAAATGCCTTTAAGCAAAAGTAAAAACATTTTTTATTGCGAAATTGCCTTTATGAAACCAGTAAGAAGTCTCAGCCCGCCATTGATCGCTTTGAAAGACAGCCTGTCTATGGTGTCATCAGGGACGTGATAGCCGGGATTCCCGCCAAGAGTGTAGATAAAAAACGTTCTCACGCCTTTCTCCTGAAATGCCCAGTGGTCGCTCGCCCTTGAAATACCCCGGGCTTTAATCTGTGGCAGGCAATCGCATTCCTCATTCAGAGAGTCCAAAATCGCAAATGCAACAGTGTCAATCTTCCCGTTCACTACCATAATTCCTTCGTCGCCAGTGCCCCATAAGTCAAGATTTATCAAGAAAACAATGCTATCCAGAGACACAGGAAAGTTTTCAGAAAGGTGAATAGCCCCGTTGAGACCGGTCTCTTCGCCCCCCGTAGCCACAGCACACACATTAATAGGCAGATTAAGAGTTTTCATTGTGTCTATGAGAGCAAGCATAAAAGCCGTTCCAGATGCATTGTCGTGTGCCCCATGAAACACAGCATCTTTGAGTCGTCCCAGATGGTCATAATGAGCGGTGAGAAGAACCATTTTCTGCACTGAATCAATAGGTTTTAAGCATCCTCCTATATTGACAGCCTCTTGGTTCTCCTTGAATTGACTTCTTACGGTAACTTTAAGTATGTCCTTTTTTGATATGGATTGGCTTGCTTCGTGTGTTATAGTTAATACAGGTTTCTTAAAAGGTTCTCCTTCCGGTATTCCGTATGGTGGCAACTCTTTCCCTTTGCAAATAATAGTTCCCGCTATTGGTGTTGACATTTGAGCCAGAGCCAGTGCCAGACCCTCCCATTCTGTGTTTGCGTCGTCGTGGATGTGGAAAAGAAACCATTTCCCCTGATTTTTCTTGATTATTCCTTTGATTTCAGAAACACTGTTCTCAGGGTTTTCTTTTAATAGTTTCTCTGGGACTTCATAAATTTTGCCTTCAAAAGACCCGTTTGGGCTCTTGTTATGCAACCAGAAATCCTCGCCCACTTGCCACGACTTGTTAACATTGAAATCTTCAATGACGTTAAAAGGGAAGTGGAACGTTTGGAAATACCCATTCTCAAAGGCAGGATACAATCCGATCTCTTTCATCTTTGCTTTTATCCACTGTGCCGAACGCATAGCCCCATCATTCTGATAGCCCCTGCCATCAAACGAATCGCTTAGCACACGAACCATCTCAATGACCTCGCTCCTCAAAACCTGCCCATGTGTCAAAAAGGCAATGGAATAAATAACCATCAGGGCAATAATGCGATGCATAATCACTTTTTGGCTAATATACGTATATTCGCAGAAGTGAAGAAAATAATTGATTGTGGATTGTTCAAGGTGGGCATTTCACAACTGCTTAATGAAATACCTGCCGAATATGAAGGCTTGGGCAAAATAAACATAATTTCCAACCATAGACGGCGGTTGCAACACGCCACGTGCCTCTCCCTATTGGATAAGATGTATCCCGGTTCAATATACAAACTTCGCTATGCCAACGGATGCCCAATACTCGGAAATAATGTTCAAATCTCCTTTACTCACGATGACGGATTATGTGCGGTGGCAACAAGCCAACATAACCCCGTTGGGATAGACCTCCAAAGACCATATCCCGCAATAGCAAGGGTGAGAAGACGATTTATGCATCCCCTTGATTCAGTTGCCGATGCCCCATTCCTTCAAAGCCTCACTATCCTCTGGTCTCTTAAAGAAGCAGGCTTGAAAATACTTCTGGCTCGTGGAATTCCTAAGTCGTTCTTTAAAGTGTTGTGTTTGTCTATCCAAGAAACAAAGGTTCCTGAAAGTTTTAAAGACATTGTGCGGAAACTCTGGACTTCCTCTGTCCTTGTGGACAATGACCGATTTGTCGGCTATACCGCCTTATTACACGATTCGCAAATGTATCTATCCATATTAATAAAAAAGCCGGGGCGTCCCCCACATGAAGGGAACAACCCCGGCACTGTAGCGGGTGGTTGGGGCTACTGCAAAATTATTCCACTTTAATTAAACGGGCAGGCTTCTCCTGAGCCTCTGGGATCTTGGGCAGATTGATTATTAAGATGCCGTTTTCATACTTAGCAGTGATGTTATCGGCATCTACCATGTCGGGCAATGTGAATGCCCTTTGGAACTTGACGATATGAAACTCACGTCTCATCCATCTGCCCTTCTCCTCTTGCTTGTCCTCTTCCTTCTTCTCTCCCCTGACGACCAAAATGCCGTCGTCAACTTCAATCTTAATGTCTTCTTTGTTGAATCCCGGAACTGCCATTTCAAGGACGAACCTGTCAGGCAATTCCTTTATATTAACAGCAGGGACGCTATAGACCTCCACGTCCTTGTTCCCAAAGAATGTTTCCAACACTTGGTTTAATTCGTCCCAAATGTTTCCAGAAGTCATTGGTAATCCTCTCGTCATGGCTATCTTATTTTAGGTTTTTTGTTTTGTTCGCTACACACATAGACAAAAGCCATTCCACAAATAAAAGTTATTAAAATTTGTCAAGTTTTATGAACCATTGTCAATTTGTGACGACACTTTGCCACAACAACTGAAAAATTTTTATTACAACACTGCCAGATTACCCCAAGACAAAAGACAATTTGGCTACTTTCTGCATTGCCTGTTGTGTAATAGTTTTGACATAAAAACAGAAGTGGACATATTAAAAACTTTGCAAGACTTATCAATAGAAAAGAAGAAGTTGATTATTGACCACTTAAAAGAATTCGTTACGGAAGACAGGTTCAACAGGATGATTGAAGTCCTCAAATGGCGAACCTATTTTATCACTCTCGTTCTGGAAGACATTTATCAACCGCAGAATGCCAGTGCCACTGTTAGAACTTGCGATTGCTTGGGAATTCAGACCATCCACACTATTGAAAACAGGAACAGGTTTGAAGTGTCTCGTGGCGTAACCCTCGGTGCAGAGCAGTGGGTGGACATACACAGACATATTAATGAAAGCCCCTCTTTCGTAGCAAAACAACTCAAAGAAAATGGTTATAAAGTTGTTGCCACAAGTCCTTATGCCACTGTCTCGCTAAACGATTTTGAACTGACAGAGCCTGTCGCCCTATTGTTCGGCACAGAAAAAGATGGTTTAACTGATGAAGCCTTTGAATCAGCAGACCTTACAATTAAAATCCCGATGTATGGGTTCACAACCAGTTATAACATTTCGGTTAGCGTTGCCATAACTCTCTACCAGTTGGTTCATCAATTGCATAATAGTAAATTGCCGTGGCAACTCACTCCTGAGCAGAAAACAGACCTTTTGCTCAAATGGTTGGTCAGAGATGTTAGCAATTCCAAACTGATAATTGAAAAGTTTCTTTCTAAAAGAAAGTAGTTATGCCTATTCCCTTACCTTCCCAGTTTTTGAAAAGAATGCAGAAGATATTAGGCGAAGAATTCAAAGGTTTCCTTGATGCCTTAAACGAATCTCCCAGAACAGCGATAAGACCCCATCCCATAAAATGGTCGTGGACGCAAAGAAGCCTTGAAGAACACTTCTCCGTTGAAGGTCGGGTGCCGTGGTTCCCAGACGCCGTTGTGTTGAAAGAAAAGCCTGAATTTTGGCGTGACCCTCTATTCTTCGGTGGTGCCTATTATGTTCAGGAACCCTCAGGACTAATAGTGTCTCATGTTTTTAAGCGGTTTGGCAAGCCAGACGGGTTAGTTGCCGATGTGTGTGGTGCCCCCGGCGGTAAATCCATCCAACTGTTGAGTTTGTTAAACGACACAGGATTTTTAGTGTCTGCCGAACCAGTCCCGGCACGATACCCAGCCCTTGAAGAAAACATTATCCGATGGGGAAAGGTCAACCAAGCATTGATGCGTGCCGACAGCCGTGCATTCGCCACTTTGCCCAATCAGTTTGACTTCGTTCTTTCTGACGTTCCCTGTTCTGGCGAAGGAATGTTCAGGAAAGAACCTAAATCGGTGCGGTTTTGGAAACCAAACACTGGAAAGAAACTGCAAGCCATCCAGCGTCAAATAATAACCAACGCTCTCATCTCAACCAAAGTGGGTGGGTATTTCCTTTACACAACCTGCACTTTCAATCCTGAAGAGAACGAACTGAATGCCCAATGGGTGATTGATACGTTTGGCTCGGCAGTCCGTTCAATTCCACTGCCTGAACTGACCCAATGGAACATAGTGGAAGGGCTTGATGAATGGGACGGAATTAAAATCTCCGCACACACATACAGGTTCTATCCACACAGAGTTAAAGGTGAAGGATTCTTCCTCGCTCTGTTCCAAAAAACAGATGTCATCAACCCAGAGAAACAGGTCAATGCATATCGTGGATTTGATTTCAAACCCCTTGATTGCCAAATGCCTTACCAACTGCCTTTTGAACATAGGGTCATTGAATCCCAAAACAAGCAATTCATCGTTCCAGAATGGTTTGACAAAATTGAAGCGATGGTCAGGAAATTGCCCATTAAATACATAGGTCAGGAAGTAGCCTGCGAGACGAACAAGCCAGCCCATGCAACGGCTCTGCTCACTAACCCCCCACTGACAGAACGAATTCCCCTTTCCTACGATGACGCAATGAAATACCTCAAAGGAAATGTTCCTCGGGAAATCTCTGATAAGTATGCCCTTGTGGAATATCTCGGTGTTCCCCTTGGATGGCTCTATAAGAGTGGGACGCCCCCCAGAACAAAAAATCCTATTCCTCAAACTTTTAGACTCAAACGTTCTTTGCCCTTATAACAAAAAGTTTAATTTTGCTTTGTGATGACAGGAAAGAACAGGGCAATAAAAAGGATGCAAACACTTGCGATAGCATTAGTTATGTCTGGATGTAAGGTTTTTTATCCAGAAGTGATGTTTATTGAAAATGTTGACCCCTTCCTTGTGGATAGCCTCGTGCCTCAGGAATATGTCCTGTCCAGTGGCGACAAATTGAAAATCCTCGTTCAGCCCAGGAAAGGTCAGCAACTCGTTGATGTGGCGACCAATATGCAAACAACACGACTCCTCTCGTATGAAATAATGCCAAATGGATATGTCTATCTGCCTATAATTGACTCTGTTCGCTTGGCGGGATACACTGTCGCTCAGGCTCGCAAACTGCTCACTGAACTCTATTCACAATTATATAAAGACCCATACGTCTATCTTGAAGTAACAAACAGGTTTGTTTACGTCTTCTATCAAGACAAGGCACAGGCGGTTGAAATGCCCCGTAATAACATGACGCTCTTTGAAGCCCTCGCCAAAGCAGGCGGGATTCCACAAATGCATAAGGCGTATAAAATCAAGATAATCAGGATGGTAGGTGGAAAGCCAATGGTTAAACAGGTGAATCTGAGAGATGTGAGCCAACTGCCCAACGCTCAGGTTGTCCTCCAAGCAAACGATATAGTATATGTGGAACCAACCCGACGGGTCGCCCCAGCAGTCCTCAGGGAAATAACGCCCCTTTTAACCCTTGTCTCCTCATTCACGTCCCTTATATTAACTATCCTTCTTTTGCAACAAAACCTTGGCGGTTGAGATGTTTGAGACACTCATAATGTCGGCTTCCTTCTTCAGTTGGGAAAGGCTTAAAAAAGCACTTTTCAAAGCATTGCCCCTTGTTGCCCTCACTGGCTTAGTCCTCTTTGCCCTCGCTTACCTCTATCTCCGATATACGCCCCCACTGTTCCTCTCCGAAGCATGGCTTCTCTATGAACCGAAGGAACCCTCCATCCTCTCAGAACAAGAATTCGTGCCCCGTCAGGTGAAAAGAGATGTTCAAAGACTTTCCTTTATTATCCATTCAGAACAGTTGGGCGAATACTTCCTCAAGTATTTCCCTTGGGAATACTCCCTGTGGCGGAAAGGCGTCTTCCTAAACACTGAGGTGTTCCCCCCCCAACGTGTTATTAAAGTGGAAATCCTATCCAAGCCAACGCAAAGCAAATCTGTAACGTTGTATCTGGACGTTTCACAGGATAGCATTGTTATTTATCTTGACCCTGATATGAGAAGTCCAGTTAGGGTGGTGAGATGGGAAACTCCCTTTTCAATTGATGGACATACCATTGTGCTAAAAAAAGGAACCACGTTTAGCGATTCAGACCTTGAATATGACTATGTGATAACTATTAACTCCCGACAATCGGCGATAGCCAATTTCCTTTCAACAGTTCAGAGTTCGCTCATTGACCCCGCAAATGGATTGTTCTCAATCTCTGCAACAACAAACAATAGAACCAAAGCACATCAATTTGTTCAGGCAACGGTTGAAGCACTCAAAGATTTTGATAGAGATAAGCAGATGGAAGAGACTCAGAAAACACTCTCTTTCGCCCGTTCCCAACTCAATAGGCTATACAAAGACATTGTTCAACTCCAGCGAAGAATAGCGGAATTGCAGGCTAAGTCGCTCCTAACTCAAACATCCACTGGACTGTCCCAAGACGACCTGAAAGAACTTCAAGAGTGGACAGAGGAACTATGGAACCTGAAATTCCAACTTAGGATAATTGGCGAAATGGAAAAGCAACTTCAAGAAGATTCAGTTATTTCAACATCCTTGATTCCGTTCCTGCCCGATGCCATGACCTCTATGCAAAGGGATTTTGACAGGCTTGTCTCTCTGAAAACAGAACTGCTCAGACTAAAAACAATGTATAGCCCATCTCATCCAGACTACATACTCAAAAAACAACAATTGGCAGAACTGGTCTCCGAACTCCAAGAATCAATTAATTTGATGAAAGAGATGCTATCGGAACGAATAAAAGAATTGGAAAATAAAATAAATTCAGTTGCCAAGGGAAGAACGATGACCGCCTCGCCAGTAGCCGAACTCTATCGCTTAGAAAGGGAACTTAACACTAAGGAAAAACTCTATTCTTTCCTCACTCAAACAATTTTTGAACTTGAGATGAAACTGGCGGGATATGTGTCTCCTTTCGTAGTTATTAAATCCCCCGTTATCCCTCAATCTCCTATATCTCCAAACAAAATGAGAACATATATTTTGGCTGGTGGAACTTGGTTTCTCCTTGCCACTCTGATAATTGTTCTTTCTTATCTATCTCAAAGCACTATAACCACATTAGACGAAATAACCAAACAAACCAAATTGCCTATTATAGGAACAATCCCTTATGTTAAGTCATATCAAGGCTTCAACCCGGAAAAAATCCCTCCTGAACTATTGGAAAGTTTCCGTTCTGTCCATCTCACTGCAACAATGCTCATAGGCAAGTCCAGAAACGTTGCCCTATGCATAACTTCCAATGTTCCCAAAGAAGGGAAGACATTCATAGCCAGTCATCTGGCTCTCGCCTCCAGCATAGGCAGGAAGAAGGTGTTGTTGATAGATGCCGACTTGCGTAAAGCAGACCTAAGCAGAACATTCAGTGAGGACATCAAACCCGGATTTATTGAGTTGTTGGAAGGAAGTGCAACGCTTGAGCAGGTGATAAGACCCCAACAGTTCACTATAGGCGACTCCCAAGCAAATTTTGATTTCATCCCCACAGGACGCCCAATCCTATACACTGCCGAATTGTTGGGTTCGCCGAACACAGAAGAGGTAATGAGAAACCTTACTTCACAGTATGATATTGTAATTATTGATACTGCCCCTGTGGGAACGGTTGTTGATGCCATGCCTCTAATTCAATTGAGCGACGGCGTCCTCTTTACAGTCAGGATCTCCTACAGCCATTATCAATCCATAAAAACCGCCGAATGGCTAAAAGAGGAACTGGGCATCCCCTTCGTTGCATTGGTGGCAAACGGCGTTGTTGCCAGTTCCAAACGATATGGTTATGGGTCATACTACTATGGGAAGAAGGGTTACTACATATATCATCGCTACTATACACACATGCATAAAAGAAAGGGATGATGGCAGGATTTATAATGATTCCGATGATGCTTGCAGGGTTGATATTTATAATAGCACTAATTTATCCTGTAATCATTTCAAAACCAACCTACCAAACTTTTGAACATCGGTGGAACAAAATAGTTAAACCTACTATTGGTGGAACATTTTTTCTAATAGCAGTCATTGTTTGGGCTATATGGTCTTTATTGGTTATGGATTCCAAACAGGACAAGTTTCATTTGTTATCCGTGGCTATTGCCTCTGCCTTGGCATTCCTTGTTGGATTCATAGACGATCGGTTTGGAACTGCTCCATTCCCCAAACTCTTGGGACAAGTCTTTGTCGCCACTGTCTTGCTTTCTGGTGGATGGATTTTGCCTTTGTCGGGAATTCCCTTAATTGATTCAACATTTACGCTAATATGGATTGTTGCACTACAAAACGCATATAATTTCTTTGATAATATGGATGGTGTTGCGGGAACAGTAGCCATTATATTGTTTTTGTTCATGATATTCGTTCCAATAGGTTTTATTTATAAATTTTTGTTTCTTTTCCTTTCTGTTGCTCTCTTAGGATTCCTGTTCCATAATTTCCCCCCATCCCGAATTTATATGGGCGACAAGGGTTCTCTACTTCTTGGGACAGTGGCATCAATAACTCCCATGCTTCTTTGTCAGTCTGGATGTGCACATTTAAATTGGATAGAGAAATTTTTCTTATTCACTTCATTTGTTGGTCTGCCTGTTATTGATATAATTCTTGTTGTCATTCACAGACTTTGTAGGAAAACTCCTCCGTGGGTGGGTGGCACAGACCATCTCTCTCATTCGTTTCATTCTTTGTTGGGCTCAGAGCGTAAGGTTGTTATCATATTTGCTATCTTGCAAGTTTTATTTGTTGCTTCGGCAGGGATTTCCTTACGGTTTGGGAACTTTATTCTTAGTGTGGGCACTGTGGTGATATGGTTGTTTATGTTCTTGGTTTTGTTTGTTGTTCATTGGCGATATGTCCCCGAACCCTATAATTCCCTTTGCTATAAACATACCTCAGGGAAGTTGCCTCCGCTATTAAGAAGGCTTTTAATGAGGTGTGAAGGGCGAGGGCATCCTGCTTGATGATAGGCTTTTTCATTCTGCCAATTCCAATGTGATGGTTCCATCTTCATCGTTGGCTTCGGCAACCCTCACTCTCACGGCATCCCCCACTTTGAAAGCAAAGTCTCCTGCCCGTGCTTTAAAGTTATCAGGGTCTGGAACGTATGGTTCTGGTAAGTGTTCTGAGGGAATGAAGCCTTCAATAAACAAGTCTGTTATTTCAACGAAGATGCCCTTTTTAATTATTGCCACTATAAGCCCATCGTAGATTTTCCCAATGTTTTGTTTCATAAATTCTGCTTGCATGAATTTCAAGGACAGTCGTTCTGCGTCAAGGGATTGTATTTCTTGCAGGGTGGCATGCTTGCAAAGTCTGGACAGTTGGTCAAGAGAGTAGGGTGGTTTTTTCTTATTCATAGCCGCCCAAAGGATTCGGTGAACCAGTATGTCTGGATAGCGTCTGATTGGTGAAGTGAAGTGAGTGTAATACTTAAATTTCAACCCATAGTGACCTATGTTCTTGGGTGAGTATTCTGCCTTAGCCATTGTTCGGATAGCCATTTGTTCAATGATGTATTGTTCTGGCTTTCCCTCCACTTCGGCAAGCAGTTTCTGGAATTGTTTGGCGATGTTTTCAGGTTTAGTTATTCTAAATTTATATCCCAAAGATTTTACAAATGTTGCGAATTCTTTTAATTTGTCTTCTGGTGGTGAATCGTGGATTCTAAACACTGATGGGAAGGGTTGTTTTTTGTGTTTTGTCTTAGCCATTTTTTCCGCCACGAGCCTGTTTGCCAATAGCATGAATTCTTCAATTAGGAAGTGGGCATCTTTCCGCTCATACATATACACTCCTATAGGGACTCCCTCTATATCCAGATGGAATTTTAGTTCTGGCGATTCAAGGTTAAGGGAACCACGTTTGAAGCGTTCCTCCCGCCAAATCTTAGCCAGATTGTTGAGCCAGTTGAGTTCTTGGAAGAATTGCCCTTCTCCTTTTTCAAGTGTTTCCTGAGCCTCGTCGTAAGTGAACCTTTTTCTTGACCTGATGACTGTTCGGGCAGGAAACCATTTGATAACTTTCCCTTCTGGACTGATTGTGGCAATTACAGAGAAAGCCAGTCTGTCCTGATGAGGTACTAATGAGCACAAGTGGGAAGAGAGTCGTTCTGGAAGCATTGGGTTGACTGCATCAACTAAATAGACGGAAGTTCCACGACGCCTCGCCTCCCTGTCCAGTGCACTGCCCGGTCTTACATAGTGGGACACGTCGGCGATGTGAATGCCCACTTCAAAGTTTCCATCAGGCAGTTGTTGGATAGATAGGGCATCATCAAAATCTCTGGCATCTGCTGGGTCAATGGTGAAGACAGGGATGTGTCGTAGGTCAAGGCGGTTGGCATATTCCTCCTCTGGAATCTGTTCTGGGAATTGGTTGGCTTCTTCAAGGGCTTCCTGAGGGAATTGAGTTGGAAATCCGTTTTCTATTAGGATTATTTCATTTCGTAGTTTGTGTGGGTCATCATGTCGTAGCACACGAACTATTTTGCCTAATGGGTTAGCATCTCGCTTCTTCCATCTAATCAGTTCCACGACAACTTTGTCTCCCGGCTTTATTTTTTCTTGTGTTTCCACGTTTTCAAATGGAACAATGAACGGCGGGATGGTTTTTTGTTGTGGATAGACCAGAAAGTAGTTAGAGCGTAGGTCTGCCGTGCCAACAAAAATCGTTCTGTTGCGTTTTAGGATTTCGTGGACTTCTCCGACGAACCTGCCTCGTGAGTAGCCTATAATCTTGACTTTTACCTCATCTCCGTCGAGGGCATTATGAACGTATTCAGGCGGGATGTATATGTCTTCTTTGAACTTGTCTGTTATGAGGAATCCGGCTCCTGACAGGGTGATGTCCATTATGCCTTCCACAAATTGTTCTTTGGCTTTGAATTTGCCGGGTCTGACCTCTTCAATCTGTTGGGCATTGGCTAAGTCTTCTAATATGAGTCTGATGAGAGCCTTTTGGTTTTCGTCGGTGATCCGTAGGGCTTTGGCAATTTGCTTATAATTAAATGAATCCTTCGGATGCTCCTGTAAAAACTTAATAATTTTTGACCTTAGGTGTTTCTCTTTCATTTTTTCCTGATAGGGAATTTTACAGAAGGGTTATGCATTGGACTGGTTAAGAACATATTTGTTGAAGCCTCTCTCCTTTTGGGATTGCAGAGATGAGGGTTTGAGTGTATGGATCCTTTGGATTATAATAAATTTCATCTGCCGGTCCAATTTCCTTTAGTTTGCCATGTTCCATAACCATTATTCTGTCGGACATGAATTTGACCACTGACAGATCGTGGGATATGAAGATATATGTAAGTCCCAAATCTCGCTTTAACTCATTGAGCAGGTTTAGGATTTCTGCTTGGACAGAGACGTCAAGAGCCGAAACTGCCTCGTCGCAAATGATGAATTCGGGTTCCACTGCCAATGCCCGGGCTATGACGATTCTTTGTCTTTGTCCGCCAGAGAACTCGTGAGGATAGCGATAGTAATGCTCTGGTTTTAGTTTGACTCTTTTCAGTAGTTCCATTGCCCTCTCCCGACATTCCTTATCATCGGTGCATATCCCATGAACTTTCATTGGTTCAGTGATAGCATATCCAACGGTGAGCCGTGGGTTAAGTGAAGAATAAGGGTCTTGGAATATGATTTGCATTCGTTTCCTGTATTCCCTTAGTTTCTTTTGTTCCAAACGGGCTATGTTAACGCCATCGTAGATAATGTCTCCGTCATCTGGGTCAATGAGTCTTAGGATTGTTCTACTAAGAGTTGTTTTCCCACTTCCTGATTCTCCCACTAAACCCAGTGTCTCGCCCGGATAGACTTCAAAAGAGACGTTGTCAACCGCCTTCGTCCAGTCAAGCACTTTGCCAAAAAAGTTCTTTTTCTTAGGGAACCATTTTTTGAGGTTGACAACCCTGATCAGAGGTTCCTGCTTCATTAATTCCTCTAAACGACGCTTTATCTCCTCGGGTGGAACGATTCGTTCTTTGATGGCTTCCTCAACGGTCAACCCAGTGCTCTCTATCTTCCCATCAGGCGTCACTCTCATGAACATATCCAGAGTGGGTAATTCCCTGAGCCTAACGTCCAGAGGTGGACGGCACGCCAACAATCCACGGGTGTAAGGGTGCTCTGGATTATGGAAAATGGTGCAAATATCATTGTCTTCAACTATATTGCCACGATACATCACTATTACTCTGTCGGATATTTCGGCGATTACGCCAAGGTCGTGGGTGATGAACAACAAAGCCATATTGCGTTTCTCCTGCAAATCTCTTAGCAAGTCAAGAATTTTCTTTTGAACAGTAACGTCCAGAGCGGTGGTGGGCTCATCGCATATAATGAGTCGTGGGTTGCACGCCAGAGCCATAGCGATCATGACCCTTTGCTTCTGCCCGCCAGACAATTGGTGAGGATAGGAATTGAATATTCTTTCTGGTTCTCGCAAACCCACTTGTCTGAACAGTTCCAGAACACGTTGTTTTGCCTCTTTCTTGGAAACGTTTTCGTGGACGAGGATTGCCTCCATCACTTGGTCTCCACACTTGAACACTGGGTTCAAACTGGTCATGGGCTCCTGAAAAATCATAGAGATTTCTGCCCCCCGAATTTTCCTAAGGTCGGACAAAGGCAGTTCCAATAGATTAACTTCCCCGAATTCCCTTGATTGGAAGATGATTTCTCCCCTTGGGATGAATCCTGGTGGTGATGGGATGAGTCTCATGATAGCCAGAGCAGTAACTGTTTTGCCACTGCCCGATTCCCCCACTATCCCAACACTTTCCCCTTCCTTAACAGAGAAAGAGATTCCGTTTACTGCAATAACTGTTTCGTCTTCCGTGTGGAAGTGTATGTGTAAATCTCTAACTACTAACAAAGGCTTCTGATCCATATCTTTTTATTTCTCAATTTAAATGTTCAGAGGCAAATTTACTTAACATTTGAAAAACGTTAACTTCTGCTAAGCCAGAACAAGCCTTTATCCAGTTGTTCCACTTGGCACTGAGCCAGTTCCTCATCGTTGTTTATCGCAGGGATCCAGTTGCTGGGCTTGATTTGTTCTTTCTCCAAGAGAGGTTCCCCTCGCAACCTCCTAAAAATTTGAGCGACCGTTACGACGTCTCCTTGACAATACGTTAAAATCGCCTTTATGTCTTCCTTAGTTCGTCCAACAATCACTTCTCTGCCATCAAGGGTATTGTAAACTCCATAGTAGTATTTATAGACTTCTGAGCCAGAGAGGGATTCCTTGGGTGAAGGGATTCCAAGGATTGACGCCAACAATTCAAGAGTTATGAATGAACGCTGGTCTCCTAACTTCCACAGTTCAAGGCTGTCTATCAAATGCATCACATCCCAACTTTTTAATCCGAATAGTCTGAGAGGTGCGGGCAAAGGGATATTGTTGACAATCATTCTGCGGGCAAGGAAAGGGATATCAAACTCTTTAATGTTATGTCCCATAAAATAAAGGGCATCTTTAACAAGTTTCTTCCATGCTGTGCTACTTTCCCACTTGCTCCACAAGTTGCCAAAGGAACCATATTCAATCATTTTCTTAAAAACAGTGAGCAATAGGGATTCGTCATCTGAACCGAAGGAAATTGTTCTGAAAGAGAGAGAGTCGTCGTCTGGGTGCTTAACAAAGACGCCCAGAGAAATGACCACGACTTTGCCGAATTCAGGGAATATAGCCGATTCTGAGTATTCCTTTTTGTTCTTTGACTTCTTATGCCACAAATCCCTCATTCTCTGGTCAAGGTTTTCGTATGGATATATTGCGGGGACGGTCTCAATGTCTAAGAATATGATAGAAGAAGGTGAAATCTCCGTTATGAGTTGATAAGGACTTTTGTAGTATTCGTTTCCGTGTCTTGGCATGGTTGTGGAATTTTTATATTATTCCATAAAGTTAAATTAAAGAAATCTGAGTGCAAGGATGCATCGCCTCCTGTTTATGATATTTAGCCTTCTGTTGTTCATTGTCTCTGACTTCATCATCTTTTATAAACTAAAATCGGCATCCTCCCGAAAATTTATTCCCTATGCCTTTCTTTTTCTGTCTCTGTTGGCATATCTCTTAATAGCCCTTGTTTTTCTCATTGGCAGGAAAAATTTTACTCACATTTGGCTTCCATATTACACGCTTACATACCTGATTATCAAATATGTCCCACAGTTGTTAATAACTGCTTTCATTATTGTTGATTGGCTTTTGGGAATTGTTGGTCTGTTGGCAGGTTCATCTGGTTCGTTTAGTTTTGGGCGTCGTGGGTTCCTTCTTCAAGTGGGAACTTTCCTTTCCGCAATCACAGGATTTTATTTGATTTATGGCATTATTCGTGGCAGAAAGGCTTTGAGAGCTAATGTGATAAAGATTCACACTGAGCGGGAAGGCTTAAAGGGTTTTAAAATAGCCTTTTTTTCTGATTTGCATGGTGGGACGCTGTCCCGAACCCTGATGGAAGATTTGGTATCAGAGATAAACAATGCGAATGTTGATGTTGTGCTATTCGGTGGTGACTGGATTAATCACTTTGCCGACGAATTAGAGCCTTTCATCCCATTGCTCGCTAAGATAAATGCCCGATATGGCAAATTTTCTTGCTGGGGAAATCACGATTACAGTATGTATTACCCTTGGGATTCAGAAGAAGACAGGCTAAGAGAAATGGGTCGGTTGAAGAGTTTGTTGCGTGATTCAGGTTTTATAGTTCTGGAAAACGAAGGTGTGGTAATAAATCACAATGGTGTTCGTGTGGGCATAGGTGGGGTGGAATACTGGGGCAAGGCATTAAGGATAAAACCCGCCAGACTTGATAAAACATTTGAAGCAATCAGTCATGCAGACTATAAAATTTTACTTACTCACGACCCAGACCACTTCACGGAAAACATGGTTCACAGGTTGGATAAGTATCCTATTGACCTTGTTTTGTCGGGACACACACACGGGTTCCAGATGGGAATAATGATTGATGGATTTAGGTTTTCTCCTGCTCAATTTATGTATAGGCACTGGGCTGGGTTATATAATGTCAAAGGCACATATCATTATGTTTCCACGGGGGTTGGTTCAATTGGGTATTTAGGAAGGGCGGGTGTTCTGCCAGAAGTTGCGATAATTGAGTTTGTGTAGGGTTAAGAGAGAGGGCTGGTGTTCTCTACTTTATGAGGATGCCCGTATAAGAATAAGGGGGAAGGTGTTTGCCCTTCCCCCCTCCCTCTCGGGTTTTAATAATAACGGTAAGAAACGGGTCTTGATATTTAGGGTTGTAAGAAGAGTGGAATAGATATTTGATGTGCGGGTGTTAACATTATACATTGCAATTTTTTCTAATGACTGCAATTATTGAGATGTCTACCTCTTCCCATAGTTTGCTAATGCCATCTGCTCCTTTATGCAGGTCGTAGCAGGCTTGGTTAAGCGATTTGACTGATTCCTGTGCTTCCCAATCGGCAAGGTTGATTGTGCTTGTTAGGACAAGTGTGTCATTTTCATATTGTAGAGAGAAGGGGACTTTTTTGCTGATGCCATTCATCTCAATGTCTATGAATACTGTGTCGTTGGACACTTCAAGGATTTTACCGCTTATGACATCTGGGGCGTTCATTATGCCGAAGAAGAATTGTCTGATTCGGGCATCTCTGCCTGTGTCTCCACTGTTGATGCTGACTGTGTAGATAGTTGCTTCGATGTCTTGGATTAATTGTGCAATTGATTCTGCTTCTGTTGTGGGAAAAGAAAAAAGGACGCTGTCAAAAGTTCCGCCAACGCCGATTTTCTCTGTTGTTTTGAAAGCAGTCCATTTCACTTGTGGGGATTGTGTGTCCAGTTCATAGTAGCAAGTGGATGGTTCGCTTGTTGTTTGAGTTGTGGGTTCTGTGTCGTTTTCCTGAGAGGGCGTGCAGTTCCATAAGAGAAATGAGATGCCCAGAGTTAGCACATACCATCTTATCATTCCTTGTTTCTTTATTGCAAAAATATGTTAAAATGATTTAACGAAAAGTTCAACAGAATCATTCTGGGTCTGCGGGGTTTTAACTGGAAGTGCAGGGGGAAAAAAACTTGGGGCTCAATGGGTAAATACATAGTGGATAATGTTTGCTCCCATTTTGAGCGCTTGTTCCCTAAGGTGTGGTGGGTCGTTGTGGACAAGGGGGTCTTCCCAACCGTCTCCAATGTCTGATTCATAGACGTAGAGAACCATAAGTCTGTTGCCGTCAAAGATTCCCAGTGCTTGGGGTGGTTTCCCTGAGTGTTTGTGTATTTTGGGCAGACCGTTTGGGAATTTGAATGGTTCGTTAAAGATGGGGTGAGTGATGGGGACAGGTTGCAGTTCCCTGTCTGGAAACAGTTTTTTCAGTTCTGGTCTGATGTATGGATCCATGCCGTAACTGTCGTTGATAAGCAGGAATCCGCCTCCTAAGAGATATTTTCTTAGATTGGCAACGTCAGATTCAGTAAAGAACACACGTCCGTGCCCTGTCATGTAGAGTAGTGGATAATAGAACACTTCTGGGCTTGAAGGTTCAACGATGTCTTCTTGTGGATAGATGTTTGTGTTAATTGTTTCATTGCAGAATTTAATTAGGTTTGGCAGTGCAGTGGGGCTAACATACCAATCTCCTCCTCCTCCATATTTAAGGCGGGCTATTCGGACTGTTGGTTCTTGTAGTGAAAGGAACAAAATAGCCAATAGGGGAATAAATATCCGACTCATTTGCGTTATTGTTAATAACAAAATTATGCATTTTAAGATGCTGTCAAAGTTACTTATAGGGCTTATTAAGTTTTACAAGCGATTCATATCTCCAATGCTACCGCCCTCCTGCAGATTCCATCCCTCTTGTTCAACCTATGGGTTGGAAGCCATCCAGAGACACGGTGCTCTTAAAGGGCTTTGGTTGACCATACACAGAATTGTTAGGTGTAATCCGTTTAATGAAGGTGGGTATGACCCAGTCCCTCGTAAATTTGTATTTCTAAAACCACATAAACAAGCACAGTATGAATTGGTTCAAATGGTTCAGGAAAAAGGCGAAGGTGATGAACAGAAGAGTTAGCATTGTCATTGTAACCGTTTTCTTATCGGCTTTTTCGTTCCTTGCTCTTACAGAGGAAGAAGTGCAAGAGACCTATTTTCAGATAGTTAAGTGGATTGAGATTTATAGTGCTTCGGTTAAGGAATTGATTACATATTATGTTGACCCTGTGCCTCCAGAAAAACTGGTCAAGAACGCTATTGAGGGGATGACCGAAATCCTTGACCCATACACTGAGTTCATTCCAGAAGAGAAGATGGATGAGTTCAGGATGCAAAGCACTGGAAAGTATGGTGGCATTGGTGCTGTGGTGAGCAAACGGGACTCCCTTGTTATGATTGCCGATCCATACATTGGGTTCCCGGCGTATAAGGCGGGGCTTCGGGCTGGCGACTATATCTTGAAGATAAATGGCAGAAGTGTTGTTGGGTGGAAGTTAGAGGACGTAACAGACCTGTTGAGGGGCACTCCCGGAAGTAAGGTTACCGTAACTGTCTACAGACCGTTTGTTAACGATACTTTTGACGTTGTTATAACCCGGGCGGAAATTAAGATTGACCCGATCACTTATGCTAATGTCCTGTTTAGGGATAGTTCAATTTATTACATCAAACTCAGAAGTTTTACGCAGGGGTTGGGCAGGGAATTAAGACAAACTCTCAGGAAGGCATTAGAAGAACATAAGCCGGAAGGCATAATCCTTGATTTAAGGGGCAATCCCGGTGGGTTGCTTAATGAAGCGATTCTTGTTGCCAATGTGTTCATTCCACAAGGAAAAATAATTGTTACGACCAAAGGGCGAATTCCTGAGTGGGAACGTGTGTATAGGGCTCCGCTCTCCGCTGTGGACACGTCCACTCCATTGGCTGTGCTTGTCAATGGCAGTTCCGCTTCGGCGTCTGAAATAGTTGCCGGTGCTATTCAAGATTGGGATAGGGGGGTTGTGATTGGCGAAACAACCTTTGGGAAAGGGCTGGTGCAGACAACACGGAACTTGCCATATAACGCTAAACTTAAACTAACCATTGCAAGATATTATACGCCAAGCGGTCGGTCCATCCAAGCCTTGATCTATACGCATAAGCATACAGGGAAAAAGGCTATTGAAGTTCCTGATTCATTGAGAGAAGAATTCAAGACAGATGCTGGCAGAACAGTGTATTCAGGCAATGGCATTGAGCCCGATGTTAAAATTGAACTGCCTGAAATGCCTCATATTCTAAGGGCTTTGATTCGTGAGAACATTATATTTGATTTTGCAACTAAGTTCTATCATGAACATGATACTATTCCGCCTCCGGTGGCTTTTCAGATAACCAAAGACATCTATGAAGAATTTGTGCAATTTGTGAAGAGCAGGAACTTCAAATATGAAACTCCTTCTGACAAGAAATTGAAACAACTCAAAGAACAGCTCAAGAAAGACAAATTCTGGAACGAAGAAGCAGAAAAGTATGTTTCAGGCTTGAAAGAATTCCTTGAAAAAGAAAAGGAACGGGACATATACGACGAAGCGGACTTGATCAAGTGGCAATTGGAACAGGAAATAGTGAGGCGATACTACGGACAGAAAGGTGCTATTGAAGCATTCCTTGAAAAAGACATATACTTAGATAGTGCTTTGGTAATACTTAAAGACACAGAGCGTTATAAAAAGGTTTTATCTCCCTAAGAAAGCGAAATCTCTATTAGACAATGGATGCTATTGAGGTGCTAACCCTGATAGGTGGTGGTTTAATAGGTGGCATTACTGCTGGTTTGCTGGGCTTGGGGGGCGGTCCATTCTACATTTATTCCCTAATGACCGTGATGGATGATGTTCCGCAACACAGGCTTTCGGTGGTGCTCACTGCCCATAGCCTTGCAATCATATTCCTCACAAGCCTCTGGACAATTTTCAATAGGTTCAGAAACAAAACCATTTCATGGGGGCTTCTTAGAATTCTTCTAATTCCGTCGTTCGTCGCTTCCCTGCTTGTCAGAACTGCAATGCACATTTTCGGACTCAGTCCGGGAATATTTCTCACTGTGTTTAGTGTTATTGTGGTTGTTGGGTCAATAGCGGTGCTTTTCAAGAAAGAAACCAATAATTCCCAATTCATTTCAGAAGATGATTTGAAGAAGGGCATGCTAACATGGATGGCTTTTGTTTCCGGGGCGTTAGCGGCACTGGCTGGCGTGGGTGGTGGACTGATAATCATTCCGTTGCTTGTGTGGTTTATGAAGATGCCTTTTAAACAAACGGCAATTATTTCCATTGGTGTTACGCTTGGCGTGGCTATAGCCAGTGTGTTGGTCATCGGTGTGGAATGCATTATAAGTGGGTGCGGTGAATTTATGCCTTTGAGCATTGCTTTAATTTTGCTTGGTGTTTTCCCGGGGGTGTGGCTGGGAATCCTGCTCCATAAGATTCTCCCTGTCAAATTTGTTAAGATGGCTTATTTCACTATAATTGTTCTGCTGATAATTAGGATGGCTCAACGAATGGGTGTTCTGGAACTCATAACTTGATAATAATTGTTGCTTAACTTTGTAGAACAAAAACGGAAGAAGCAATATGCCAGTAAGGATTAGATTACAGAGGCACGGAAGACGGAAAAGACCCTTCTACTGGATTGTGGTTGCTAATTCACGGGCTCCACGAGATGGCAGGTTTATTGAGAAATTGGGTGTTTATGACCCAAACACGGAAATTCCAATCATAGAAATAGACCACGAAAAAGCGATTGAGTGGCTCAAAAAAGGGGCTCAACCGTCGGAAACCGCTGAACACATTATGCGACGAGCGGGGGTCTATCATCTTATGTTCCTGCTCAGAGGTGTTGAAAAAGGTGTTCACACAAGGGAAGAAGCCTTTAAGAAGTTTAGCGAGTGGCTTAAAACTCAGAAGAAGTTTAGACCTTTGGTTGTTGAGAAAGAGAAGTATGTTCCCGAAAAGGTTGAAGCCACGGTTATTGTAGAGGAAGCGGAAGCATCGGTAGAAAGTGCTGAGCAGGTAGATGAAATGCAAGAGGTGGCTCAGGAATTTCCAAACGAAGTTCAAGAGGAACCCTCCTCTGAACCTTCCGAGGCTCCCAAAGAACAGGAATCACAAGAGCCACAAGCCTCAGAGGAAGGCGAAGGAAAGCAAGAGTAGAGGGCTATAGGTGATTAAGAAGCCTCTAAAGGGAAGGGTTTGGAATTCTCTTGACCCGTTTTTCTACGTCGGCGAGGTGGTTGGACGCCGTGGCTTGCATAATCCATATTTAAAAATACTGCATCTTCCCGATATTCAAGATTTTCTTGATAGTAGGGAATTTTTGTTTATAACCATAGATGAGAAGCCCGTTCCGTTCAGAGTGTTGGATAGGTATCGTGAGAATTATGATAAACTCCTTGTTCAATTGGATGGGATTACTGTTCCAGAGGAAACGCATAAGTTGATTAACCAGAAAGTCCTTGTGCTTGAAGATCAGATAAGGAAATTCTATGAGAATAAGCCGTATGTTCCCGCTTCCCTCCTGCTTGACTATGTTGTCATTGATTCCAAAGGTGAGGAAGTTGGTCGGGTGAAGGAAGTCAAATTCGCTCCCAATAAGCAGATCCTTTTATTTGTTGATAATGAGCCAGAACTAGTCGTTTCCCTCCAAAAGCCAGTAATATCAAAGATTTCACACGATAATCAGACCATATATCTTGGCATCAGGGAAGAGGACTTACGTTTGTGAGATTTTGCTTTGTTACTAATGATGCGTAGATTCCTTTGATTCGTAGCAGTTCTTCATGAGTGCCTTGTTCAACAATTCGCCCTTCGCTTAAAACAATTATTCTATCTGCTTCTTTTATAGTGGCTAACCTATGTGCTATGATGATTGCTGTCCTGCCTTTCATCAAGTTCTCCAAGCCTTTTTGTACCAGTTCTTCTGATTCGGCGTCCAGATTGCTGGTTGCTTCATCAAGGATGAGGATGGGGGCATTTTTAAGCAATGCTCGTGCTATTGCAATGCGTTGGCGTTGCCCTCCCGAAAGCCTTAAACCTCTTTCTCCAACGATGGTGTTGTATCCCTCAGGCAGTTTTATTATGAATTCATGAGCGTGGGCTGCCCTAGCTGCTGCAATCACTTCCTCCATATTGGCTTCTGGCTTGCCAAGTTTTATGTTGTTTAGGATAGTGTCGTGAAAAATAATGGGTTCTTGAGGAACCATTGCAATCAGTTTTCTTAGGGAATATATATCCAAAGTTCTGAGGTCGTGCCCATCAAGAGTTATTCTTCCTTTCGTGGGGTCATAGAATCTTGGAATTAAATATACCAGTGTTGTTTTCCCTGATCCGGAAGGTCCTACGATAGCTAGTTTTTCTCCTCGGGGAATGTCTAAGTTTATGTCTTTTAAAACGAAATTTTTTCGGTCATAGGCAAACCAAACGTTTTCAAACTTAATTCTGTCTTTAAACTCTTTTATGAAAATAGGGTTTTTAGGTTGTGGAACACTATCCTCCGTATTTAGAATCTCCATAACCCTTTCTGCGGCTGCCATCCCTCGCTGGATATGATAGAAGGCAGTAGCAAAACTTTTAGCTGGATTAATTATTTGTGAGAAAATTACTACAAAAGTGATAAATGTCTCTGGCGTTAAAGATGATGAACCACTCAAAACCATCTTGCCGCCGAACCATAACACAACTACCACGATAACTATTCCTAGAAATTCTGAAAGGGGCGATGACAACTCTCTTTTTCTAAGTGAGCTAAGGCGGGCTTTGTAGAGCCTCTGATTCACAGATTGAAATATGTTCCTGAGAAGTTGTTCGGCAGTAAAAATTTTTACAATGGTTATTCCACGAATTGTTTCCTCTACGAGGGCTGCAAGGCGTCCCGTTAAGTTCTGGGCTTCCACAGATTCCTTTTTGAGGCTTTTGCCTATTTGACCAATAATAAAGCCAGTTATTGGAAGAAGAAGTAGGATAAATAAAGTTAATTCGGGACTCATAATTAACAGTAAGGTAAGATAGGCAAGAATGGTTAGGGGTTCTTTGATTACGACTTCAATCATGTTTACTATTGACCATTCAATTTCCTGAACGTCGGTGGTTATTCTTGAGATTAAGTCTCCTTGCCTTCGGTAGGTGAAGAAGCTAACTGGTAGGGAAATGACTTTATCATATAAGTCCTGTCGCAAATCGCGTAATAAGCCATTTCTGACCTTAGCCATAAAGAATTGCCCGAGGTATCTGGTTAGATTCTTTAAGAAAAACATGACGATTACGATGATGCAAACCCAAAGAAGGGCAGCGATCGGTCCCTCATTAAGCATTATCTGTCCAATATGATAATTAAAAAAAGCGAGCATCCATTGGGCGGAAAGAGAGAATGGGGGCAGTTCAGTTATTGGATTAGTCCTGTTGAAAAGGACTTGTAGGAAAGGAATAAGCATAGTCAGGGAAACGGCAGAGAAAAAAATGGAAATAACGTTGAAAAATATGCTTAGAGAGAGGCTTGTTTTGTATCTCAGTGCATAACGTAGTATAGCAATGTAGGTCTTCATTACTTTTTAACTGGAACGGTGGTTTTCTTATCGGTAGTTCCGCGTTGCGATGAAGTTCTTGTTTTGGTTTTTTTGCCTGTTTTAGATTTTTCGGCACATAGGTCTTCTATCTTGACAGTGAGGTCTTCTGGTTGGACAGACAATGGACGTTCTGTGAGGGTTAGAGGTGTGGCTTCAAAGAGCCCAAGCAAGGAATTGAAGTTTAGGTCTTTTACTGATGGCTGAATGGAATCGTTTTGACACTTAAGTTTGCCTTTGTAAGGAACCCGAGCCCATAGTGTGTAGGTTCGTCCGGTTGAATAGACATCTCCTGCTCCGGTGAGGGCACTGTCTTTATATGTCCCGACGCCAAGGAATGAGTTACCGGCATACACATTAGCCCATTCCAAGTTGCCTTGCCTGTCCATCAAAAGTAGGGATGCTGATCCGATGGGGCTCAAGCCACTCATTTGTCCCGCAAGTGCTATTTCTCCCGAAGATGTTAGAGTTACGTCGTAAAGCCTATCATCTCCGGAAGTTCCTATACTTTTTGCCCATTTCAAATTGCCATTAAGATCTGTCACTGCAAGGAATCCATCCCAGAAACCGTGTCCTCCTCCGAGGGTGAATCCAGAAAGAATTATCTCTCCATCTTTCGTTAAAGCAATGGATCTTGCTGTTTCATTTTTGTCGGTGCCAAACGTTTGAATCCATTCAACCAAGCCGTTCGGATCTGTTTTGAGAAGCATCACGTCCCAATTGCCGTTGTCTGTAAAGCTGCGTGTATATCCTGCAAACAAGAATCCTCTGTCTGGCAATTGAACTCCATTATATGCTATATCCAGTTCTGTTGAGCCCAATGCCTTAGCCCATTGTAGTTCGCCTTTGGAATTGATTTTGATGGCTAAGACGTCTCCTTTCCCAACGCCACTGCTCGTCATGCCAAGCAATATAAAATCAAGAGTTCGGGTAATGAACATATCAAAAATCTTTTCGTCGGCAGAAGATCCAATTGTTTTGACCCATCTGGGATTTCCTCGGAAATCAAGCAGGACAAGCAGAGCATCTGAGTTGTTACCTGATTGAGTGAATCCGCAGAGAAGATAGCCCTCTCTGGTCAAGCCGGCATCCCACAATTGGGCATTCCCGCCAGTGCTAATTTCTTTCGCCCAAAGAATCCGACCGTTCCCAAGGGTTTTGATCGCTATTGCTTTTTGTTGACCGCCTTCCTTCTGGATGTAGCCTAAGAGTAGGGCTCCGCCATCCCTCGTGGCAATTAATTTGTTTACGAAAGCATCATATCCTTCAATTTTTATGGAAAATTGTGAATTGATTCGTTTAGCTTTAGGACGACGACCCTTGGTTTGACCCATGGCACTAATCGTAATGGCAACCACGCAAATAACACTTACTATCGCTTTCATCACTTTCATCAAAGGATATTTTCCTTTTTTAACAAAGATAGGTCTCATCGCATTATTATTTTCTATGTTCGGGTCATAGGCAATGCAAAACATGTGCCAAATTAGTATTTGTGTGGGTTTGGGACGGTGTGTGTGTTACATTACTTTACTATAAATTTACTTCTAAATTCAGGCTTGTTTGTGGACGTGAAGCTTAAGGTATATACTCCCGGTGCTAAGTGGGGTAAAGCCATTGTGTTGTTTTCGGGGTATGTCCCTGAAAATTGATATACCAGTTTTCCGTCGTTAGAGAAGATTTTTGCTTCAAAAGAGAAGGATTCTGAACCTTTTATAATGAGCTCCAATTGACCATCCTCCGATTGTTTAACCCATGCTCTGGGTGGACTTGAGTTTGCAGGCAGTTGGTAAAAGCTTTGTAGGGTGTCTGAGCATCCTTCTGATGTTGTTACAATTAGTGTGTATGTTCCTGATTCAGTTTTTGGTATTGCTAATGCATCTGAACTGGATATTTCTTTGCCGGAAGGCAGTATCCATGTGTAGGTTATTTGTTCATTAGAATCTGCCGGCAAAAGAGCAATGTTTGCTTTTAGGGAGTCGTTCTGGTCTTGGATATTGGTTATTTCCACTTTGGTGCTGATGTGTGGTACGTAAACCCATGCGAACACGCTGTCTGCATAAACATTGAAAATCCAGAATTTATGGAAACCTTCCGAATCAACCTCTATAGGTTTTAAAATGCTAAAGTTTTGCGTAGCAATATTGGAAATCATCAATTGACCCTTAGAGGTATCATTCAGTACAGTGAAATTGATCGTGGCTTTCCCACTGCATCGGGGTGTGTCTATTGAAAACCTTATTCCCATAAATGATGTTCTTACCTGAAATTGTTTTGCAGGACTGCAGAAATATGCGGAGTTAAGTGGTTTGACATAAATGGTAACTATGTCATTGGCGGGCAGCTGAGGAATGAAAGTGATAGTATCAGCCACGATCCAATCCCTGATAAAGCTTGAACCGATTGCCTCTACCAAGTAATGAGAAGCATTTTTTACTTTTCGCCAAACTAACATATGTCCTGAAGTAGCAATGTGGCGTGTATTGCCACTGTAAAGAACTGTATCATTCCAAATGATAGTGTCTGAGATAGAGGGTGAATAGTTTTGAATCCATGTTCTGCTATACCAATTCCCATATTGAGAGGAGTTAAGTCCGGTTTGGATGAGTGCTCTCATGTGGAGAATCTGTTCTCCGGTGAATCTGTTTGTGCAGTGGTCTGAGGCATAGGACATGTAGAGAGTGGGGTCCGGGTTTATCGTTTCTATTGGGGCAGGGCAATTGGTGGGTTCAGTCATGTTGCCTGTGTAAGGGCATTGCCATCGGTAGTTCAAATAGTCGGCTTCTGTATCGCAAAACATATCACCACAAACCTCACAATTGGAACGGTCAACACACTCTCTACATCCAGAGAACCCTTCATCAAAAGGATGGGGGAGCCCAAGCCAGTGTCCCACCTCATGCTGAATAGTGGTGTTATTGGGTCCCACACACGCAGGATTCAAGGTTATGGCATCAAAGACACAACAGTTAACACAACCGCAAACCGTAACGCCGCAAGCATCTCCATTACCCATTATAAACATGTCCATCCTTTCTGGAACCATAGCATTATCAATTAGGGTCCCTAAGGCATTGTTATTGTTGGACCATGCATCAGTAGAATAGTGATATTTAATATCTTGAAAAAAATTGGGGAAGAAGAATTGGATATTTGCAGGTTGAAAAGAAGCTTGAGCTTCACACATATTCTGAAAGAAAGGAATTAATGGATAGCAGCCAGAGGAATCATCTTTACAGATTATGTGTACGGTTGTTGGAACCCAATATGTTGTTGTTAAATCAAAGTTTCTTAGGTGTTTATAGGGTTTTTCTTTGAGGAAATCAATGAAAGGAGGTGGTAGGATTGTTCCGCACCCTCTATTACCATCTTGTTGAGCAAACAGAACAGTTGAATATAGAACGATTCCCCCCACAAGAAAGAAAAAAGACCTCATGTTTAGCTGTAAGTTTATTACAAAGATAGCGGAAAGTTATTCACCTACCAAAAAGCAAGGAAACGTTAGCTCTTATTTGGGCAAGTAGATATCCCTAAAATCTTGTAAATCAAGCAAAATTTGATAATTCCAGTAAGCAGTAAAATGACTCCAATCCCAATTACGATCCAATTCTTTTCTAAATAGTATCCAACACCAATTAAGATCAATCCGAGAATTATCCTCAACCATCTGTCTATGCCTCCTACGTTACACATGGCACTTTGGTTTTTAGGTGTTTAACAGCCGTATAAAATTAAAGCAAATCAATTTAATGAAACCTAACGTTGTTTTTAACAGTTAAATCCACAGTAAGTTTGTAGTTGTGCAGGAGGCAAAGGTAACGTTGATGGAAGAGGGGGAAAGGGAGGAGGAGTTGGAACGGCTCATTGAGGAAATCAAGGCTGACCCAGATTGGAGCAAGTGGGGTAGTGTTCTTCAACAAAAGCCTCCTGTTGAAGTAGCAGAGATTTTACAGAACCTTCCCGAACATCTTTTCTTTGATTTCTTTGAAAAATTTTCCCTTGAGCAACAAGCTCTCATTTTTAATGAGTTAGACAGAGAGTTTCAGAAAAAGCTACTTACACATCTGGGACCAAGAAAATTTGCTGAGATCTTTGAGTTAGCCGATTCGGCGGAACGAGTGGACTTCTTTAAGGACCTCTCCCCGGAAGAGCAATCCCTCTTATTACCTTATCTGCCTAAGCCAGTTCGCGAAGAGGTTATTAAACTCAGTGCTTATCCAGAAGATACGGCAGGCGGGATAATGAGCACTGACTTCGCCACTCTATATGAAGGCATGACAGCCAAAGAAGCTCTTGAGAAGGTGCGTAGGGATGCCCCACGAAAAATGATTTACTATACTTATGTTGTTGATGATGACCAAAAGTTAAAGGGGGTATTAACTCTTAGGAAGTTAGTGCTTGCGGAACCGGACCAGAAGATTGATGACCTAATGTTGAAAGACTTCGTGTATGCTCACGTTAATGAGGACCGGGAAGATGTGGTTAATAAAATTGAGAAATATGAATTGATAGCCATCCCGGTGGTGAATGATTTAGGGCAACTGGTCGGGATAGTTACCTACGATGAAGCAATGGATGTGTTGCGTGAGGAACAAACAGAAGATTTAGAAAAGATGATGGGTATTGTTCCTGAGGAAACTTTTGAATATAAAGAACTTTCCATCTGGGATCATTATAGGAGGCGTGTTGTGTGGCTTGTTATCCTCGCACTGATGGCTATGGGAACAGCTACTGTGATACAATTCTTTGAGGGACTAATTTCCAAAGTGGCGGTACTTGCCTTCTTCCTGCCCCTCGTTACTGGTATGGGTGGGAACTCAGGCTCTCAGGCAGCAGCTCAAATCATAAGGGCACTGGCTTTGGGACAGGTATCCGTCTCGGATTGGCTCCGAATTGTGTGGAATGAAGCAAGGGTGGGAATAATCCTCGGGCTCACCCTTGGCTTGCTCGGTATGGTTGAAGTGTTTCTGGTTGTTGACCCTTCACAATTGGGCCCGGGCTTTGAACTGATTAAGATTGCGTGGGTTGTAGGAATATCTCTATCTGTGCAGATAGTGTTTGCTACTCTAATGGGTTCACTTATTCCATTGATTATTCATGCTTTGGGCAAGGACCCGGCATTAGCATCTAGCCCATTCTTGGCTACATTGGTTGACGTAACGGGAGTGGCTATCTATTTCACCGTTGCTATGTGGCTATTAGATGTGAACCTTAATGGTTGATAAGCATCAACGTTCTAAAATGATAGTAACCGGACCATCATTGATGAGGCTCACCTGCATATATGCTCTGAAAATGCCTGTCTTAACGGGGCACTTAGTACTTTCCTCCAACGCATTTATGAAGTCGTAGTATAATTTTTCAGCGACATTGGGAGGGGCAGCCTTGCTATAGGAGGGACGCGTTCCCTTCTTTAACTCGCCATATAGCGTAAATTGGCTTACTACAAGGATCTCGCCATCTATGTCCTCAACAGATAGATTCATTTTGCCATCTGGGTCATTAAAAACACGGAGGACAGAGATTTTTTTCGCCATCCATTTGATTTGATCATGTGAGTCGTCTGCTTTGAAACCAACAAGAACTAATAATCCTTTGCCTATCCGACTCACCTCCCTGCCGTCCACGGAGACAACAGCTTCCGAAACTCTCTGGATAACACATCTCATAAAGCGACCTATTTCTGTCCATATTCCTGCATTGCCTTAGCCACTTCCTGCTCAAGCAAATTTGGATGAATGTCATAAGCAATTATGTGTCCTGTAGGCGAAATAAGTATATAAGTGGGTGTGTGATTTATTTTGTATAGTTGTGCGATGGGAGATTTCCAGCCTTTTAGGTCGCTGGCGTGATATTGCCATTTGAGATTGTCTGCTTTGATGGCTTGAACCCATTTCCCTCTGTCCGTGTCCAAGGAAAAACTAAATATCTCAAAACCTTTGTCGTGATATTGGTCGTATAGTGCAACCAATTTGGGATTGTTCATTCGGCAGGGTCTGCACCAGCTAGCCCAGAATTGCAATAACACAACATTCCCTCTTAATTCAGAAAGCCTAATTATTTTACCATTTGGGTTGGGAGCGGCGAAATCAGGAGCTTCACTGCCCGGTGCCGTCCTGAGTTTATCAGTTATCATCTTGCGAACTTCTCGGTATAGTGG
This sequence comes from Chlorobiota bacterium, assembly GCA_013153515.1. Taxonomy (GTDB): domain Bacteria; phylum Bacteroidota; class Bacteroidia; order JAADEI01; family JAADEI01; genus JAADEI01. The sequence continues at coordinate 11,388 of JAADEI010000009.1, read as the reverse complement.
ATGGTCCCCATATTTAGTTTTAAACTTTTGGGCGTATTTCCTCACTGAGTCGGTGAAGCGGTCCGTGTCAACAAAAAACAGGAACCACATCGCCACAGGGTGGTTGGTTGTGTCCATAAATTGGAACAATTGCTTATAGTAGGCTTGTACGTTTGGGTCCTCTATAGGTTTCCTTTTAAGCAATAGCGATAGACCGAACAGATTTGAGGTGCCAAAGTATTCCTCTGCGGTGGCGGACAATAAACCAATTTGCCTGTATAATAGTTCACTACCCCTATTACCCACTGCCTTGTAATATGACCAGTTATCAAAGCGTCCATAGACGGTAACTGAATCACCGGGCTCCAAGTAAATAGGGAGGAATCCTCGGGAAGCTCTAACAAAAGCAATGATGGGACTATCTATGTGTATTCTAAATGTGAAGTGTCCGGTCTCATCGGTGCGGACAGTGTCAAGCAATCTGCTCCTTGGGTATTCAAACTCCTGCAAAATCACTAATGCCTTGTCTAAGCCCATTATTTGTCCTGTTACTACTGTCTCTGGAATTTCTTTCCCCGCCGTTTCCTCTTTTTTAGACTGACAACTGTATGATAGTGTTAACACGTATATTGCCGTGAGATAAAGAAGGGTGAGTACTCTCCGTGCCTTCATTGTTCCTTATTTAAGAGTTTCAGAACCGTTTCTTTGACTTTTCTGGGATCAGCTTTGCCTTTCAGTTTTTTCATTGATTCGCCAATGAACAGACCTAATAACCCGGTTTTACCTTTGTGGTATTGTTCTATTTTTTCAGGGAATGCTTGCAGGACGCTTCTAACCACATCTTCAATGGAGGAGTCGTCGGCTTTTTGGTCAAGGGAAAGTTCTTTAATTAATTTTTCAGGGTCCTTTGAAGGGTCCTTTAACAATTCCCGGAATAGTTTTTGACTGGCTACTGTGAAATGAACAATCTCTTTATCGGCTATCTGAGCCAGCTTCGCTATTATTTGTGGCGACAGCGGAAACTGTTCAATGGAGATTGAGTTTTGGTTAAGGGAGGCTCGCACAGGACCCATCAACCATTTCAAAATGCTTTTAGGTGAATTATATGATTTAAGAGCTTCCTCAAAAAATCGGCTAATATCAAGGTCCTCAATCAGAAACTCCGCCTCCTTTTCGGAAAGGTTAAGTTCCTCTGTATATCTTTTCCATAATTGGAAGGGTAGAGGAGGCATCTTGTGTTTTAATCCTTCTAAGAGTTCTTGCGATAGTTCATAGGGCGGCATGTCTGGTTCCGGGAAATACCTATAATCATGCAATTCTTCTTTGGTTCGCATAGGGAACGTAACGCCTTTAACCGCATCAAATCCACGGGTCTCTCGTTCAACGGTTCCCCCAGATTCATAAATTTGTCTCTGTCGTTCAATCTCATATTCAAGGGCTTTCCTCAAAAATCGGAATGAGTTAAGATTCTTAACTTCAACCCTGTTGCCTGGTTTGTCCTCACCAGGAGGGATAAGTGAAATGTTGGCGTCGCAACGCAAGGAACCCTCCTCCATGTTCCCATCACTAATGCCAAGGTGCCTAACCAATTGTCTAACCGCCACTAAAAAAGCCTGTGCCTCCTCGGGAGAGTTAATGTCTGGAGCAGTGACCAGTTCCAACAGTGGCACGCCAGCCCGATTGAAATCCAGTAAGGTATAAAAGGGATCAATGTCGTGAATGCTTTTCCCCGTGTCTTCTTCAATTTGAACTCTCAGGATTCTTACTTTTTTCCAGGTTTTGCCTATTTTGAAATGCAGATATCCATTTTCGCAAATCGGTGTGTCATATTGAGTTATCTGATAACCCTTAGGCAAATCAGGATAGAAATAGTTTTTCCTTGAGAAATGGAAAGTTTTTCTTATTTCAGCATTCAGAGCCAGTGCCAACAAAGTGGCATATTCCACTACTTTCTTGTTTACCACAGGCAATGTGCCCGGGTAAGCAAGGCTCACGGGATGCGTTAAAGTGTTGGGTTCAGCACCATATTCATATCCCTCGGGCGAGAAATTCTTACTTCGTGTCTTTAATTGGATATGTATCTCAAGTCCAATAACGGGCTTCCAATCTCCTACCATTTTTGTTCTTCTTTTTTAAGGAAACGAGAAATGCCGATTTTGCAATCCCTTGTTTGACGGGCTTTAGCGTTTTGCTCGGCGGCGAATTCCATATTTTGAGGGAATGGGAAGTTATAGATGTTAGCTATTAACCATTTGGTTCGTGCAACAGCCTCCCCGGATGTTGTTTCCGCTAACTGGCGAGCAAATTCTAATGTTTCGCTCAAAAGCTTGTCAGCCGGAACAATACGATTTATTAAGTTGATTTTTAAAGCCTCTTCGGCAGTAATTAGTTTTCCTGTTAAGAGAAGTTCCCGGGCTTTCCCTTCCCCAATCCGTCGTATTAAAAAAGTCGACACAATAGCGGGAATGAAGCCAATCCTCACTTCAGTGTAACCCAATTTGGCTTCCGGCACAGAAAAGATAAAATCGCAAACGGTGGCTAACCCACAGCCCCCAGCAATAGCATGACCATTCAAAGCCGCTATAACAGGCTTGTTTAAAGTATAGATGAGTTTGAATAGTTCCATTAGTCTTAACGAGTCGGCAAGATTGTCCTCATAGGAAGCATCTTGCATTTGTTTAATGTATTCTAAATCAGCTCCGGCACTAAAGGCTTTTCCTTCGCCAGTGAGAACAACAACCCGAGCTTTGCGGTCATTCTCCGCTCTTGTAAATGCCTCAGACAATTCCCTAACTAATTGGGGATTTAAAGCGTTTCGTTTCTCTGGTCTGTTCATTGTGATAATTACTGTTCTGTCTTGAACTTCATATTTGATTAACTCCCAATTCCATTTAAAAGCCATTCTAAACGTTGTTTTCAAGGCTAAAATTAGGGCAATTTACTGTTATCAACTTTGACGAGGCTAAGAAGGGCATTGTGTATCAGAGCCGATGTCCAGGTCTGATTTTTTCAAGTAATTTGTTCAGTCCGGAGGAAAAATCGGAAGTTCCATATTCACGTGCGTTTAATTCAATTGCTTCCTCAAAAATGGATTCAAATTCCTGCCACCTTTTCTCTCTGGCAAACAACTTCAATTTGCTAAATGCCCTTAAATTAATGTTGTAAAACTTGCTAATCACTTTTTCAACCTCTTCAAGGAATGATTTTGAATGTGTTATCTGGTCTATTAAAATATGTCCTTTGTCTTTTTGAATTGGCATAACCCCGTTAGCAATAATTCTTAGAGACGTTTCAAATCCTGTTCTCAAGGCCATGGCTGTAAACGTAACAAAAGGAGCGAAACCAATTGATAATTCTGGATTTCCTATCACTATTCCTTCCTTAGCAATAACAAAATCAGCAAGAGCCAAAAAGATGGTTGCCGCACCAATTACTGAGCCATTGACCGCCGTAATGACCGGATAAGGATACAAGTACAACTCTCTAATTAAATCTACAACTAATTGACAGTTACTAACGCGTTCTTTTAGTGAAGTTTGAGGCAATTGCGAAAGATATGTGAGGTCTGCCCCCGCACTAAACGAATCACCTTCCCCTGTAATCACTAATAGTTTGGGTGAATCAGATTGAGATATGCTCACTATAGTTTCACGCAATAGTTTCAATATGTTAAGTGACAAAGCATTTTTGGTTGAAGGATCATTTAGCGTGAGTATTATTGCTTTACCTGTGTCCTGCACTTTTAAGGGTTCCTCGCTCATGCTTTTTTAAATATCTCTGTACAAATTTTGAAACCACATGACAAACAGATAGGTAGGACCTTTTTCGTCTATGTTTCCATTCAGTTAGTGATAGCCATCTCGCTTCTTTAATGCCTTCTCGAGATTCCGGTTTTGTGGGCAAGGCACTATCAACTTCAAAAACAAACCAATGTGTTTTTTTTATGTGCCACCTGCCCTGTTGACGGAAAAGATGTTTGGTCGTCGTCAGAGGAATCGCTTTTCTGTTGGTTATTTTAACGCCCGTCTCCTCCAGCACCTCCCGCAAAGCACATTCCACAGGGTCCTCCCCCTTCTCTAACTTGCCCTTTGGTAAGTCCCAGAACCCTCTCCTATAAATCGCTAAGAAGTAGTCCTGATTTTTTATAGCAACTATTGCCCCTGCCGCTTCAACATATTCAAAATGGTTCTCAAAAAACTTTTTCAGTGTGTCCAAGTCATAATATATTAATTGTAGGGAATCAATAAGCGGGAGGGACTCCAGCTCCTCAACCCATTTGAGCAGAGGATTGCCCGGCCCCTCCCACCAATGAACAAGAAAAGAAGTTGGATGGTCTTCCGTGCAATACATCCATAAATCCTCAGGATACTTAATCTGATCGCTCAGAATAATTAGTTGTTGTTTTAAAAAGTATTCTAAATGCATAGTTTGTCGTAGTATAAATTAAGCGTTTCCTTCTTGTTGTGCCTCAACTTCCTCGCTTTCTTCCGCCTCCTTAGCAGCCAGATACCTATCAGCGTCAAGGGCAGCCATGCAACCAGTGGCGGCAGCCGTTACAGCCTGCCTATAGATCTTGTCTTGGACATCTCCAGCGGCAAAAACCCCCTCCACGTTAGTGAATGTTCTGCCAGGTGTTGTTTTAATGTATCCGTCTTCGTCCATCTCAACCCAACCCTTGAAAATTTCTGAGTTAGGCTTGTGTCCAATGGCAATAAATGCCCCTTTCACCGGCAAAATAAATGTTTCGCCTGTTTTAACGTTTCTTGCCTTGATGCCTTCCAACTCGTTTTCCCCAAGGAATTCCTCAACCACGGTGTTCCAGTGAACCTTTATGTTCGGCGTATTAAACACCCGTTTTTGCATCACCTTAGATGCCCTCATTTGGTCCCTACGCACGAGCATGTGGACAGTTGGGCAGATCCGTGATAAATAAAGAGCATCTTCGCAAGCAGTGTCGCCACCACCAATGACGGCAACCTCCTGACCCTTGAAAAAGAATCCATCGCAAACAGCACAATAGGAAACCCCTTTGCCTGACAGACGCTCCTCGGATTCCAAGCCCAGCTTCTTGGCGGTTGCCCCGGTGGCTATGATGACCACATCGGCAACAATCTCCTTCGTCTTATCAATAATGACTTTATGCGGTGGTCCACTAAAGTCAACTTCCGTAGCCATCCCATACCTAAGGTCGGCACCCATCCTCTCTGCTTGTTTCCTGAAATCCTGCATCATTTGAGGACCTTGAACCCCTTCCGGGTAGCCCGGATAGTTCTCCACGTCAGTGGTTAGCATTAATTGCCCGCCAGGTTGCGGACCCTCATACACAACAGGTTCCAAGCCAGCCCGGGCTGCATAGATAGCGGCAGTGTAGCCAGCAGGCCCTCCTCCAAGTATTAAGCAGCGAACCCTCTCAGGCGTTTGTTTCTCTTCATTCATGGCTCGTGGATTTTAAGTCGTTTTCTTGCTTTTCATATCGCATAAGTTCAACATTTGTTATTTACAACACTAAACAAGTGGGATATTGTTTCATTAACATAAGTGCCTGTGCTACATCTTATCTGGCAAGTCAAAAGAAATGCACGAACGTGTTTATAACAAGTTTATAGCGGTTGACAATTATAAATCGTGTTTATATAAGAAGGTTTTAGATTCAATATAGTTGCCTACTTCTTTCGCCACAGCAGAAAAAATCCCCGGGCTCACGCAGTCAATCACATGTTCGCCGTTTTTATTGATAGCAATGACACCCCCTGTGCCACCAAGTGTCTTAACTTGTTGCAGCACTTTCCTGACTGCTTCAGCGATTGGCGTTCCAAATTTGGTTAGTATATTGATTTGAAAAGCGGTGGTGGTGCGAATAAAGAATTCTCCCAAGCCGGTTGTAGAAACAGCAGCCCCTTCGTTGTCGGCATAAGTGCCTGCCCCTATCAGTGGCGTGTCGCCAATCCGTCCCATGTGCTTAAACAAAAGCCCTCCTGTGCTTGTGGCTGCTGCAACATTTCCATCTTTATCAACTGCAACAGAGCCAACTGTCCCAAGGGAATTAATCTCTACAACTTTTTTGTGTTCGGATAGGAATTTTTTTACATATTGCTTCCATCTTTCTTCGGTGATAAAATATCTGTTCTCAACCAATTCAAAGCCCTGTTCCAGAGCGAATTCTTCAGCACCCTCCCCACCCAATAGTACGTGTTCACTTTCTTGCATAACTTTCAGAGCCAGAAGAATAGGATTTTTAATATGTTTTACCATCGTTACAGCTCCCGCATTCAACGTTTTGCCGTCCATTACAGCGGCATCCATCTCAACAATGCCTTTTTCATTGGGAACGGAGCCTTTTCCAGCATTAAATAAAGGGTTGTCCTCAAGGGCTTTTACAGACACCACGACAGCATCAATAGCACTGCCCCCTTGTTTGAGAACTTCGGCACCAGCCATAACACATTCCGTCAACGCTTGCCTATAAGCCTCTTCCCTGTCCCCAATCCGCTCGGGCGTTATATTTCCCGCCCCTCCATGAATAACAATCTTCCAACTCATATTGCAAACATAGGAATGATTGATACAAATAAGGCAGAAGAAAAACAGCCCATAGAATCTATACGGTCACTCTGTAGCTTCCGACTAAACTTTGTGCAACGTTGTGTTAAAAAAAATCACTTCTCTGATTTCTCTTGCATCTTTTTCTGGCATTCCGAACAGATTCCTCTAAAAACGACATTTCTCTTAATTATCTTAAATCCCGTGAGTTTCTGAACGTCTTCTTCTATGATACTAAGCCTTGGATCACAGAATTCTTCTATTTTCCCACACACTTCGCAATAGAGATGTTCATGTTGCTTAGCTTTATAACTGAAATCGTAAACAATGTGATGGGGCGTAAAAAAGAGGGAAGTTAAAATGCCACATTTAGTAAACAAATCAAGAGTATTATATACGGTTGCTCGGCTAACATTAATCCCTTTGTTCCTCAGTTCAACGTAGAGAGTGTCTGCGTCAAAGTGTCCGCCTCTTTCGTAAATGTGCTTTAAGATGTGAAATCTCTCGGATGTTTTACGAAGACCCTTCCTTCTCAAACAATCTTCCACTACCTGTTTAACCTCCTCAAAATCAAATTTCGGTTTCACTCTGCAAAATTATATTTCCTGATTTAAATGGAAGGTTAGTGTAAAGTGAATTTAATTCTCTGATGCCCAAAGAAGTTGCCCCTCAGCCACTTCCACAGAATGCAGATATGGAACTTTTTCTAATCGTTTGATTAAATTGTCTAATTGCTCCCTATTTGATACAAAAACGTCTATGTATCCAGAGAATTGACCTCTGTCGCTTTCAATGGAAATTCCCTGCATGTTCATATCCAATTCTTTTGATATGATTCGGGACAGGTCATAAACAACTCCTTTTCTGTCCGTGCCTTTAACCCTAATCCTTATCATAAATGATATTTTTCCATCGGGCTCCCATTTGGTCTTGATTATCTGTGCTCCATAGTGGGCAAGCAACTCAGCAGCCTTTTCGCAACTGGAATGATGGATTTCTAAGGCACCATCTTCACGTTGAAAAATGACTATATTATCCCCCGGCAAGGGCGTACAACATTTTTGAAATGATTTTCCTTCAAATTCCTGGATTGTGCTACTGTGCAACTGAATCCTGAGTTGTTCTTCAAGCGTCAACGGTTTTTCTATAATCAACTTTCCATCTTCCACTTTCCAGCCATCTCGCATCTTGAGCGACAGATCCCCTCGCCCCACAGCATAGTATAACTCCTTCACGTCTTTAAATCCCAAATATTTAACAAGAGTTTTCAGATTTGAAGGCACAAATTTTATATTGTTCTCAGCGAAAAATTTCTTTACCTTCTCTTTCCCTTTATTTATCAGTTCTTTCTTTGCCCGTCTGAAATATCTCCTCAGAGCCCTTCTGGCTATGGCGGTCTTGACCACTGTTAGCCATTCAGGTTGTGGCGTCTGGCTCTGGGCAGTCAACACCTCCACTTGGTCCCCATCGTTTAAAACATGAGTGGGTTCAACGACCTTGTTGTTCACTTTAGCCCCAATGCAATGATAGCCCAATTGTGTGTGTATATGGAAAGCGAAGTCCAGCACCGTGGCACCTTTCGGCAGGGTTATTATTTCCCCCTTGGGAGTGAACACGTGAATCTCATTGTCAAACAGGTTAAGTTTCATATCCTCAAGGAACAGGTGCGGGTCCTTTTCCGGATGGGCAAGGATTTCCCTGACACGTGCAAACCACTCTTCTAATACCTTGTCACTCAAAACACCTTGCTTATATTTCCAATGGGCGGCAATGCCTTTTTCTGCAACTTCGTGCATCCGGACAGACCTAATCTGAACCTCAATGTGTTTTCCTTCAGGACCAATAACCGTGGTATGCAACGATTGATAACCATTTGCTTTGGGATGGGAAATCCAATCTCGCACCCTGTCTGGGATATGAGGAAAATGTTTATGAACCACTCTCAGAACATCGTAACAGGCAACATCTTCCGTTTCAGGCGGGACATCTAAAACTATTCTTACCGCCAGCACATCATAAATCTCGTTTAGTGTTATTCCTTCGTCCTTTTTACGAACCAGTTTGTCATATATGGAAGAAATCGCCTTTATGCGTTTTTCAATAGTAAAATTGTTATATCCAGCCTTGCGTAGATAAATCCTTAACTGTCTGACGAACCGATTTAGAATTTTCTCCCATTTCTCTTTGTTTTTCTTAACCCATTTTTCTATTTCGTAATACTGTTTGGGATTTAAGTGTTTCAGTGCCAAGTCTTCAAGTTCTGTTTTTATGGAATAGAGTCCCAGCCGATGGGCTAATGGAGCATATAAATATCTTGTTTCCATAGCAATCCTGACCCTTTTATGTTCGGGCAATGCATCCAGAGACCGCATATTGTCCAAACGGTCGGCTATTTTAATAATAACCACTCGGACATCTTTGGCTAATGCAAGCAAAATTTTACGATACGTTTCCAAATGTGGCATAATTACTGCACTGTGCGATAACTTACTAACTTTTGTCAGCCCATCCACCAACTCGGCAACTGTTGTGCCGAACATTTGAGATATGTCTTCAAGGGTCAGGTCAGTGTCTTCAACCACATCGTGCAGGAGAGCAGCAACAATAGATGTTGTGTCCGTAAGCCCTATTTCAGCGACTATGGTTGCCACCTGCAAGGGATGGTATATGTATGGCTCTCCACTTTTACGGCGTTGATGCCTGTGGGCTTTCATAGCCACCCGCAAAGCCTTCCCAACAGTGCGTATGTCCGTATTATTACCCGATTTCTTTATTGCTTTAAGCAATGCCCTGTATCGCTTGCGGACTTCACGACGCTCCTCCTCACTCAGATGCTCCTCTGCCTCTTTTAGTGTTATCTTTGTACCTATGAGATTGGGTTTTGTTTTACTGGTCACGGCTCTGGTTTATCTTGTTTCCTGTAATCATAACAAAAATTACGTGGAAAAAGTTAATTCTGTTTCGCACGACAAGCCACGACTGGTTGTAGTGATGGTCATTGACCAGATGAGAGCCGATTATTTATGGCGATGGCAACACCTGTGGCAACACGGATTCAAGAAACTGCTTGAGAAAGGAATGGTTTATGATAACGTATATCACGACCATGTGCCAACCTTCACAGCAGTAGGTCACGCCACAATCTTCACCGGAACCTCTCCTGCAATACATGGAATAGTTGCAAACAAATGGTTTGACCCCATCAGAAAAACAAAGGTCTATGCAGTGGATGATTCCATCCATAAAAAAGTGTGGGGCGAACCAGATGACAAGGGCTATAGCCCTGCTAATCTAAGGGTTCCAACAGTGGGCGACCTGCTTAAATTGCGAAATCCACAGTCCAAAGTGGTCGCCATCTCCCTAAAAGACAGAAGTGCTATACTATCCGGCGGTAAAAAAGCAGACTTCGCATTCTGGTACGACTTCATTCAAGGACAGTGGACAACCAGTTCCTATTACGCACCAGACCTCCCCCAATGGGTAAAAGACTACAATCAAAAGGCACACGCCGCATACTTCGTCCCTGAAAAATGGCGTCTCCATCCTAAACTCCACCATCTGCGTGATAAATACGACCCCAGCCCTTATGAAAGGTCTCCCTTTAAAGAAGTGCCTGAGTTCCCTTATGACATAATGGATGCCATATCGTCAATACCCGGCACAATTGGTTCAACACCTTGGGGAAATGCTATAACCCTTGATTTCGCCAAACAGGCAGTTAAACAAATGAAACTCGGTAAAGATTCTATCACCGACCTTCTTGCTATAAGTCTTTCTTCAACAGACATAGTGGGACACTACTTTGGTCCACGGTCCCTTGAACTCTTGGACGTGTATGTCCGACTGGACAGCCTCATCGGAAACTTTATTGATTTCCTTGATGAGTCCATAGGTCCTGAAAACTATTTGCTTATCATAACTTCCGACCACGGCGTAGCGGAAAATTGGAAATTTGCAAGAGATAGCCTTTCCATAGACGCCGGACTACTCACGCAAGACTCATTCAAAATATGGCAAGAAGAATTAAACGCTTTTATACACAAAAAAATACTGGAAGAGATAATAAAGCCTATGCCTGTATTACTTCAGGAAGTTGAGTCAAAACCCTCCCGTTCTAAAAGGAAAAGACGAAAGAAGTATCCTAAAAATGTTTTGGCAATAATGAACCAATGGGTATATTTAGACCGCCAGAAGTTAGGCGATTTCTATGATATAGCCTTGGAAGCAGCCCGCCAATGGTTGGTTAATAAACCACAGGTCCTAAACGCATGGACCCGAAAAGAAATACTTCTCCGTCAGGCTCCTCCTTACCTCATCAGGTCCTTTGACCCCGAAAGATGCGGCGATATATGGTTCTTATTGAAACCCGGTTGGTATGAAGGCTATGCAGAAACAGGAACAACTCACGGAACTCCTTACGCCTATGACCAGCGGGTCCCGGTCGTCTTCTATGGATTTAACACTCAGCATGCTATCTATCACGAAAAGAAATCAATACGCTTCATTGCACAACATCTCGTCAACCTCCTCGGATTATCCGCACTGTGGAAAGTGGAATAGAGATTCGAAGATAAACTCCGAAAGATTTCTTATCAATCCTGTTTTCTTGTCCTCTTGCAATGCCTGACAAAGCCAATGACTAAACAAGTCAATAAGGGCAATGATGAAAAATCCTCCTTATATCCTTCTTTTTCCTGATCATCATAATACCTGGCACAAGCTCTGGAAAGGCTTTTGGGATAAGTAAACTTAACCTTCAAGAAATGCTTTGTAGTCAACATCCTGTTGGGCAGATTCCAAAATGTTATAAACTTTTTGAAGATATTGTTTCTGAAAAACAACAAAGCCGTTGTCAAGACGCTGAAGATA
>JAADEI010000017.1 GCA_013153515.1 Chlorobiota bacterium | reverse complement strand
TCTTCAAGCATAGAGAGCCACTGCTCTGCCCAAATGGCATTCAACTCCTCCTTTGCCTTCTTTCCAAACATACCCATGATAACAAAGTTATTGAAGAAAATTTGCTTTGCCAGACTTGACTTAACTTTGCAAAAAAGAACAAAAGGGATGAAACGATTTATAGCGTTAGTGGGAATTTTCCTATTATCCACGGGCTTATATGCTGGTAGTGGGCATGATGGCGAAGGCTTCAACCCGGGACATATGATTTTCCACCACTTGCTGGATGACTATCAATGGCACTTTGCCACCGTTGGCGACAAACACATCAGTCTCTACCTGCCCATTATTGTCTATTCTCCTGAAAGAGGCTTGTCAATTTTCAGTTCAAAACACTTGATTTATAACGAACATTACAATGGCTACAAAATTGAAAGGACTAATCTTGGCAAGCCTTATATAGTGGCTGTTGATGAGAATGGTAACGTGCTTGACATCCCTGTATATGACTTTTCCATCACCAGAACGGTTTTTCAGGGCATCCTTGCTGCGATTTTATTAATTTTAATTATGATTCCCGTTGCAAGAGCCTATTCCAGAGACCCATATTCACCACCCAAATCGCTTATGCAAAGACTCTTAGAACCTGTCATTCTCTTCATCAGAGACGATGTTGCCAAGCCGACAATAGGCGAAAAACATAAGAAGTTTTTGCCCTATTTGCTCACTGCTTTCTTCTTTATCCTCACGTCCAACCTGCTTGGCTTAACGCCTTTCGGCTTTAATATCACAGGGAACATCTCAACCACAGTAACCTTAACACTCTTCACATTTATCATCATTCACGCCAATGCAAACAAGGAATACTGGAAGCACATTTTTAACACTCCCGGTGTTCCATGGTGGCTAAAATTTGGCTTACCTATTATGCCGCTGGTTGAAGTAATAGGCGTTTTCTCAAAGCACATTGCTCTTGCCGTCCGTCTCTTCGCAAACATTTTCGGTGGACACATGAGCATGCTATCAATCCTTTCAATGATATTCATTTTCGGTTCCATGAGTGTTATTGCGGGATTGGGCATTTCTCCTGTGGTGGTTGGCTTGCTTATCTTCCTATTCTTTCTGGAAATTCTTGTTGCTTTTATTCAGGCATACATTTTCACTATGCTTTCGTCCCTATTCATTGGCATGGCTGTTCAAGAACATCACTGATTGGTAAACGGGACTAAACGAACCGACTTTCAGGACGTCTAAAATTCTGTGAGCGAACGACAAGACATAGAGGCACGGGTTTTATCCCTGTGGGAAGAAGATAGGGATTCGGCATTTGAACTGCTGGTTCAACACTTCGCTAAACCGTTATATCACTTCATCAGGCATATTGTTCACACTCACGAGGATGCCGACGATGTCCTGCAGGAAACCTTTTTAAAGCTCTGGAAGGGCTTAGACAACTTCCGCAAAGAAAGTGCTTTGTCAACATTCATCTACCGCATTGCCTACAATGAGGCAATTTCCTTTTTGAGGAAGCAACGCCGAAAGTTCAAAATCCTACATCCCTTTTCAAATTTTGAAGACTGGTATATCCAACGGATTCAAGCAGACCCATACATAGACTACGATTCGGCATATAAAAAGATTTTACAGGAAATCGCTTTATTGCCGCCAAGGCAAAAGGCTGTCTTTTCTCTTAGGCACTTTGATGGACTGCCATTTAAAGAGATTGCTGTCCGACTGGACATTAGTGAGAGTACTGCCCGAACAACTTATCATCAAGTCGTCAACAAACTAAAAAGCAAAATTTCTGGACTAAACATTCATGAGCAAATTGCGTCTAAAACAACAGAACCCACAAAAGTGGAAAGATGATTCACTACACTGTGCCACATGGCTATTTTGATGATTTGCCCAAGCGGGTCAAACAACGGCACAAAAAGAAAAAGGTTCGTAGTGTGATGGTGGCTGTTGCCATAGCCATTGCACTGATTGTTTCCATCCCCCCTTTGCTTGACTTGATCGCTCCCGAACTGGACGGACGACAACAAGCCCTTGAGGAATACGTCCTTGACGAGGTGGAAACAGACCTTGTCATTGAAACTCTTGCCTTCAACCAATAACCCCTTAAAATCCAGAAGCCATGAGAACACTCATTTTGCTTTCGGTTTTCTCACTTGCTTTTTCACTAATCAGTAGTGCTCAATCCATGTCAGAAGACAAAATCAAGGAAATTGAGCAACAAAGGACGGAATTCGTCATATCTTTCATGAAGTTGACTCCAGAAGAGGCTCAGAAATTCAAACCTCTTTATCAACAATACCTCCAAGACCTGAGGAAGATACATCAGAAACGCAAAGAAATGAGAAAATATCTTAAAAAGAAAAAGGATAGTTTGAGCGAGGAAGAAGCCCAACAAATAATTGAACAATGGCTGAAATTAGATGAAAGGAAACAAGCCCTTGTGAGGAAATACTACACAACTATCTTTCCTCAAGCAATCCCGCATTCCAAACTGATCCTGCTTCCAATGGCTGAAAGGAAGTTCAAGAAGGAACTGCTTAAAGAATTGAAGGAAAAAGACAAGGAAGAGAATCATTCGCATTAATTAAATTCCTTCACGCTTCTTAAACAAAAAGAATCGCTATATTTTCTAACAGACGTTCGTGGAATTTTTTTCTATCGTTCAGTGAGCCACTTTAACGATCTTATAACTTGCCGTTTGACCAGTTGAAAGAAGAAGTTTAATGTGATATACTCCCTGAGGCAAGTTGCTAAGTGGGACAATCGCTTCCTTGCTTGCTCCTTGACGTATCGTAAGAAGTTTTCCGTCCATAGTTGCTATGGCGATCTGTTTTATCGGGCTATCTGATTGAATTACCAAGGTAGCAGTTTTATGGTTGTATCTAAATAGAATTTTAGCGGATGGAACCGTTGTTGCTACTGTGGTATCTGGCATTATACCGATTATGTGTGTTGCCGTGTCTGAGCAGTTGTTTTGGTCTGTAACTATTACCCAGAGGGTATCTGTTCCCTGTTGTTGAGCGTGATAGACAAGATATTCGGTGGTTGCTCCAGTGTTCCAGTAATAAGAGTATTCAGGACCTGTTGGTTGGGCGTAGAAAGTGTCCACGTCGCCCACGTAAAGCAGTACGGGACCATTGATTGACGCCACTGGGCTTTGATGAACTATCACGTCCACGGTATCTATTGTTGTGCAAGCCTGCCCAATGCTTGAAGTAACAATTACTATGTAAGTTCCTGCTTGATTGACGGCTATTTGTGGTGTTGTGGCTCCTGTGTTCCATTGATAGGTATATGTTACGGACTGGTCGATAGGTGTAGCGTCAAGGATGATAGGCAGTTGTTTGTCGCAAGCGGCGGTGTCCCGTGGCAGTGTTAATTGTGGTGTTGGCGCCAAGGACACGTTGAAAGTGTCAATATCATGGCATGAGTTATTGAGGAAAACGTGATAGTAGATAGTTGTATCGCTCTGGATAATGGCTATATATTGAGAGTCTGCCTGTGCGAGTTGAGGCGATAGCCACATAGAGTCAGTTAGTGTGTGCACTTGGACCATATCAAGAGCCCATAAATCGTTCAGGGCATCGGAGTGTGCATGTTGCACTATTCTTAGAAGTAAGTTATTAACCCTTGCGGGGAACGGCAGTTCAACGTAATGATATACAAAGACTCCTGTGGCTTGGGTTTGAATACCCACTCTATAGATTTCGTTCCATGTTATGCCTCCATCAACACTGTATTCCACGGTAACGTCTTCTCCTTGTTCTGGTCTATTGCAGTTAGACTGTGTAGC
>JAADEI010000096.1 GCA_013153515.1 Chlorobiota bacterium | reverse complement strand
CGTAATTAGGCCAATTAGTATAATATATTTATATTGTTTACTGAGGCTATTTTCACATATGAACAGATTTATTATTGGCATTACACCTATGGCAATTACAGTCAATATATTTTGAGAATTTGACAAAACCTCTATTTGTTTATCTCTCCAAAATTTGTAGTAATCTCTTATAAAATTGCCTTTCCCTGTAGTTTTAGCCATACAGGCTAAGTTTTAGCAAAATTAATTTAAGGAACAAATTACGTTAAAAACTTGTCTTATACAATTAGGAAAACAGATAACATGGATCGTCAGACCATACAAACGGCTTCTCTGGTAGTGATTGCAATCGCCACTGTTGCTACCGCCATTGGTGTGTGGACCCATCATGCGGGAGAAGGCAAAGCAACAACTAATCAGACTGCACAGAAAGGTTCCGCCCCTACAATAGTTCAGAGAGCAAACATTGCTCAATCAATGACGACGCCACAGGCCAACAATCCAGTAACAAAAAATGAGCCAATTACTCAAGTTGTTTTTGATTCTTATGAACACGACTTTGGAACTATTAAGGAGGGAGAAGTGGTGAGACATGTATTCAGATTAACCAATGTTGGTGAGCATCCTTTGATTATCCGAAATGCTCGTGGGTCCTGTGGTTGCACTGTTCCAACATGGCCCAAGGAACCCATTCCGCCGGGTGAATCCGCCGAGATACCTGTTGAGTTCAACAGTAAGGGACAGGTTGGACAGGTTCAAAAGACAGTGTTTATTGATGCCAACACGGACCCATCGCCGATTAAGTTGACCATCAGGGCAACAGTGGTTAAAGAATAATTTGTTTAATGGGCAGAGTGCTCGCTATTGATTATGGCTTGAAGCGTTGTGGCATAGCCGTTAGCGACCCAACCAGAACGATAGCACAACCATTAAAAACGATTGAAACGTCTAACCTTCTGGATTTTCTTAAGGATTATATTCCTTCAAGTGGTGTGAGCGAACTGGTTCTTGGCTATCCCTTAAACCTTGATGGGAGCCCAACTGAATTGACGCCTATTGTAGAACAACTAGCAAAGGACCTTGAAAAAGAATTTGGTTTGCCTGTTCATTTAATGGACGAAAGATTCACTTCCCGATGGGCAGAAAGACAGTTGATAGGCAATTCATTGAGAAAGAAAAAGCAGTGGACGGATGCCCTTGCCGCCGCTAACATCCTTGAAACATTCCTTTTGAAACAAAAGCAAATTCAATGATACGACCTATCGTTCTGTATGGACATCCAGTGTTGCGAAAGAAAGCCCAACCTGTTGATGATTTTGAGGAAGGAAAGCAGTTGATCGCTGATATGTTTGAAACCATGCATAATGCCCGAGGGATAGGGCTTGCCGCGCCTCAAATAAACATCTTAAAACAAATTTTCGTTGTTGACACAGTTCAATTGGCTGAGGGATATGACGACGATGAAATGCCCCTTGGAACGCCCATTAAAAAGGCTTTCATCAATCCGCAGATTATAGAACATTCAGGCAATCCGATTGTTTATGAAGAGGGCTGTTTGAGCATTCCTGATGTGAGGGCGAATGTGGAAAGACCTTTCAAGGTGTTGATAAAATATCAAGATGAAGAGGGTCAGTGGCACGAGGAAGAATATGATGGTTTGACCGCCCGGGTCATCATGCATGAATATGACCACTTGCAGGGAAAACTGTTCATTGATTACCTTTCGCCTTTGAAAAAACAAATGCTGTCAAGCAAATTGAAAAACATTCAACGAGGCAAGGTCAAACCTTTCTATCCTGTGATATTGCCGAACCGATAGTTTGTTAACGCCCCCGAAGTCTTAGCTCTCTCTGTTGACGTGGTTCAAACACAGAATTTTTGCTATATTTTCCTTTGCGTTTCGTTTTTTGCAGTTTTTTAGCCTGTTTCTCTGCATCCACTTTCTTCGGGAATCCGCCTTTTGCCCCTGAGGACCTGCGTTGTGGCTTGCCTACTGATAGCGGATTATCCAAAGGAGAACGTTTAATCTTTTTACCTGCTGCCATCGGTTTAAGCGGGTTGTCTAATGGAGAACGCTTTATTTTCTTTCCTGCTGCCATCGGCTTCAAAGGATTCTTCAAAGGAGATGGTTTGATTCGTGCTGTTCCTGAAATAGGAGGCAACGGATTGCCCAGTTTAGGTTTTGTCTTTGCTGATGGTTTGCCCACTGATAGCGGGTTGTCTAAGGGAGAACGCTTGATTTTAACTGCTGAAGCCATTGGAGAGAGTGGATTGCCCAGTTTGGAACGCTTTCCACGAGCAGACGGTCGCCCAATGGTTAAAGGATTTTCCAAAGGTGCACGCTTAATTTTTTTAGTTGATGCCATTGGAGATAATGGATTCCCTAATTTCCTGCTTTGCTTTGCCGATGGCTTGCCGGGACTTAAAGGATTCTCTAACGGAGAGCGTTTTATTGTCTTTCCAGACGCAGTGGGACTTAGAGGATTGCCAAGTTTACGATTTCCCTTAGCAGAGGGCATCCCTGGGCTCAATGGATTTTCCAGAGGAGACCGTTTTATAGACTTCCCTGATGTCGTAGGACTCAACGGATTTCCCTTTTTCTTCTTGTTTGATGCTGATGGTTTGCCCTGACTAAGTGGATTACCCAATTTGCGTTTTGCTTTCGCTGATGGCTTAGCAGGTTCAAAGGGATTGCGTAATGAAGACCGTTTCCGCTTGTGTGTAGTAGGAAAACCATATCCTTTTGCATAAGAACGGGCTTTGCGGGACGAAGACCTTTGCTGCATCCATTGTGAAAAGGATAATCCGCCCCTATCCCCGCCACTTAATTTTTTTACCTTTTTAGTGGAAGTGTAGGCATTTCCAGATTCCGCCCATCCCCCTTTGAATTGTTTGAGGGCACGCTTCGTCGCCGCAGCCCCCGGACATCCATATCCAGACGGGCATCCCGAACGTTGACAACTGATAAAGGAAAAAGACCCATAAAATAAAAGAAAAATAGCAAGCCCAAACAGTATAACTTTATTCCGCATTGATGGTAAATATACGCAATGTTGCGTAAAAGCGTTTTAACTTCAAAGAAACCCCAATCCATATTTTAGCAATATCTAATCTAATCAAGTAAATGAACAGGACGGATGAGCACAGGCAACGATCAGAATAATAAAGAACTGCTAATAGTTATCCCCACTTATAATGAGCGGGAAAATATAAGTGGTCTATTGCCTGAATTGATGGAACGAGTTCCCGATGCCCATGTCCTTGTGGTAGATGATAATTCGCCCGACGGCACGGCACAGGTGGTTAAAGAATTCCAGACCAAATATCCCCAAAGGGTTTTTCTTATTGAGCGAGAAGGAAAGTTGGGTCTTGGAACCGCATATATAACAGGCTTCAAATGGGCATTGAATCAAGGATATGAGTTCATTGGAGAGATGGATGCCGACTTTTCTCACAGGATTGAAGATTTGCTTAACCTGATTGACACAATAAAAAACGGTAATGCTGACGTGGTAGTGGGTTCCAGATATGTCAAAGGTGGAAAAACAGTCAACTGGACAATGGACAGAAAAATCTTGTCCCGAGGAGCGAGCCTATACGTCAGGTTCTGGACATGCATGCCCATTAAAGACCCCACTGCTGGATTCGTGATTTATAAAAGGAAAGTTCTTGAAACCATCCCGCTGGATAAAATTTCTTTCAGTGGATACGCCTTTCAGATTGAGATGAAGTTTGCCGCTTGGGTGCAGGGATATAAAATCGTTGAAGTGCCAATCACTTTCGTTGACCGAATTGAAGGCAGTTCCAAGATGAATAAAAAGATAGTCTTTGAAGCAATCAAGGGAGTGCCTTTGCTGGTATGGAAACGTTTGAAGGGAATATACAGTTCTACAAACAGATAGGGTTCAAGACAGATAATTGAAACATGTCAGAGAAGAAAAGCAGGGAATGGATTAAAATCCATAATGCCAGAATTCACAACTTGAAGAATTTGTCGTTGGAACTGCCACATGAAGCATTTATCGTCGTTACAGGAGTCTCAGGCTCTGGCAAATCTTCACTGGTCTTTGACACTATCTATATGGAGGGACAACGCAGGTATCTGGAAGCCTATTCTGTTTACACTTATCGCCTATTTACCCACTTGAAACGTCCAGAAGTGGATTCAATTGAGGGTTTAAGTCCAGTTATTGCCATACGTCAAGACACATTCTCTTATTCCCTTCGGTCAACGGTGGGAACGCTCACTGAGATATACGACTTCCTGCGATTGCTATTTGCCAGAGTGGGAAAACCATATTCCAAAAGCGGAAATCCAATCCAGAAGTATTCCCCAGAACACATTTATGAAGAAATCCTGAATAGGTATAAGGGCAAGAAAATTTGGATTAGAGCCCCATTAATAAGAGGTAGGACAGGAGAGTATAAAGATTTGTTCTTCCAGTTATGGAAACAAGGCTATCCTGCCGTGTGGGTAAACGGTGAACACATCCCGCTGGATGCTTTGAAACTGCCCAAGTTAGAGCGATACAAACGGCATGATATAGATGTTGTCGTAGACAGGATAACTGTTAAGGCACGAAATGCCAACAGGCTAAGGAAAGACATTGAGCAAGCCCTTAAAATGGGCAAGAATTCGCTTATTGTTTATGAGTCTGAAACAAAGGAGGAGCGGGCATATAGCACTGATTTTTATGACCCAGAGACGGGAACGTCTTTGCCAGACCCTGAACCAAACCTGTTTTCCTTCAACACTAAATATGGGTGGTGTCCAGAGTGTCAGGGAACGGGAGTCAGGAAACGCATAGCCGTTGAACTATTGGCTTCTGAAAACACTAAGTTGGAAACGTTTGTTGAGCGAATTGGCTTGCGAAAGTATTATTCGCTATATGAAAAATTTTTGGCAAAGATTCGTGAAAGGAAAATATCTTTCAGGACGCCATTGAGAGATTTGGGAGTCAAGCAAATTGAGGAGATTCTAAATCTTGAAGACGACTATGGCAATTCAGTGCGTGGATTGATTGAGTTGCTTGGTCGCAACGGCAGTGCTAAGGCAATTCAGTGGGTTGAATCTATATCCGTTGAAGATGTGTGTCCCGCTTGTCAGGGTTATCGTCTGCGTCCCGAAGCATTGGCTTTCAGAGTTGCAGGAAAGCATATTGGAGAGGTGAGCAATATGGAACTAAGCGAATTAGCACAATGGGTAGAGAAAATTCCAGAGTCCCTAAGTGAGCGAGACCTTACCGTTGCACGAGGCATAATAGACGAGTTAAGACGCCGTATTAAAATGGTTATTGACATTGGGCTGGGATACTTAACGCTTAACAGACCAGTGAGGACGCTCTCTGGTGGCGAAGCACAACGGGTCAGACTGGCTACTCAATTGGGAATTTCCCTTGCTGGCGTGCTATATATCCTTGATGAGCCAACCATTGGAATGCATCCATCGGACATTCACAGGCTTCTGAAGGCGTTGCGAGGCTTGGTGGAACGAAACAACACTGTTTTGGTGGTGGAGCATGATGTGGACACTATGCGGGAAGCCGACTTCTTGGTTGAATTAGGAGAGGGAGGCGGGATGTATGGTGGCAAAATAGTTAACATTGGTTGGAAAGAGGAATTTTTAGAACGAGGCACTACAACGGCAAAATATATTTTAGGCAAGGAGAAAGTCCCATTGCCAGACAATCGCAGAGATGTTTCATCCAAGGATTGGCTTGTCCTGAAAGGAGCCAGAGGAAACAACTTGAAAAATGTTACGATAAAAATTCCCTTAAACACGCTTGTTGTAGTAACGGGAGTCTCAGGCTCTGGCAAGTCGTCGCTAATAATAGACACGCTGTATAAAGCATTGCAGAGGGTTGTCAACAAAGCAATAACTTTCCCGTTGCCCTATGATGAGTTGGAAGGAGTGGAGCATGTAAGGAGTGTGTTCGCTGTTGACCAAGAACCCATTGGGAAGACGCCACGGTCAGTGCCCGCCACATACATTAAAGTTTTTGACGAAATCAGGAAACTATTTGCTCTGACGGAGAGAGCCAAGATGAGAGGCTTCACACAATCTCATTTCTCTTTCAACACAAGGGAAGGGCAATGTCCTGAGTGCTCTGGTTCGGGATACCTAACCATAGAGATGCGATTGCTTCCCGACGTGCAGGTGCCATGCCCTGTGTGTAAAGGCAAAAGATATAAAGAAGACATTTTGGATGTTAAGTTCAAGGGCAAGAACATTGCTGAGGTGCTGGATATGACCGTGTCTGAGGCAGTGGAATTCTTCAAAGACATTCTGCCAATCGCTAAAAAGTTAAAATTTCTGGAGGACGTTGGACTGGGATATATTAAATTGGGACAACCGTCGCCAACACTATCAGGAGGCGAAGCACAACGAATCAAATTGGCGAGGGAACTGGGAGGCAGACGCTCTTCTGGAAATGTCTATATCCTTGATGAGCCCACAACTGGCTTGCATCCAGAAGATGTTAAATCACTGCTTTCCGTCCTGCATAAACTGGTTGACAAGGGAAACACGGTTATTGTCATTGAGCATAATCTGGATGTGATTAAGCATGCTGATTGGATAATTGACATGGGCTTGGGTGCTGGGAAGGAGGGAGGCAAGGTGATTGCTATGGGAATGCCCGAGGACATTGTCAGAAGCAAACGTAGTATCACTGGAAAGTTTCTCAAAGAGGTGTTGGGCGGACAGAAACGAAAGGCGAGACGTGGCGTTAAGATTCGTTAACTAAGACATAGTAGTCCTTTTTGCCTTTCTGAATGAGAATTATATTATGCGAGAGGAGGTTTTCCTTTGTTATCAAGGCTTTCGGGTCAGTGATTGTTTTCTTATTAATCTTTATGCTTCCTGACTTGATGAGTCGCTTTAATTCGGAACGGGATTGACTAAGGCGTCCAGTCAACAAGTCTAATAAAGGAATTCCATCATCTGGAATTTGAACTTTGAACGAGGGTATTTCCTGAATGATTTGCTGTAGGGTTTGTTCGGGCAGTTCCTGTAAGCGTTTCAAGTTTTCCTTCCCGAAAAGTATTTCGGAAGCCAGTTTTACCTTTTCATATTCTTCTTGTCCGTGAACCCAGATGGTTAGTTCCTTAGCCAGTGTTTTCTGAGCAATTCGTTTTTCTGGAGCCGATTCGTGTTCCTGCAGGATTCTGTTGATTTCTTCCAGAGGCAGTAGGGTGAGCCGTTTGAGTAGCATTGGGACTTCCGAATCCGAAACGTTAATCCAGTATTGATAGAACCTGAAAGGAGATGTTTTGGTTGGGTCAAGCCAGATGTTTCCCTGTTCTGTCTTGCCGAATTTCGTTCCGTCGGCACGTAGCAACAACGGGCAAGTTATTCCATGGGCTTCCTTGCCTTCACGCCTTCTGATTAGTTCAATTCCTGTCGTTATGTTACCCCACTGGTCTGCCCCGCCGACCTGAACGGTTACGTCATGGTTTTTAAACAGGAACCAGAAGTCATATCCTTGCAGGAGCATATAAGTAAATTCAGTGTAAGAGATTCCTTTTTCAAGGCGTTTTTTGACGCTTTCCTTGGCAAGCATATAGTTGACGGTGATGTGTTTGCCTGTGTCCCTGAGGAATTCAATCAAGGAGAGTTTTTCTAGCCATTCTGAGTTGTTGTAGAATTCAATGTTTGACGGTGCTATGCGTAGCAGATGTCTGATTTGTTCATTGAGGTGCTTGGCATTCTCTTGGATTTGTTCCCTTGGCAACAGAGGTCTTTCCTTGTCTTTTCCACTTGGGTCGCCAATCAGTGCCGTGCCATTACCCATCACTATCACTGGCGTGTGCCCATGTCTGGCAAAATGGATAAGCATGATGAGAGGAGCGAGGCTACCCACGTGCAATGATGGAGCGGTTGGGTCAAAGCCCAGATATACCTTTCTTGGACTCTTGAGATGGTCTTCAACTTGGTTTGTTTTGTCATTAATCAGTTGTCTCTCACTGAGTTCTGCCACAACCTGTGAGTGGTCTGCCTTCATTTTCTCAAAATTTCCGAACTTTGCATTGCTATGAGGTGGAAAACAACAATTGCAGGGATAGTGGTTTCGTTGGCTGGTTGGGTGGTCAATGCACAAGAACCAGTGTCCGATTTTGAAATCAAAACCATAGTTTTTGATGGTTTCAACGAAGTTAGGAAGGAAAATAATCTTGATACGCTATTGCATTTGGACATTTTGGAGAGTGCCGCCCGTGAAATGGTTCAAACACACATGGAAACAAAGCGTTCCATTAGAGACAAAGAAAAGATAGCAGACATTCTTGAAGAATATGGAGGCTATGGTGGTGCTAAGTGGCGTGTGTTTAACGGTCGGGCATCTGTAAAGAAGGGTAAGAAAATCCTTTCCCTTGATGAAGTGAAAAAAGAACTATATGCTAAGTTCATTAAGAAGAAAAGAAATGTGAAGAACCTTACAGACCCAGACTATGTCTATATGGGTGTTGCCGTTGGAATAGACGAAAAAGGTAAAGGATACATCTATGTTATCGTTGCAGACAAGAATGTGGACAACAGAGGAGTTAAAATGAGAAAACAACTGCCCATCAGATATACCAAAGGGAGAAAGGGAGTTGCGCCTTATAATAAAAGTGCCTGCAAAGACCTGAGAAAATTCAAATTTGACGGATTTTACAAATTATCAACAGGTTTGTCAATTAGAGATAATAGAATCTACTTGGAATATGATGACTTGACCGAATTGACGCCATTACTGGACGCCACGAAAGATGGCTTCGCCGTTGAATTAGTTCTTAAAAATCAATATCCCTGCGACGGTCCAAACATTTTTGACAGAGCACGCCAATATAGAGGTTTCGTGTTCAGACCAAGATATAGTAAGAAAATTTTGTCTTCAAACGAAGGAATTAATAATTTGAATGTTGCTGTCGGAAAGGTTCCCGGGAGAGTGCTCAAAAAGTTGGACCTGGCGGGTGAATATGAATTAAATTTAATAATTATTCAAAACAAAACATTTTGTAAGAGGTTGGTTCCGGGATTTCAAGAAGAAGTCTCTTTTGAAGTCCCTATGGATTTAGTCTTGTATCCAGACACTTTTTATCGAGAAGGCGACAAAAGATTCAAACCAACTAAGGAGAAGCACGTCATAGAGTTCAAGATTAAGTTTGAAAAGGGCAAATATGAATATAAGTTGGCTGACGTGGAACCCATCCTCGACACACTTGATGTCCCTGAATTTACTATAGATTCAATCTTTATTGAAGCACATTCTTCAATAGAAGGAGATTCTGCCGTTAACGCTAAACTGCAAATTAAACGAGGACAAACAATTGCCCAAGCGATTCTGGAAAAATATAAGGCATTGTCTAAGAAAGTCAGGGTTGTGTATGATGATTCTTGGGAATTGTTTAAACAACAAATCAGGAAGGACCCTGATTATGGTTGGTTGGCAGACACTACAAAGGCTTATGTTAGGGAAAGGCTTGCCAAGGACCCTGTTCTAATAAGGAAATTGGAACCATTATTGCAGGAACAAAGGTTTGCCAGAGTGGTTCTCTATGTTACTGTTGACATTAAAGGAGGAGCAGAATTGAAGTATTTCCAGAGAAAGATGGATCAAGCCTTACAGAAGAAAGATGTTAGATTGGCTTTGGGAATTCAGAGATACCTTATTTCCCAAGTGGTTAATGGACGCTATCCGCCTGAAGTGGTCCTTAGCTTGAAATTGCCTTCTGATCCCGCTTTCGCTCAACTTCATCTCAATAGGATCTGGATGGAATACAAATATGTTGACTCTGGAATAGTTAAAGAAAAGCATTGTCAGGAATTGAAAAAGTGGGAAAGATTCCTTGCAAGAAACGAAGTCTATCAATACAATACCATTGTGTGTAAATTGAAGTTTGAGGAACCCACAGAAGAAGAAATTGAACAACTTCAGGAGAAGATAAAAGCATTGAGGAGTTCGCCAATCAAGCAGGAAGATGTTGACAAATTAGATCTATACTTCAATATAATGATTCTTGATAGGTTGGTTGAGGAGTATGAACCGGGAGACCCTGCACTCACAGAACGATTGGACTATATCAAACAGTTGTTTAAACCAGATCAATATGATTGGAATTGGAATGGCAAGATAGCCCTATTAGCTTTGAAATCAGGAGATCCAGAATATGCTATTTCTCTACTGGAAGGAGGTTTACAACGAAACATCCCTGCCGGTGAGGATTTCTACAAGTTCTATGCTTACATTGTTAGTTGGGATGATGATAAGATTACCAAAATGGAATACAGAAGGGCATTGTATGGATGGTATGATAAAGACCCTGTTGAGGTATGTGACAAAATGGGTAAGACAGGGGAGGGACCGTCCTTCCAAGCGACTGACGACCCATATATAAAGATTCTCAATTGCAAAAAGTGTAAGTGACCCTACAGGAATCCGCATAGACACTACAAAAACCTACGCTTAAAAAGAAATTACCCCAAGATAGATTAGGTATAAGGCTAAGAAACGGAGTAGTTTTCCAACGGCAATCC
The DNA here is from genome assembly GCA_013153515.1 of Chlorobiota bacterium. Classification (GTDB taxonomy): domain Bacteria; phylum Bacteroidota; class Bacteroidia; order JAADEI01; family JAADEI01; genus JAADEI01. Next base: position 6,379 of record JAADEI010000096.1, on the reverse strand, counting down.
AGAAAGTTGTTAATAGAGGTGGTGCTTTGAACAAACCGAGGACTGCTGGGATGGCATCGCCGACTACTGGAAGCCACGCCATAATCCCGGATATGGGACCATATTTTTTGACGTATTTCTCTACTTTTTGTAAATGTTTTTGAGAAACTAATTTGTGCAAGAGAGGACTGCCCATCCATCCAAGAACATAGTTTGTGAGGGAGCCAAGGGTGTTTCCTACGGTGGCGGTGAGGATTACTAAGGTCGGCGGGATATCACGAGTCAAATAATGGGAAAAAACTATCTCTGCTGCACCGGGCAGAATGGTTGCTGAGGAAAAGGAAGCAACAAACAGTGCAACCAATTCTTGCCAATATGCTAATAGCAATTCCGTCATTGGTGTGTAAAGATAAACGTATGAGGTTTGCAAATGATTTATAACTGCATAACTTAGTGTGCTATGAAAGTTTTGTTTGTTGGATTGTATCCCTATGGGATGGCGCCATCGCAAAAGTTCAGGATAGACCAATTTGTGCCATTATGGAGGGAAAGGGGTATTGACTTTATATATTCAGGACTTTTGACTGAAAAAGAATATGTATTATATCGGAGGTCTGGACAGGCTTTGTTGCGGTCTAAAATTTTTGTGATGCAAACTTTCAGAAGGCTGAAAGACATTATTAATGCTGGTCGTGCAGACATTGTTTTTGTCCATCGTGAAGCCACTTTCTTGCCTGTCCCTTGGCTTGAATTGATGATTTATAAAAGGGCAAAGAGAGTTATTTATGACATTGACGATGCCATTTGGCTTCCGCAACCAGATGGGCTAATTCAAAGACACAAAAAGGTTCCAGTGCTTGTGCGTAATGCAGATATTGTAATAGCAGGCAATAAACATATTAAAGACCATATTATCCAATCTGGCTGGCATAAGGACGTGCGGATTATTCCTTCTGTTGTTGACACGGAGAAATATGTCCCGCCTGATCAGGATAGGAATGCAGAGAGGGGAGTTTTGCGGATTGGGTGGACAGGTAGCCCATCAACCTTTAAGACTGCATTTATGCCATTTGTGAAAGTTTGGAGAAGATTGCTAAAAAATCCTAATATTAAGGTTGAATTCCATATAATGGGAGCGGGAGAGTATAAGGAATTATTTCCGGAAGGCATTTATTACGATTATGACCCTTCCCAAGAGGTGCCATTCCTTCATAATGTTGATGTGGGAATAGTGCCAATTCCAGAGGGTCCATGGATGAAATACAAGAACAACATAAAACTCTTTATGTATATGGCAACTGGATTGCCTGTGGTGGCTTCCAGAATTGGAATTAATGAAGATGTGTTGAAAGGGGGAAATTGTGGGTTTCTGGCGTCAACGGCAGACCAATGGTATGAAGCCCTGAGCCGACTTGGGGAAGATGAGGCTTTACGGCAACAAATGGGCATGATGGGAAGACAACAAGTGGAGAGAAAGTATTCCGTCAAGGCTTGGGTTGATAAGTATGTAGAATTGTTCAGGGAAGCGACATAATTACCACATGTTCCTTATCTTTGATGAAACCACGGGTCATTGAAACTGGCTATCCTACTAATTGGGGTTTTGATTTTGTTAGGGCACATACTTGAAGAGTTCTATAAAAAAACTCAGATCCCTGATGTTTTATGGTTGACAACACTTGGTCTTATTCTGGGACCGGCATTTGGACTGGTTTCGCCAGATGACTTTGGCAAGGTGGGATTGATTTTTTCAAAGGTGGCTCTTATAATAATTCTGTTTGAGGGTGGATTGGATATGCACATTAAAGAGATGACCAGACCGTTAAGAATAGCAACTATTTTAGCCATCACTGGTTTTGTATCATTCGCTATTACTGCTGCTTTAATAGGCTATTTCCTTTTGGGGCTTGGTCCTTTGCAAGCCATTATTCTTGGCTCAATCCTTGGTGCCACTTCCGCTATTGTAGTCGTGCCAATGCTGAAAGGATTAAATGTTAGTAAGAATGTTCAGGATATTCTGTTTTTGGAGAGTAGTTTAAGTGATGTTCTGGGGATTGTGGTTACCTTAGCCCTGTTGGAAGCCTATATGCTGGGGGGAAATGTTTCCGTATTTAAAGTGATAGGGGCAATTTTAACATCTTTCATAATGGCGTCTATCATAGGTGTGTTAGGAGGTTTTGTGTGGTCTTATTTGGCGGCACGAATAGAAACCCTGAGGCAGACCACATTAAACACTCTTGCTGTTTTGTTTGTGCTATATGGCATTTCAGAGATGTTGGAATATAGCGGGGCGATAAGTGCTTTGGCATTTGGCTTGTTCCTTGGAAATGCTAAATATATGTCTTTCAATTTCCTGAAAAGATATTTGCAATTTGTGCCGGAAGGAGTGACTGAAAAAGAACAATATGTTCTGCGAGAAGTGGTGTTCTTCGTGAAAGTGTTCTTCTTTGTCTATCTTGGAATCTCTATGCAATTGACTGATTTGCGAGCGGTCTTGGTTGGAATAACCATTATTATCGCATTCTTAGTGGTGAGGGCAATAATGGTAAGAAACATTATTGGAAGGAAGTTTTCTTTGAGGGAGGCAACCGTTATGTCCATAATGATTCCGAGGGGGTTGGTCCCTGCTGTCCTTGCAAGCCTTGTCGTTGAACTGGGCGTTGAACAGGGATACATTATCCGGGAGGTCAGTTATGCTGTAATACTATTCTCTATTCTGGCAACCGCTATCTTAGTTCTTGCGATGGAGAACACACGGATTGCCCGACTGTTCGGATTACTATATAGGGAAAGCCCACACAAACCAGAACAGTAACTATGGCATTGCGATATATCAACGACCCGGTGTATGGCATGATTCCCATAAAAAACCCTATTATCACGCAAATCATTGACCATTCATATTTCCAGAGATTAAGGCACATTAAGCAATTGGGCTTTACTTATATGGTTTTTCCGGGGGCTGTCCACAACAGGTTCCAACATGCCTTGGGGGCATATTACCTTATGGGAAAGGCTATTGAAACGCTAACCGAAAAGGGATTTCACATTGGGGACGTTGACCGGGTGGCTCTGCAAGTTGCTATATTATTACATGACGTTGGACACGGTCCATTCTCTCACGTCTTTGAAGGACTCATTCCAACCAAGCACGAGGAGATTTCAAAGAAAGTAATGGAAAGATTGGCGACGCAGGTTGCCGATGGTTCTGAAGTCATAGATCGTGCATTAGACATATTTACAGGCAATGTGGAACAAAAATTTTTGCATCAATTGATTTCTTCTCAGGTGGACATAGACAGGCTGGACTACTTAGCCAGAGATAGTTTCTTTGCTGGAGTCTCAGAGGGAATGGTGGGCTATGAACGAATAATAAGATTATTGACTTTGACGGAAAACGGGCAGTTGGCTTTTGAACACAAGGCTCTCTTCTCTCTGGAAAGATTCCTGTGGAGCAGGTATCTAATGTATGTGCAGGTCTACACGCACAAAACGGTTCTGGCTATTGAAGAAGCATTTTCCCTGTTGCTTAAACATTTGAGGGATAAGGCAGATTATCTTCTTCCTGATTTGCTAAAACAGGTTCTTACGGCAACAAGCCTTACAGACCAGTTCCTTGACGCATACCTGCGATTGGATGACAACGACGTTCTTTCGTTTATAAAACAATTGCATTTCAACAAAAAGACAGACCAGTTGACTCAATACCTTACCAACGCTCTTGTAAACAGAAGATTATTAAAAGTCCAACTTTCCAATGAACCATTTAATGATGCTGAAATTCAATCTTTGAGCGAACAAGCAGATGGAAAATTATTTAAAGGAGCAGGAAAACTTATTATTTCCGGAGAGATGGAGACATACGCATACATTCCCAAGGGAGACCCTGTGTGGCTGATTTTCCCTGACGGAACGAAGAAGAAACTGGAGGAGTTGAGTCCGACCATTCAGAAAAGTGCCATAACAGAAAAACGATATTATCTTTGTTATCCAGTAGAGTTGAAAGATGAAGTTTACCGCATCTTATATAGCAGAGGCAGTAAAGGGGAGACTTAAAGGAGATGCTTCTCTGGAGGTTGAAAGGCTTGTTGACCCAAGACAATTGGAAAGCCATACGGTAGCCGTCCTGTTCACGAAAGACATTCCCAAAGAGATTCCCGCAGACGCCCTGATAGTTGTTCCAGAGGGCATAAGTGTTCCTTCCGAGGTTAATGCTGTTGAGGTTAAGAATCCCAAATTGGCATTCGCACGGCTAACAAAATTGTTTTTCCAACAGAAGGATTTGAAAGGTGTTCATCAGACTGCTGTGGTTAGCCCTTCGGCTCAGATTGAAGAAGACTCTTTCATCGGGGCATATTCAATTATTGGAGAGAATGTAGTAATCGGCAGAGGGGTTAGGATTTTGGAACACGTTGTTGTTATGGATGGCGTTGAAATTGGAGATAATACAGTTATTTACCCTAACACAGTAATTTATCCAAATGTCAAAATAGGGAAGAACTGCATTATTCATAGCGGTTGTGTTATTGGGTCTGATGGCTTCGGGTTCGTCTTGAACGAAGAGGGGACGCAAGAAAAAATTTATCATTTAGGGAAGGTGGTAATAAAAGATAATGTTGAGATTGGAGCCAACACAACTATTGACCGTGCCGTGCTGGGAGAAACAATCATTGACACTGATGTTAAGATTGATAATCTTGTGCAGATTGCTCATAATGTTCGGGTTGGCAGGTCAACGGTTATAGCGTCGCAGGCAGGCATAGCAGGGTCTTCCCAGATTGGGCAGTATTGCATGATTGGTGGTCAGGTGGGCATAGCAGACCACATTACCATAGGGGATAAAGTTGCACTGGGAGCACAATCAGGAGTGAATAAGAATATAACCAAGCCCGGTGTTTATCTTGGGACGCCCGCCCTTGAATTACATCGCACTCTCAGAATATGGTCTATTTTACAAAAATTGCCCGAACTTTACAAAAAATTGTTGCGATTCCTTGACGGTCAAAATCAACAGAAATGAGTGCATTTAACGTGCCAAGGCAATATACTTTGGGAGGAGAATTTAAAGCGGAAGGAGAAGGAGTCCACAGTGGGGAAAAGAGTTCTGTTATTGTGAAGCCTGCCACTGATAACACAGGGTATTTATTCGTGGTTAATGGGGTGGAGATTCCCGCCAGTCCGGAATTCACTGCCAAGGAAACTAATGCAACTGTTTTGGAGAAGGATGGTGTTCGGGTGTCCACTGTGGAGCATCTGCTTTCGGCACTTTATGCCCTTGGTGTGGATAATGCCATTATTGAAGTGGAAGGAAATGAAATCCCATTTTTGGATGGTTCCGCAAAACCTTGGGTGGAGTTCATCAAGAAGGTGGGAGTGGTTGAACAAAAGGATTTCAGAAAAATATTAAAGATTCACAAGCCAGTGAGTTTTGAAACTGGAAATTCGGAGTATAGGTTATATCCTGCTGACCAAATGGAAGTTATTGTTGATCTGGAATTGCCGGGGTTTGAGGGGCAACATGCCCGATTGAAAAGCCTTGATGATTATGCTAATAGTGTGGCACCGGCACGAACATTCGTGAGACTCTCAATGGTTAAGGAAATCATTTCTCAAGATAAAGGCAAAGGGATAAAGCCTTCTCAATTAGTGGTAATTATTGACACGGAAGAGATAGACACAGAATTGAAAGAAATCGCCGAAAGACTTAAATTTCCTATTCCCGATAAGTTATACAAAGGTATGATGTGGTCTGTAGAAGGACTAAGATTTTCTAACGAGCCTGCCAGACATAAAATTTTGGATTTAATAGGAGATATGGCACTTGCCGGATTGCGTATAGAAGGGAGCATATTTGCTTTTTCGCCACATCATCAGGCAAACATTTCTTTTGCACAATTCCTTCAAAAACTGTATAAGAAAACTTTTGAGTCGCCGCCGGAATATGACCCAGACAAAGAACCACTTCTAACAATTCCAGAGATACAGAAAATTTTGCCACACAGAACGCCGTTCCTTCTGGTGGATAAAATCATTGAATTGAGCGAGAACCGAGTTGTGGGAGTGAAAAACGTTAGTTTCAACGAACTATTTTTTGCCGGGCACTTCCCTGATAATCCAGTGATGCCGGGGGTCTTGATTGTTGAAGCGATGGCTCAGGTGGGCGGAATCCTTGCCCTGAAAGACATTCCAGACCCTGAAAACTGGAACACATATTTTGTCAAGATTAGCGACGTGAGATTTAGAAGACCAGTTATTCCCGGAGACACTCTTGTTATGGAACTGTCCCTTATTTCGCCAATTAGAAGAGGCATAATTCACATGAAGGGCAAGGCATATGTCGGGTCAAAGGTGGTCTGCGAGGCTGAAATGATTGCCCGAACATTCAGGAAGGATGCCGAGT
>JAADEI010000099.1 GCA_013153515.1 Chlorobiota bacterium | reverse complement strand
CTTCGGCGAAAGATGGATAGACCAGAGCCACTGCCCCTCGTAATAACTTCCATATTTCCTGATTGGGAATATTGCTGTAGTGCTTCCATTTCAAGTTTGGAAAATGTTTTTTAACCCACTTCTGGCATTTTTTGAAATATGAGTTTTTCCCCGCTATGCTGATTAGAAGCGGTCGTTTGCTGGGAGGCATAACTCTCAATGCTTTGAGAACCCCTGCAAAATTCTTCCTTGTTTCCATCCTACCAAGGAACACGATGTATGGTTCAGTTGCCTGTTCAGATGGAGTGTGCTTGAAATTAAAAATGTCTTCTGGGAGCATGGGCGGAATAACCCTTATTTTTTCTTTGGTGTGTGGGTAGTGATTGGCAATGGCTTGCTTAGTGGCTTCGCTGACTGCAATGATGAGGCTTGCCCTGTTGACCGCATCGTTAACTTTAATTGAATAGATCAACCTATCAAATGCTGGATACCATTCTGGATATTCTTTGAAGAGCAGGTCATGAATAGTAACGACCGAGGGGACAGACAACCCTTTGGGCAATTCGTTGCTGAGACCGTGGAACAAGTTTGCATATCGGGAGGCTATCTTCCCAGAGGCGAAAGACCGCCAGAGGAAGGGAGGAAGCCGTTTCCAAACCCCTTCCCTGAAAATTATTGGAGCCCGTTTTTCGGGATACCAACCCAATTTGTTTACAGGAGTGAGGAGCACAGGCGTGTAGTCAGGAACATATTTCAACAGGGCATTTATCAAGCGACGACTGTATTCCCCAAGTCCTGTTCGGGTCGCAAACGCTCGCTTGGAATCAATGGCAACTCTCATAATTTTGCCTAATTATAACGTTAAACATAACAACAATTAAGTTAAATGGAACGGTTCGTTAACCGATTGACAGACAAGTGGAAAAACTTATCCGATTTACAAAAATATGTTGTTACTGGTTTGATGGGAGCCTCTGGCGTAACAGCCCTTCAATATACCGCTGGATTCCTACAAAGCATTCTGTTTGGTCGTGTTCTGGGTGCCGATGGATATGGTATCCTTGCCAATGCCTTGCATTGGTTAGTCTTTCTTGGCATGCCTGTGGGTGCCGTGTTTAGGAATTTGCTTGTGAGGAGGTGGCCATTGGCTTCGGAGAGGGAAAGGGAATTGCTTTCAGGGTGGACATTAAAGATGGGTTTTGTTCTTTCGGTAATTGTTGCCACAGGATTTATTATTATCATCCATATATTTCCAATTTTCAAGGATGAATCTGTTGCCCGAGGAGTTAAATTGGCAATGATTGGTTTTGTGTTCTATGCATTGCTTCAGGCAATTAGTGCTCTGTTCACTGCTGAGAAGAAGCCTGCCGTGGCGATATTGTTTACAAGAGCGTGGTTAACTATTGTGCTTTTTATCGTCGGTGCGACATATTTCTTTGTTACAAAGGTCCGGAATCCATATCACTACGTGTATTTTTCAATAGGCGTGAACATTATAGGTGTTATTGTGGGGATATTGTGGCTCAGATGGAGACGCCCTAATCTGATCAGAATCTCAAATGTCCTTGAATCACCACTATTTATGGAACGACTTAGGACCATTTTGCGATTTGCGGCAATAACATTCCTTACAAATTCAAGCTTTACCCTGCCGCCCATCTTGTTGGGCTTGTTATCTAATGCTACGGAGCTAGGGGTCTTTCATATAGCGTTAAGATTCATTGGTCCTGTTGTTGTCTTGAACATCTTAATGTTGAATATATTAATGCCGGTGGTCTCAGAACTTTATCACAATAGAGAGTATGAGCGCTTATTAAAGGTTGTTTATAAAATTTTAATGGCGGTCTCTGGATTTTCGCTATTAATGGGCATTGTGGTGGCAGTAGTGTTATATATTATTCTGCCAGAATTAAAGGATCCTGCTTATGGAAAGTCATTTCCGGTTTTTCTAATGATGGTGATTGCAGTTATATTAAATATTGCTGCCGGCAATACAAATATGTTCCTAAACATAGCCCATAAAGAAAGGTATGTTCTTATTGCTCAGGGAATAGCTATATTAGTACAAACAATCGTTGCCCTTCTAGTCATCCCTATTTATGGAGCAATTGGTGCTGCCTTCACATTCCTCGTCGGTCCCCCACTTTCTAAATGGATAGGTTATTGGATGGTTAGGAGAAAACTTGGGTTAAAAATTTCTCTTTTTGATGCATTATGGTGGTATTTCTCTACAAAATCCAGGAAAAGCTCGCGTAAGATGAAAGATGTTGGCTAATTTGCATATTTATTGAGAGGTTCGTTTTATATTAGAAGGAGCCAAAAAGACATCATCTACAAGCAACCTACTTCCACAACAAGAAAAGAACCTAAGTTCCAAGCAAGAAGCCCCTGAGAATTGACCGTATATCTGTTGCCATTGCCCTATGCCAGTGTAAAAATGTTTTCCCGGTTTTAATTCTTCTGTTGCCTTGACGTTTTCTCCACAATATCTAATTTCATAACCGATATCACCATAACTATACGATGTGCCTTTAATAAAGAAAAACAAGTTATAAGTAACATTTGGGTCTAGCTGTACTATTTGATAAGCCCCCTTTTTTACAGTATCCTTGTTGAAAATTCCCAATATATGTGCCCCATGGCGAGCCTCTTCCGGTTTGTCAAATGGTGTAATGCCTTCTATTACCCAACTAATTGGAGCCCCTTTATGCCAAGTCTCAAAACTTCCATTTTGGATGAGATTTAGATTATGTTCAGAAGTTCGCATCCATCCACTTTTATGAACAATAGCATAAAGAATTCCAAGAAAGACCAACATTATAATTGCCATCGTAACCTTGTCTCCCCCCTGTCCTCGCCGTGAATACCGTGCCTTGATATTAGACCTTGTTGTTACCATGACCATTTTTTGTTTTTACGATAGGGATATTCCAGATGTTTCAACTGCACTTATTAATGCTTTAATTGCAAAGGGAATTATCTCATCGGTAATTATTAGGTTTGATGAGTGTAGATATGCGTTGGACGGGTTATTGCCCGCACCTGTGCCCAGACGCCAATAAAAAGAAGGTATTTTTTGAGAGAAGTATGCGAAGTCGTCAGAACCCATCCTTTGAGGAACCTCAACCACTTGGAATTTTGCTTTTTCAAAAGCGGGCTTTAATGTTTCGTATAGCCACTCGTTATTCACCAGAACAGGATAGCCTTTTTTTATGTTTACTAATGCTTTGCAGTTGTATGTCCGTGCTATCTCGGGAAGGTTCTCATTTAACAACTCATGGGTTTTCTTTCGCGTTGTCTCATTAAAGGTTCTTATAGTTCCTGCCACCTCAACCCTGTCTGGGACTACATTTGTTGTTGTGCCCCCGCAAACTTTGCCGATGTTTATGAGAAAAGGCTCTATTGGACTATGCATTTGAATTTGAAATTTGTAAATATAGTCTATGATTGAAGATGTTGCTATTATAGGATTAGGATTTTTGTGAGGTTGGGCAGCATGCCCGCTATGCCCCTCAACAGTTATGTATAGTTCATCGCTTGACGCCATGAATGGACCGGAATGAACCCCTATTGTGCCAAGTGGAAGGGCTGGTTCCACGTGTTGGGCAAGCATAATCATTATTCCGAAATCTTCTATTATCCCGGCATCAATCATCAACTTAGCCCCACCGGGAATTTTTTCCTCTGATGGCTGGAAAATCCCTAATATCTTTACGCCAGTAGGGAGAGAATCACTTGTTTTCAGATGCACCAATAAGCCAAGCAAGGCGGTCATGTGAATGTCGTGTCCACAAGCATGCATAACGCCATCGTGAACGCTTGCGAAGGGCAAACCTGTTGATTCAGAGATTGGCAGGGCATCCAACTCGGCACGGATACCAATGGCTTTTGCCCCATTGCCAAGCATTGCTATTATCCCTGTTTCAGTGCCGGGAGCAGGAAAGACATAGGGAATCCCGTATTTATCAAGGATTTGCCGAATAAATGCTGATGTTTCATATTCCTGCATTGACAACTCTGGATGCTGATGAATCCAATGTCGCCAATTAATCGCCTCTTTCAAAATCGCCGGGTCCATATCCCATTCACTTTCAATCATTAAATATAATTTTGGCTATATGGAAGCAAAGATACAAATCCCACCAGTAACATTATACAATACGAGGACGAGAGAAAAGGAAGAGTTCAAGCCTCTCAAACCGCCATACGTGGGAATCTATGTCTGTGGTCCCACCGTATATAGCGACCCCCATTTAGGGCATGCCCGTGCCGCCGTGGTCTTTGATGTCCTTAGGAGATACCTTACTTCAATGGGTTATAAGGTCAGGTTTGTGAGCAACATAACAGACGTGGGTCATCTGGAAGGAGATGCCGATGAAGGAGAGGACAAAATCCAGAAGAGGGCGAGGCTTGAGCAATTGGAACCAATGGAGATAGCCCAACATTATACAAGGGTTTATAATAACGCTATGGCTAAACTAAATGTTATTCCCCCTAATATCCAACCACATGCCACTTGCCACATCCCAGAGCAAATAGAATTAGTGCAAACCATTCTTGATAAGGGATTTGCTTATGTGGTCAACGGCTCTGTGTATTTTGATGTGCCCAAATACGCCCAGAAATATGAATATGGAGTTTTGTCTGGCAGGAGGCTTGAAGAATTGGAGAGTGTTACAAGGGAATTGAGAGGAGTGGAGGAAAAGAAACATCCTGCTGATTTTGCCCTGTGGAAGAAAGCCCCGCCAACGCACATTATGAAATGGAAGTCGCCGTGGAGCGTTGGATTCCCCGGTTGGCATCTTGAATGCACTGTTATGAACGCTAAATACTTGGGAATCCCCTTTGATATTCACGGCGGAGGAATGGATTTGATTTTTCCTCATCATGAATGTGAGATAATGCAGGCGGTTGCGGCGTGGGACACGGAACCCGTCAGGTATTGGATGCACAACAACCTTATCACTATTGACGGACAGAAAATGAGTAAATCGCTGGGCAATTTTATAACCATAGAGCAGGTTTTCACAGGAGAACATGAAAGGCTCTCAAAGGCTCATCACCCCATGGCTCTCAGAGTGTTAATTCTGCAAACCCACTACAGAAGCGTCATTGACTTCTCTGATTCAGGACTTGCCAGTGCCGAAAAAGCATATAAAAGGTTAGTTCAGGCTCTAAAAAAACTGGAAACACTGGAATTTATAGGAGGGAAAACAGATTCCTCAAAAGAGGATAAGATTATCAAGCACATCAACAACTTCTATGAATTTATGAGCGATGACCTCAATACCGCCCGGGCAATAGCTCAATTGTTTGATCTAACAAGCATTATTAACCAACTGGCAAATGAAGGGAAATCGGTTCAGACCGTGTCCCCTGAAATAGGCGAGATATTGAAAAGGCAGTATTCCCACACATTGGTTGATATCTTGGGTATTTTACCTGAGGATGAGCACCTTGACACTTCACGATTGCACGCTGTTCTTCAGATATTAATTAACCTCAGGCAAGAGGCAAGAAAACATAAAAACTTCCAACTTGCAGATAGAATAAGAGATCAATTGCGAGAAATAGGAATCATTCTGCGGGACACGCCCTATGGGACAGAATGGGAATTAGAATAACTTCTTCTGTTGAGAGGCAAATAAAAATCCGAGGAATATAACATTGTAAGTGGTTGATTATTAGGCTCTTTAGAGTTGAAAGGGACATTAAACCGCCGCTGTTTTGGTTACAAATCAGCAATTGTGTTGCATGATTTATTGTTTTTTATAAAAAGAAGTATTAAGTTTGATGACAAAAGAGCCCCTCGGCGGGAGGCGCAGAAATATTTTCCCCCCCTTTATGCTACTAAGCATGTTTATATTTGGGTACCGGGATGGTTCTCCCCCGCCATCCCGGTTTTTATTTTTTTAGGCTCTATTATGTCCTGTATGAGATAAAAAATACTAAGGCTTTATTTCTTTGCCATGGAACAGGGGCGTTGGGTGGCATAACTTCCCTTATGCTTCTTAGAGAGTAAATAAATCTAATGCCAGGAAACCAATGTTTGCCAATCATATACCTTAGTTCTGCAGTGAAGAGATAATCCATTGAGCGGTAGGGATTTTCGGGATAGTTGTTAACATTGAAGTTTATTATTTCAGTGAATTTGATAAGTCTGCCAATAGTTAATCCAGAGGCGAAAACTAACCTTCCTTTGTCCTCATATCTTAAAATAAGACTTATGTCAACATAATCTAGCCTTAGCAGATAATGCAGTCCTCTTCTAATGGAGGGAATGTTTCGGCTTCCACGTTGGGTGTAATATAGTCCAGTCATAAACCAAAGTCTGCCTTTGTTGTCTAATGGTATAAATCCTTCCAGCCCTGCTGATACTCCTCCTTTGTGGTAACCGGCGTATGAATCGCCGTCCACCTGTGAGAGAACAACTCCAGTAAAAACTCCTGCTTTAATGGGATGTTTTTCTTGGGCAAAGCTGAGATTGTATATTAGCAATAAAGTGATTAAATGAAAGGCAGGGGAGCTGGATTTAACCCACCAAATAGATTTGAGCAAAGGCATTATGAGGATTTATTTCCCGAATCTATGACAGATGAAGCAAATGGCATCAAAACCGAATATATCCCCGATTCATCTGAAGAAGTTGTGAACTACGTTAAAACCCCCGATCTCGGATTGATGCATACTATCAATCCGTATCGTGGATGTGAGCATGGTTGCATTTATTGCTATGCACGGAATAGTCATGAGTATTTAGGATTTAGTGCAGGGCTTGATTTTGAGACAAAAATTGTTTACAAACCTGATGTGGCAAGACGCTTGGAGGAATACTTGCTTAGAATTTATCCCAGAAAAGTAATTTTGCATATCTCAACTAACACTGATTGCTACCAACCCATTGAAAGGAAATTAAAATTAACGAGACAGATATTGGAAATTTGCCTGAAGTATAAGAACCCTGTGAGAATAATTACGAAGAATGCTCTTGTCTTGAGAGATTTGGATATTTTGAAAAAAATGATGGAATACGAGGGCGTTAAGGTTATGATTACGATAACTACACTGAATGAATCTTTAAGGCGGGTCATGGAACCCCGCACTACTACTGCTCAAAAAAGACTTGAAACAATCAAGGCTCTTGCCTCTGCAGGGATTTCTGTGGGCGTAATGGTTGCCCCGATAATCCCCGGACTAACAGATCATGAGATCCCGTCTATCTTAAGGACCGCTGGGGAGTCAGGGGCTTCGTTTGCATCATACACTATAGTGAGGCTCAACGGCAAGCTAAAGGATTTGTTTGTGGAATGGTTGGAACGCAACTTCCCTGAGAGAAAAGAGAAGGTTTTAGAATTAATTCGTAGTTGTCACGCTGGAAATCTAAACGATTCCAAGTTAGGTAGGCGATTGCGAGGTGATGGCAACATCGCCGACAACATAAAGAGTTTATTTCAGATATTTTCAAAAAAGTATATAAGAAGTGACCAAGTTCAAAAAGGAGTTCCTCAGGCTTATAGGAGAAAAACATTGTTTGATAACAGGTATTAACAAATTCAATAAATAACGAAAAATAGTTTTACCGCTTGATTTCAGAAAGTATGGACATTTGCCATTATATTGTTATTCGTTTGTAGCGACTCGCTTCCATTATTTCTTTTTGCTTTAATTTAGCAGTATAAAATCCAAACGCCATGAATAAGACGGAACTCATCAATGAGGTAAGCAAGAGGACTGATGTCCCCAAAGCTACTGTTAAGAAGGTGATTGATGCCACCTTGGATGTTGTAGCGGATGTCCTTAACTGGGGTGGCAAGGTCCAACTTGTTGGATTCGGTTCATTTTATGTTACTACTCGGAAGGCTCGTAAGGGTCGTAATCCCCGTACCGGTGAAGTGATTAACATACCGGCACGCAAGGTTGTCCGCTTCAGAGCAGGAAAACAATTGACAGACTTAGTGAACAAGTAAGATTTCTGTTTTAGTTAAATAATAATAAAAATACTCGGTGGGGCACCGGAGGGTGCCCTTTTTTATTTTGTAGGGAACATAAATTTGTGTTTAGATTGTTTGAAGATAGGGTTGCGGATGTGGCGGAACAGGCAGACGCGCAGGGTTTAGGTCCCTGTGCCCCGAAGGGGGCGTGCGGGTTCGACTCCCGCCATCCGCACGAAACAAATAACTTATACAAATCGCTTGCTTAGATGGAGAAACAAGAATCTGTTCTTCCAGATGGCTACTCTTATGAGGTCAAATTTGTGGTTCCGCCAGAAGATTATTTAGGTAAAGCAACTGAGGAGTTAAAGAGGGTTAGACGGAAACTAAGTATTCCGGGATTCAGACCCGGGCATGTCCCAATGCATGTGGCTCGTAGGCTTGTGGGAGAGCAGTTTTTATACGATATTTTGTGGAAGATTGTAGAAGAGGAGTTAAAAAAGACCTTAGAAGAGAAGGAGGGCTCATTGGCTGGAGACCCATTGATTAAAGAGGCAAAGGTTGGCGATATCAGATGGGAAAAGGGGGGTCCGGCAGAAATAACCTTTCTCATCGGAACAAAGCCAGAGATTCAATTACCTGATTCAATAGACGAACCGGTTACGTTGCCAGATGTGGAAATCTCAGATGACTACATTGAAGACTACCTTAACAGATATGCCTATGAACATGGGACTTATGAAGATGTTGACAATCCGGAAGATGCTCAGTACTTCATATTGTTTTTGCATTTGGGAGATAAGCAGGTTCCTTTTGTTGTGGAGAGAAATCAAATAACCGAGGACCTTATTCAGAAATTGATTGGGAACTCAGATGAGCCTGTTGAAGCCAAGTTGGGGGAAGACATTTTGATTGACACTGACCAATTCTGGCAGAATGTTATTGAATATGTGAATCAATATGACCAAACCAATGAGTTGCGTGGGGCTGTTGCAAACCATCAGGGAGAAACAGATTTGAATGTTTCACTATCCAAAATGCAGGTGTTTAAACCGCTGGAATTAAATCTGGAAAACCTTAAGAAAGTTTTGATTCCAAGATATGCCGAAAGGGTAAAAGACGAAAAGGAAGCAAAGGAATTCTTAAAAGAACAATTAAAGAGGGATTTGTTGCATGTGGCATATCGCAGAGTGTTAACCGAATTGCTTGATAAATTAAGGAGGAATCAAGACATTCCTGTTCCAGAGGAGTATTTAAAGGCGTTAGCCCGAAGAAAACTGATGGAATCTAATCAGAAGGAGGTTGCTGAGGAAGAAATAGAATTGGAAGCAGATAGGCTTAAAGACCGCCTGATCACTGATTTGCTAATAGGTGCCTTGCTGAAAAAACTTGATGTTACTATAAATGCTCAGGATGTTATTGAGGAGTTAGCCCGATATCTCTATTACAGAATGTCTTCTTCTGAGCAAGAAGAACCTTCTGAGGAAGAACTGGACAAGTACAAAGAACTGGCATTGAGAACCATTGAGATGGGTTTGGAGCGAGAGGACCTGTGGTATGAAAGGGTTCTGTTGGACAGGATAGTAAAAGCACTGTTGGAGAAAGGGTGGGCACAAAAGAAATCTGTTCCAGTGGAAGAATTTGTTAAATAAAATGAGTCATGGCAGAAGATAAGATTTCCAAGGAGTTCATGAAGTTTGCGAGATCGTTCACGGGAACAACAAGCATGTATATAGACCGATATATCACTTCGTCGGTTAAAGCATTGACGCCATACATTATTGAGGAGCGTCCTTTGAATGTTGCAGTGATGGACGTCTTCTCACGACTGATGATGGACAGAATTATTTTCCTTGGAGACCCAATCAACGATTTCGTTGCCAACGTTATTCAAGCACAGTTATTGTTTTTGGAGTCCACGGACCCAACAGCAGATATATTCATGTATATCAACAGTCCGGGAGGGGTTGTTTATGCAGGTCTTGGAATTTATGATACCATGCAATACATAAAGCCTGATGTGGCGACTATATGCACTGGGATGGCTGCCAGTATGGCTGCTATAATCCTTGCGGCGGGTGCTAAGGGCAAGCGGTCCGCCTTGCCACACACAAGGGTGATGATTCATCAACCGCTGGGTGGTGTTCAGGGGCAGGCTTCCGACATTGACATTGTCGCGAAGGAAATCCTGAGGCTTAAAAGAGAATTGTTTGAAATTCTTTCTCAACACACAGGGCAACCATATGAGAAGATAGAGAAGGATGCCGACAGGGACTACTGGATGAGGGCAGATGAAGCAAAGGAATATGGCATCATTGATGAGGTGGTCATGTTGAGGAAGACGCCGGGAGAAAGCAAAGACAGTTAATAAGTTTAAAATCCATGGCAAATAATACTGTTTCGGGACGTAGCAAGATATGTAGTTTTTGTGGTCAGCCTATAGAGGGAAGGTTTGCCATTCGTGGAATTAATGCTTTTATCTGCGAGACATGTTTGGAGAAGGGTGCTGAGTTAGTTAGGCAACACAAGAGGCAACGTCTGAGAGGCAAATTAGAGTTAAAGACGCCACGGGAGATAAAGGAATATCTTGACCAATATGTTGTGGGTCAGGAGAGGGCTAAGAAAACCCTTGCAGTGGCAGTATATAACCATTACAAGCGAGTTATAAGGGCATTAGAGGGAGGCAGTGATGGGTCTTCGCTTGAGAAAGCAAACATTTTAATGGTTGGACCCACTGGTGTGGGGAAGACGTTGCTGGCACGGACCATAGCCCGATTGTTGGACGTTCCCTTCTGCATTGTTGATGCAACAACTTTCACAGAGGCTGGATATGTCGGGGAAGATGTTGAAAGCATTTTGACGAGATTATTGCAGAGTGCTAATTATGACGTTGAATGGGCGGAAGTGGGTATAGTCTATATAGACGAGATTGATAAAATTGCACGGAAACAGGGAGAAAATCCATCTATTACGAGGGATGTGTCTGGCGAGGGGGTTCAACAGGCGTTGTTAAAATTGCTTGAGGGTTCTGACGTGTTGGTTCCGCCACAGGGAGGCAGGAAGCATCCAGAACAACCAATGATAAAAGTTAACACACAACATATCCTGTTTTTCGGAGGAGGTGCCTTTGACGGTCTGGAAAAAATTGTTGAGCGACGCCTGAAGAGTTCCGCTGTGGGATTCAAGACCGGCGATGTATCGGAGATTGAAGAGACTAACCTGTTGCAATATGTAACGCCTATGGATTTGCGTCGCTACGGCTTCATTCCCGAGTTGATAGGGCGATTCCCTGTGATTACTGCCCTTGACCCGCTGGATAAAGAAATGATGAAGGCAATTCTGACTCAACCTAAAAATGCAATTATTAAGCAATACAAGGAGTTGTTTGCCCTTGACGGGATAGAATTGGTTTTCACAGATGATGCAATAGAGGAAATAGTTAAGTGGGCAATTAAATTGAATCTTGGAGCGAGGGGTTTGAAGTCAATAGTGGAGACCATTTTGCTTGACTATATGTATGAACTGCCGGGGTCTGGTGTTGACTTCTTGAAAATAACGGGAGATTTAGTAAGGAAGAAGGTTTCGGAACGGTTTGGGTCGTTAAAGAAAGTGGCATAGCAGGAGGGATGTTGAAGCGTTGGCATTGGATAGGGGGCAGGTTCGCGGAGAAAGATGAATTACAGGTATCTGCCCGGCTGTTGGGCTTATTGCGTGGTTGGGCGATATTTGATTATTTCCTGTCTGTGGGAGGGGAGTTGAGTCCCATTACTGACCTGTATCTTGATAGGTTTTATACTTCTGCCAGTCGGCTGAAACTTGAAGTTCCGGTTAGTCGTGAAGATTTAAAGGAGTTGCTGAGAGAATTAATTAACTTGAATGGAGGCATTCAGGCGTTTAGATTGGTGCTGAGTGCTGGCGAATCATCCGATGGCTGGAACCCAGATGGCAAGCCTGTTTTAATGATATTTTCGGAGGCGATTAGCGAGGTTCCACAACAATGGTTTAGCAAAGGCATATCTTTAAAAACTTACCAATTTCTGAGACCTTTGCCACAGGTCAAGACCACGTTTTATGTCGTAGGGAAGTTAGCCCAGATGGACGCCGACACGGACGATGTGCTGTTTGTGTATGGCGGTAATGTATTGGAGACGCCACGGAGTAATATCTTTTTTGTAAAGGACAATGCATTGATAACTGCTGGGAATAATGTGTTGAAGGGCATAACCAGAAAACTTGTTATTGAGATTGCCCAAGAAAGGGGATTGGAAATTATTGAAAGAGATGTTCCTTTGAATTCAATCTCTGATATGGACGGGGCGTTCATCACAGGAACCACTAAGCCAATTGTTCCAGTTCGCCAGATTGATGATGTGGGATATGAAGTTACCAGAATGAAGGAGATGCTTGATTTGTTACGGAATGAACTTTTAGAAAGGACAGGTCTGAGCATTAATACTGTTGTTAGTGGAGTGCTAAATGATTGACAATTCATACTTTTGCTTAAAGTAAAGTTCACAAATTGGACAGGAGATGGCTGGTCAAAAGGTTATAGAGGTAAAGGTTCCTTCCGTTGGGGAATCAGTGCAGGAAATTCTTATTAGCCAATGGCTTGTGAAAGATGGAGATTTTGTTAATGAGGATGAGCCTGTTGCTGAACTGGAGACAGATAAGGCTACCGTGGAGGTTCCGTCGCCCGCAACGGGCAAAATAAAGATTTTGAAGCCTGAGGGAGAGGTTGTTAATCCGGGGGATGTAATTGCCACTATTGAAGTGGTTGAAGGGGAAGTTCCAACCAAACCCACTGAGCCGGAACCAAAAGAAAAACAACCTGTTGCTGAGGAGAAGACTGCCGAGCCCAAGGAAGAGAAGCCTGTGGAACAACCCAAAGAGGAGCCTGTTCAGGCAACTGCTGAGAAGGGAGGGGAGGAGCCCAAGGCTACGCCGGTGGCTATGCGTCTTATGAAAGAATATGGTATTGATTCCAGTGAAGTGTTGGGAACAGGGTCTGGAGGCAAGATTACCAAGCAGGATGTTATTAACTACATAAAGCAACGACTGAGTGAAGAGAGGAGTGTTACGAGCGTTGTCGCCCATCAGGAATTCCAATCTATTCCCAAAGGGGAGAGGACTGTTGTTAGGAAACGCTTGACGCCACTAAGAAAAGCCCTTATAAAACGATTGATGAACGCCCGACACAAAACCGCTATGTTGACCACTTTCAACGAGGTGGATATGACCGCAATTATGGAAATCAGGAAAAAATATAAAGAGGCATTTAAAGAGAAGCATGGGGTCAAGTTGGGGATTATGTCTTTCTTTACAAGAGCCTGTGCCATAGCCCTGATGGAATTTCCGCAGGTGAATGCACAGATAGATGGCGATGAAGTGGTCTATTTCAATTATGCCGACATAGGGATTGCTGTTGCTACGCCACGTGGACTGGTTGTTCCGGTGGTGCGAAATGCGGAATCCAAGACATTGCCTGAATTAGAGCGAGAGATAGACGAATTGGCACGGAAAGGGAGGGAAGGCAAGTTGAAACCGGAAGATTTAGAAGGAGGAACGTTTACCATAACGAATGGTGGTGTGTTTGGGTCGCTGATGTCCACGCCATTGCTTAACTATCCACAGACGGCAATCTTGGGAATGCACGCTATTAAACAACGACCGGTTGCTGTCAATGGCAAAGTGGAGATTCGTCCGATGATGTATCTGGCATTGTCCTATGACCACAGGTTGATAGATGGTGCTGATGCAGTCAGTTTTCTGGTTAGAGTTATTGAACTATTGCAGAATCCAGTTATGTTGATTGATGGCACTGACCCGATAGAGAAGAAACTGCTATTGCTTTAAGCCCTGATTATTAGTGAATTGTTTGGAGTGATAATACGTTCCTAAGAATGTGAGGCATTTTGTTTTTGTTGGTTTGATGCTGGTGTCTTTCGCCGGATTTTCTCAGGTGCGGGCATATAGAATTTTTGGTGATGGAGACATGCGGTGGTGGGTGTGGCTGGTGGCGGTTGATTCCACACAGGAGTATGTTATTCAATGTGGCGGATTGGATACTATTGTAGTGGACAAAGGCACTGTTAAGGCGTGGAGTTCGGCAGATTGCCCTGTGGATAGTGAGTTGACCATTTCAATGGGAGATTACACATGGGTAATCAAGCCGATGGATAAGGAGCCTATATCTGATTTGATTCCTTTGAGGGAGGGTTTCAAGCCTGCATTAACGAATCCGGAGTTGTTGTATCTGGAAGTCAAGCCGGGCGATGATTCCGCAATGTTGATGATAATTAAAAATGGCGTGGATACTGTTTGGCGGAGACTGTCTGGATATTTCTCTTTTGCTATTTCAGTGGACACGGGGCTGAGGAGTTTGCAGGTTGTTCTTGATGCTGAGGGCGAGCGGTTTGTTAGGTCTTGGTATAGGCATTTGGAGAGTTTTTTTGACACGGTGAGTGCAGAAAAGTTGTTTCATTATGCTAATGCTTTGTTGATGTTAGCAGATGCAGGAATGTTGAAAAAGCATCTTGAGTCTGGTGATACGCTTGCAGTGAGGCGAGAGATGAAACGGTTATGGCAGGGTAAAATGAATGTGTTTTGGGAGTTTAAGCGACGTGTGGATTTCGCCCTTAAAGAATTCTCAACAAGGACGGAACCGGGTTATGAGACGGATAGGGGCAGAGTTCTTATTCAATACGGCTTTCCGGACCAACGATTTGTAAAGAATATGGAGCCGGGAGTTTTGCCTTATGAGATTTGGATATATCGTCAGTTGGAAGGTTTTCATAATGTAAGGTTTGTGTTCTATAACCCATATATCGCTTCAAATTATTATGAGTTGATTCATTCCACGTTGCCCGGTGAGGTGTTTAACCCATATTGGGAAAGATATGTTGTTCAGGGGGACAAGAGTCCGTCGTATTGGGATCCTGATCGGACAAGGGGTCGGTCGTATTTCGGCAAGCATATTAGAGATTATTATGAGTTTTATGCCCCGGGGGATTAAGTGTAAATAACATATTGGCATTTAGAGGAAATTCATTTAATTTTGTGCAGAGGGGGGGCAGTAAAAAGAGGTTAGTGATGACAGAATTGATTAGCGATAGGATTGGTAGGGCGTTACTGCGGGCAATAATGTTTCTTGTTGTTGTGCCTTTCTTTCTTAATGCCCAAACGCCTGTTTTTAATGAAAAGAACAGGTCTGAGCTTTTGACACGATATAATGCATTAAGACCCTACTTTTTACAGGCGTATCAACAGTATGATGATTTGCCAGTGGGCATATTAGAAGCGGTTTCCTTTGAGTTGAGTCGGTGGAGACATATTGTGCCAGAAAATGAAGAGCCATCCTGCATAGGGCTTCCTTTCTCTTATGGACTATTTGGGTTGACCGAGGACCCTTCGGGATATTTCCGAAATAACTTACAATTGGTGGCTGATCTATCGGGTTTCTCTATTGAAGAACTTAAATATAAGCCCGATGTTCAAATAATGGCGTATGCCAAGGCATTGTCTATGTTGCTTCCTGATGCTAATGTCTCTTGGGAGAAGGTTAATGTAGCTATCAGAGAGTTGTCTGATATTCCAGAACCTGCGTCTACGATGGGTCAATATGTGCAGGATGTGTTTGCCTATCACGTATTTAGGCTTCTGGAAGACCCATTCTTTATGTCTTCTTTGGGATACACGCCACATAGGATTCCGTGGGACCTATTGTTCGATTCGGTTAATTTGAAGATTCTTCGTGGAGGGAAAGTTGTTGTTAATGTTTCTCATGGCAATGTTGGTTTGCCTAATGGGTTACAATACAGGTTGTTAGCTGGTCCTTCCTGTACAAATGTTCCACAGTATCCGCCTGCTATTTGGGACCCTGCAGACCCAAGCAATTATAGTTATAGGTCAACGAGCCCAACTCATATTGTTATACATACGATTCAGGGCCGGTATATAAGTGCTATTAACTGGTTTAAGAATCCGAATGCTAATGCCTCTACTCACTATGTGATCAGTTCTTGGGGAGAAATTACTCAGATGGTTTGTGAGGAGGACAAGGCTTGGCATGCTAGAAGTGCTAATTCATATACTATTGGATATGAGCATGAAGGATATGTTTCAGACCCGGTGTGGTATACGGACACGATGTATGGAACCTCTGCTGCTCTGACTCGGGATGTTTGTCAGGATTGGGGCATTCCACGGGTGAGGGTTGCATGGTTCCCTTGGGCTGCCACAACTAATTATGCCAGTGCGTCCCGACCGGGCTCATGTGTAAAAATTAAAGGGCATCAACACTATCCCGGGCAATCGCACACAGACCCAGGGGCTAACTGGGACTGGGAATTCTATTTCCGGAAAATAAATGGCTTGCCTGCTAATATTACCGTTTACACTTCATCAACAGGGAATTTTTATGATACTGGGGGACCGACAGGCAACTATGGAGACGATGAGTTTTTGGGTTGGGTGATTGACCCGCCGGGCAGTGACCCAGTAGTCCTCACTTTTTCTCAGTTTGACCTTGAGGTTGACGCAGACGGTTATCCTTGGGACTATATGTATATCTGGGATGGCACCGGTCCAGATGGTAGGTTTATTGGATATTTTTCTGGTACTAATGGTCCGGGAACAGTGATAGGTTATTCAGGAGCTCTGTACATAGAATTCCGTTCTGACTGTGCGACTAATCGTCCCGGGTGGGCTGCCTCGTGGACCACAACAACCGCTTCCTGCCCGGCACCCCAAAATGTTACGTTATTACAAATTCAACCATTGGCTGCATTGGTTTCATGGAATGCAGTTCCAGGTGCCACTTCATATACCGTCAAATACAAGCGCAGTTATTATTCTTCATGGACCTACCTGAGCACTTCGGACACTGTTGCATGGATAACAGGTCTTGCTGCCAGTGCCCACTATGAAGTTCAAGTCAATGCCCATTGTTCTGCTACTGATAGCAGTGGTTGGGTAGGCAGGAATTTCTCAACGCTTCCTGCCTCTGGGTCATGGACAGTATCTTCTTGCTCAGGAATTTTTACCGATGCAGGAGGACCAGTAAATCAATACCTTAACAATGAAAATTGGACATATACAATCCAATCACCTAACGGAAACCCAATAACTATAACTTTTTCTCAGTTCAATACAGAACGAAATTATGACTTCTTATATATATATGACGGCTCATCCACTTCCTCGCCGTTAATAGGAACCTATCACGACACCTTGTCCCCCGGAACAATTACATCAACAGGCAATGCTCTAACTTTCAAATTTACTTCTGATGGTTCCACCCGGGCTGATGGTTGGTTCGCCACATGGTCAGTCCCGAATTGCACTACAAACCCACCCCCCCCACCCCCGCCCCC
>JAADEI010000083.1 GCA_013153515.1 Chlorobiota bacterium | reverse complement strand
CAGTGAGCTCATACTTTCTCTTCGCCCTCAAAACTATGCCCTTCCCACAAGGCCCCATAGGAACACCCAACTGCCCCAAACACGGATCAAATACAGCTCCACAAGCCAGACCAGGCGGACAATACTCCCACCTCACCCCCTCAGGCTCGTGTAAACCAAGACGCTTTGTTCCCTCATATATCGGCATGAAGTCCAGTTTCAATTTGTTGCCGTTTATTGTGTATTTCGCAAGCAACTGTCCTTGGCTGTTGTAAATGAAAACGTCTCCTTTGTTAGTTCCAGAACCCTTGAAAAATCTATAGCCCGATGGATTGTAAAGCATCTTTATTGTATTACTGCCTATCTGGATTTGCTTTGGTTTGTTTGAATAAGTATAGAAAACCTGCATGTTCCGGCTTTTGTCCTCTATCATGTTGCCTACAGGATCATAACGATAATTGTTCAAAGGTTGTGTTTCTAAATCAATACCAATTACTTGACCGGCTCCGTCAATAATGCGTTTCAAGCGGTTGTTTCTTGAAAGATTGTAATACTCATACATCAGAACATCTATGGCATTGGTATCCGAACCATAACGGGTCAACGAAAGAATATTTCCAACCAAATCATAGGAATACTTTGTTGAATAGTTTTTTGTTAGACTTGCATTCCACTCCGTTCCGTTAAGTCCTGTTAATGTCGTCGCTCTCGTTAGACGCCCCAGTCTGTCATATCTAAATGAATATGCCGTGTGAAGAGTGTCCAAATTCAGGCTCCATGACGAAATCCAGCCTGTGCCATAGAGTTTGTAAATGTGAAAGTTTCGGAAAACAATTGCTCCTACAGGTGAGGCGACGACAAATTTGATGAATTCATTATTATGAGGATATATCATTTCAGTTTAATTTACAATGTGAAATTAAGCTGTCTCTAACTCCTCTTTCTTGTAGAAATCGATTACATAGAATTATTAAACTATCCAACACAGGTACACATACATTACCGATTAAAGTTGCCTTTGTAACATTGGACAAATCAGATATAATAATTTCAGTGTGATATTCATGTAATGAATAGAGCGTATCTCTAAATATCAATTGATTATCACTACTGTAAGCTCTAAATATTCGCTGCAGTTGCTTATGTAATTTAAACTGTTCCCTTGGAGACAATCTAAATTCATATATTTTCGCCAAACCAATGCTATCTATCTCCTTATAGTAGTCTTCTTTGTATATGACTAAAGTATTCCCCACAATTACTAAATATTTGTCACAACACAAAAAACACCTTGACTTATTTCTGATACGTTGATCAAGAACAAAACAAGTTACATCATTAGGCATACCCTGTTTAATTACAAGCATAATATGCATAGCAATATCATCATTATTGCTCAAATAAGACAAATCGCTCATTCCCAAAGAGAATAGTACAAATAACTTTAAGAAGTGTCTTAAAAAACTAACCCTCATGGCTTCATAGTTGTACAGTGCTGTTCAAAAACTTTATTTATATCCTTATTTTCATAAACAATTTTTATTAATTGCTTTACGTCATTAACATTATAAAAATCTCTGTAATAATTATCCGGACTTATTGATCCAATAACGCTTATCGCATCTTGTGGAAAACTTATGTCTGGAAAAATACTATAAAACTCTCTTTCAAACTCATATGCAATATACTCATCATAATAATCATTTGAGTGCTGATCCACAGAACTCCATTCCCCCCATATTAAACCTGCACCATGTCTGCTTTCATGCATTAATGAAGGAAGAATGCCTCGTGTATACGAAATAAGCACTACGGTAATATCTTTACTTCTATACAAAACCTTTGTATCTCCACCTGGGAATGCTAACGATACAGGTTTTCCTTTATTATCTTTTACTAGCTTATAAGGTATACTTGCATAAGCAAACACAATATTAGGATTTTTTATTATTTCATCCAAAACGTTCTTCATCTCTAAAACTTTCGACAATCTTTCGTTAACGCCTTTAACTCTTAACGACCACTGTTGAATCTCTTCAGCGGTCCATCTCCCATTGTTTATCCTCCATTCATCCAATAATTTATCAATCTCAGTCTGTAATCTTTTAACTTCTTGTGAAATAGCTTCATATGTTTTCTCAAAGTCTTTCTTAGCATTTTCATCAATAAACAAAGTATCATCTCCTCTCACATCTACATTAGTTACGACATGTCCAAAAACATATACATATCCACTTTGCCATGGATATTCGTCTATTAAAATTTCCACGTGATACCACCTCCCTATCCGCGCGTCCAATAGACGATATAGCGTATAATAAGTCCCCTTCGTTGAATCCCAATCCTCAAACAATGAACCAGCATTGGCTCCAAACTTATATCTCCCAAGGATTTTCTGCCAACCATAAGGATAATAATCTGAAATCTCATGAACCAAGGGCTTATAATATGCCACAGTGCTACCATTCTGCGACACAGGAACCCGCTGGTCTCGGATAACCACTCTCACATTGCCCAAATGATCTGTTAGTTCGTATTTTTTACTTGCTTTTAATACAACTCCTCTCCCACAAGGACCCACAGACACTCCCAACTGCCCCAAACATGGATCAAATACAGCTCCACAAGCCAGACCAGGCGGACAATACTCCCACTTCACCCCCTCTGGCTCGTGTAAACCAAGACGCTTTGTTCCCTCATATATCGGCATGAAGTCCAGCTTTAGCCTGTTTCCCTCAATGGAATATTTCGCAAGCAATTGACCTTGGGAATTGTAAATGAAAACGTCTCCTTTGTTACTTCCTGAGCCCTTGAAGAATCTGTAGCCCGATGGATTGTATAGCATTCTTATAGTTTGACCTCCCAATTTAATGCGTTTCGGCTTGTTGGAATACGTGTATGAAACCTTCAAACTCCTGCTTTTGTCAAATATCATGTTGCCTACTGGATCATACCTGTAATTCTCTGGACTTTGATTATCCAAATCAATCCCTATAATTTGACCCACCTTATCTGCTATGTATTCCAACCTATTGTTACTCGCCAAATTATAATAATTGTATTCCAATTCGTCTATTAATCTGCCTGAACCGTCATATCTCGTAAGGTTGAGAATGTTTCCAACCAAATCATAAGAATACTTTGTTGAATAGTTCTTGATTAGGGTTGCGTTCCATTCTGTTCCGTCAAAGCCCGTAAGTGTGTTCGCTTGTGTAAGTCTGCCCAATCTATCGTATCTAAATGAATATGCAGTGTGTTGTGTGTCTAAGTTTAGGCTCCATGACGAAATCCAGCCGGTGTAATAAGGCTTGTAAAGATGAGAATTGCCCGAAACAATACCAGCTTCAAGCGGTGTGGCTGTGGGCTTGATTGGGCTATAATCATTTGGATAATATCTCAAGAGAAGTGAAAAGACGTCCCTTGCAAAGTATTCATATTGCCCAGAAATTCCATCTCTGCTAGGGTCGTTTTTTAAGACTTCTGAGTTAATGGCTTTTAACCAGCCGTCAAGAGTGTAAGCATAGTCCAAGCCTTGAAGCATCAAGTCTTTGGGACGGATTTCCCGTCTCATCAACTTGCCGTCGGGATAATACTTTAAAGCACTTTCCAACGTCCATTTCTTGCCATCGCGGCTTGTCCAGACATATTTTAAGTTGCCCATGGCATCGTAAGCAAATTTATGGAAAAATTGGTCTTTTTTGCCAACATTGTAGCGCATCTCTCTAACTTTCCCACTAATAGCATCATAAAGATACATCATTTCAATTTTATCGTGCTTGAACCTCTTCAACAACGGAATTTCATGAATTTCTCGCTTCACCCTACCCATTAGGTCGTAGTCGTAATAGACGACATAGTCAGGTTCTTCGGTGCCTGTCCATTTTTGCCATACTTTGTGAGTGGTTACTCTGCCCCTAAAATGTCCCGAAGTGATCGGGCTTCCACTAGCTGCAGTGTCATAAA
>JAADEI010000146.1 GCA_013153515.1 Chlorobiota bacterium | reverse complement strand
TGTCCCCACAGGACACAACTCCCACAAGACTCACTGCCATAACAACTACTGCAATACTCCTCATTGAACCAAACTATTTTATAGTAGCAAAAATAAAATATTTATTGTGAGCATGCTAAGATAAAAACTCCTATTACTCCTTCTTGCGTTATCTTTGATAAAGACATAACCTTAACAAAGACATAACCTTAACTAAGCCCAAGAAAATGCCTGTAAGGCTAAAAAGAGTTGTTGTCGAAAACTTCAAAAGTTTTGAGCATTTGGACGTGTCCCTAAATGACTTCAATGTTATCATTGGTGCCAATGCGTCTGGAAAGACAAATTTTCTAAATGTTTTCAGGTTCATAAGAGACATTGCTTATCATGGACTTGAAAATGCAGTATCTATTCAGGGTGGCGTAGAATATTTATTTAACTTGCAAATCGGTCTTTCAAAACCCCTTGTATTTGAATTAGTTTTTACTGGCTCAAAACCGCTTGAATTCTCTGATTTGATTCCTGAAGACCTTTCCTATAAATTCTCACTTGTCTACGACTCAACTGCAAAGAAGGTAAAAGTCTTGGATGAAGAACTGTTTCAAACATTAGTTATAAAAAGCAAATCCAAAGAAGAAACAGGTTTTGTTAAATTCAAGAGAGTTTCCGATGGACGCTTCCAGTTGGATTCATATCATCCCAAAATCATAAGGGAAAGGCTCAGAGACATTAAGGCAATTTATGAACCTATATTTCTTATTAACAATTTAAGTTCAGACACTTTATTTATTCAAGAAATGAGGTGGTCATTTCCTCTTGGAATTCATCCTTTTGGTCTAACCATAAAAATCTTTGACTTCAATCCACATGCTATTAAGCGGGCTTTTCACATATCTGGAATGGCGAATTTGGAAGAAGATGGAAGCAACTTGCCTCTTGTACTAAAAAATGTCTTTAAAAGGCAAGAAAACAGGCACAAACTATTACTCTACCTTAAAGACCTTCTGCCACACATCAAAGACATTAGCGTAGATGCTTTTGCAGATAGGTCACTCATTTTAAACTTTCAGGAAGACTTCACGAAAGATAAGCCATTGCCGTCTTTCCTCATCTCAGACGGAACAATGAAAATAACCGCTCTTTTAGTTGCTCTGCTCTTTGAAAACAGTCTCTTTGTGGCTTTTGAAGAGCCAATTAGCCACATACATCCCTCCCTTATCTCTCGCATTATAAACACAATGAAAGACTTTTCTTCTAAAAAACAAATACTGCTTACTACACACAATCCAGAAGTGGTTAAATATGCAGGAATAGAGAATCTTCTTTTGGTTTACCGTGATAAGAAAGGTTTCTCTATGGTTTCTCGTCCATCTGAAAAAGAAGAAGTAAAAGTTTTTCTTAAAAACGAAATAGGGATAGATGACCTGTTTGTAAACAATATATTAACTTGAACAATGTGTAAATCGCTTTATTTATTTGTAGAAGGAACCTCGGATAAGCGACTTATAGAGCATGTTTTAAAATACTTACAACAGAGAGCAAGTCTACATTATAACTTTTTTTACACAATAGAATATGCCCAAAAGCAAGATAAATTTACTTATTTGCAAAACTTTATACGGTCTCTCAACTCCATGTCTCACGATTATCTTCTCTTCACTGACCTTAACTCTGCTCCTTGTGTTACTCACGTAAAACAATTACTCACGAACAAAATCCCCAACCTATCTCCCAGTAACATAATAGTCGTTAAAAGGGAAATTGAAAGTTGGTATGTTGCAGGCATTGATGACAATCTGGCAAAAAAATTAAAAATTACGAAGCCATTGCCTCAAAATACTGAGACATTTAGCAAAGAAGACCTTATGCATCTCAAGCCTCCCTCTTTCCAATTTTTAAGTGAGTTCATGCTTAGCATATTGGAAGATTTTTCTGTAGAAACTGCTACAAAGAAAAATGCTTCGTTCGCTTACTTTATTTCCCGTTTATCTTCATAAGTAATTAATTACAACAACCCACAAACATACAACGATCCATCCCACGCAAATAGCAATTGTTGTATCAATGTGCCTTTGAATCCCTTTTCTGTATCCTAATCATATAGGATAAATTCGGCGTCCCTCTTCTGTTTCTTCATCTATTTCCCAAATCTCAACCCCTTTGGGAATCAAGTTTCTGTGATTTCTTATGTAATACTCTCCCACGGTTTCTTTGGTTTCAGGATGCTCATGTCTTGCAAGAGCAAGTATTTTCCTATAATCATCTCCAACCAAATAAAAGAACAACATTGTTTGGTTCATTTGGGCTTCTCTGGCTCCCAGATTACCGCTTGTCCATGTTAGTGATTTGCATTCCACAACGATCTTTTCCTTGTCATTGCCCCAATCAAATTCATGTTCTTTTTTCTCTTGAAACCCGATTTCAATTTTAGGCTTTTCTTCTGGCAAATCAATCCCCTGCTTTTCAAAAAACTTTCTTGCCAGTTGTTCAAACTTCCTGCCTACCTCAGCATTACTACTGTAACCCTTCCTTTGAAATGATCTGGTCATCGCCTCACATATTTTGCGACAAATTTAACAAAACATCATCAAAACTTATGTATTAGAATTATATGTTTTGAACAACCACAACCCACAAACACACAACAACCCATCCCAACAGGTTCATAATGAATCCTTTTCGTGCCATGTATGGAATGGTTAGTTCGCCTGATGCATAGACGATAGCGTTTGGTGGTGTGGCGATGGGAAGCATGAAAGCAAGAGAAGCACTGTAGGCAATTGGCAGAGCCCCCAACATCGGGTCAATACCCATCTGGACATAAACAGGGATAAGGATTGGCAGAAGGGTTGCAGTGGTTGCCGTGTTGGAAGTCAGTTCAGTAAGGAAGTTAACTGCCAGAGCAAACAACATAACTATCATTATAGGTGGCAAGAAAGAGAGCAGGTCTGTCAAGTGGTTGGCAAGGACTTGTGCGGTGCCACTGGCGGTCATCACTCTGGACAGGGCAAGCCCCCCGCCAAACAATAACAAAATGCCCCAATCAACCATTTCAATGGCTTCTCGGGCATTGACCACTCGCCTTCCCTGAAACGGAATCCCTGTTATGATAATAACTGCCAGAAGACCTATTACCCACGTTTTCAAAATCTTCAAGGCAGGCACGAATTCTGAGACAATAGGCACAACTAACCACAGGGATATCACAACGGCAATAAACAGGGCGACATATTTCTGTATTGGCGACAGCCTGTCCATCTTTATTGACACATCCACTGCCTCATTTGGCACATCCCTCATCAGGACAAATGATGCTATGCCCAACAGGACAGCAGAGACGGGAAGGCTAAGCACAAACCACTGAAGGAAGGAAATTTTATATCCTTCGTCCATTAGGAAGCCTGCCGTGATGCCATTAGGTGGTGTCCCTATCAATGTGGCTATCCCCCCAATGGAACTTGCCCACGCTATAATCAACAGGAACGGTCGCCTGTCCCTGAACTTTTCAGTAAGAACAAGGACTATGGGAAGAAGCATTGCCGTAACAACTGTGTTGCTCATCCACATGGAAAGCACTGCCCCTATCAATCCAAGGGACACAAGCAAACCGTGTTTAGTCCTAACCCTCAATGCCTTTAATATCCCTATGCTTACCCATCTGTCTATGCCATATTTATGCAGTGTTCCGCCAAGAACGAAGGTTGACAGGAACAACCAAATGATTGGTGCCACATACCCGCCACTAACATACGACCAAGAGACAGGCTCGCCATCCAACGCCCGCAAGGGAACCAAAGCAACGAACAGCAAAGGCAAGAGAGCAGTCGCCCACAATGGAATCAATTCAGTTAGCCACAGCCCAGCCATCAACCCAGTCAACACAATAACACTTCTAACTGATGCCAAATCATAATTGCCCACATCACTAATAGACAAGGCTATAAATACAAAAATCCCAAACACAATAAAGAAAACAACAAGCCTTCCCGTTTTCACTACTGTTCCCTAAATTTGCTATCAAAGTAAAGAAACTTGAGAA
>JAADEI010000084.1 GCA_013153515.1 Chlorobiota bacterium | reverse complement strand
CCGAAGAACTGAGCCCGTGCCACTAAATTCCATACCAATGCCAGAATAAGTATTCCCGTTCGCATATTCAAGGAACAAACGCATCACACAAGCCTTTTATTAATGTGAAGCGTCAAGATAAGAATGGATGAGCGAAGGGAAAGCAGTTTGGTTGGTTAGATATTCAGGAGAAGTGGGCACTAAGGACAAGCGAACCAGATGGCGTATAATCCAACGCTTGAAAGATAACATTGAAGAAGCCTTGGGAAAGAACGGCGTTAATGCCCCTGTTGAAGCATTCTGGGAACACATCAGGATCTATACGGACAAAGACATTTCGCATATCTTACGAAAGATATTTGGAATAGCCAATTTCTCCCAGGCTGTCCACTATACACTACCAAAAGACAAAGAAGGAGTAATAACTCTTGGGAAGCAGTATTTCAAAGACAAGGTTAAAGGAAAAAAATATGCAGTCAGAGTAAAAGGAAAGAAAAAAGGGTTTTCAGGCTCGGTGATTGAGCGTAAATTGGGCGAAGCATTATATTCCTTTGGTGGCGGCGTTGATTTAACCAATCCAGACATAACTTGCTATGTTGAAATAAGAGGCGACAACCTGTTTCTATATGCTCACAAAGAAGAGGGCTTGCGGGGGCATCCCATCGGCTCCCAAGGAAACGTCATTCTTCTTTTTTCAGGGGGGATAGATTCCCCTGTTGCAACATGGCTCCTCTGGAAAGCAGGTCTCAACATTGATTTTGTGTATTATGACTTAGGTGGAGAAGACCAGAAAAAAGACATGCTCAAGTCTTTGCAGTTTCTTTATGAAAACTATGGCTTCGGCAATAAAGGAAACTTATACCTAATACCCTTCACGCCAGTGATTGCAGAAATCCTCAAATGCAGACCATATTACCAAAACATGCTTCTAAAATACTTTTTCTATCGTGGTGCCGAACTACTGGCTAAAGAATTAAAAGTTCCTGCTTTTGCCACTGGCGAAGCCCTCGGGCAGGTCTCAACCCAAACACTTGTCAACATTGCCACATTGGATAGACTAACGCCCCTGCTCGTCATCCGTCCCCTCCTCCTGACGGAAAAAGAAGACATCAAAACCCTCAGCAAACAAATTGGCACTTATGACCTTGCATACACAGGAAAAGAGTATTGTGCACTGGCTACCAAACAAGTGGGAACAGCAATCCCGTATGAAGACCTGATAAAAGAAGCCCTTAGATGCAATAACAAACCCTTTATTGAAGCCGTCGCTAACAAACAGAAAATATATCTTGATAACATAGGGAATATTTTGGAATCGCTTGAGTTTCAAACCCCGCAACTGCCAATCCCCCATGACGCAGAAATTATTGATTTGCGAACCCCCACAGAATTTGAGCGATGGCACATCCCAGGCAGTAAAAACATTCCCTTCACGGAAGCATGGAACCAGTTCCCCAATTGGGACAAATCAAAAAAATACTTCCTCGTTTGTTCAGAAGGGATGGCATCCGCCCTGCTCGCTCACCACATGAAACAAGAAGGTTTTGATGTTGATCATTTGGAAGGCGGTATTCAAGCACTCATGAACCAACTTCCAACCACGTTAACATAAAAAACCTTTATCTTACTTTAACCTTTATTGGCAAACTGAGCAAGACCCTCACTGGACGACCCTGTTGCATCCCAGGCTTCCATCTTGGCATTATGCTCACCACTCGCAATGCCTCCTCGTTAGCCTCGGCACAATCCAAACCTCTTAACACTCTGGGAGTGGACACGGAACCATCCCTCTCAACAATGAACTGAACAACTATCTGACCAGCTATTCCCATCTCAGCACACTCATCCGGATAGTTAAAATTTTTATACATAAAATCCAAGAGTGCTTCCTCGCCACCCGGAAACTCAGGCATTTGAGAAACTATTAAAAAGAATCTATCCTTTCCATCATCAGGGTCTGGGACAGGCTCAGGAGGAAGAGGCATGACGCTTATGGAATCAACTAGTTGATCGCTCATGTCTTCTTTCTTTGTTGCGTCCGGCAAGTTGTCTATCTTTATTTTTTCCAGTCTGTCCTTTTTAGGTTGTTCGGGTTCTGGCTTTGGCTCCGGCGGTTTAACATGCTTGGTTGGTGGAGGCGTAATGTCTATAACATAATGGGCAATCGGGTCTTTTATGGGAGGTTCATTCACTTCCAGCTTTTCATAAACCTTAAAATTGAATAGGAACAGGAGTGCTAAGAAGGTCATCACAAAGCCCAACCTAAGAGCCAATTTCTGATATTGATCTATGCTCCGAGCCTCCGCCAATGGTTCATTGTCCCGTTGGTCCCTCATTAAATACCTGATTCCAACTCCGATGAGGACAGCGACAACAAGCAGGGCTCCGAAAGTGAGGAAAACAGCCGATATAAAGCCGATTAGCACGATCATGACTCAATTATTTGGCTATGCAGGGAAGCAAATTATGTGCCATGCATAAACAAAAGCCTCTAAATACCGTAATCACAGTGAACGCTGAGTTATGTACCGGGGACACAAAGTTCGTTTGAAAACCACGGTGTACACAGGTTGAAGCACAGTGGACACAGAGTATTAAAAGAGCAAAAATTTAATAAAAACTCTGTGTGACTCTTGTTTAACTTTGGCGACTCTGTGACCTAAAGGAAACCACGGTGGATTCAGAGATACTGTCTCAGGAATTTTAAGCGTTATTTTTATGATTCTTATTTGCGAGCTATGTCAAGAGAACGCTATTTATTGGTTTTACTCATGCTAATTGTACTATTATCTTTTAACATAGCATTTTCATGGCGAGATAGCAATTTTCCTGAGCAGGAAGAATTTTCTAAAAAATTTATCGTTCCAATCACGTTTGTCATTGTTCGGGATGGGAACCTCATCAACTTCAGGAAAAATATTATTGCTAGGTATTTCTTTTTTAGGTTAGTAAGCAAAATGAACTATATTATACGAAATCTTGATACAATAGGCGAAGACAGTTCTTGCCTATACAATGATTGGCTTGGGGCGGCATCCACCCTGAAAGCACCTTCCAAACTCCCGATTATTTTTAAATTCCGGGAAATTGTTGTTATAAAAGACAGTTTTTTAGGCGATGCCAGTAACTTCAACAGTTGCGGAATGGCTCTACACGACACATACAGACAAAGGGTCATTAGCAAAATTCCCAATTATGACAGTGCTTCAATCTATGTGTTTGTAACGGGAAGTTCCTGTTGGGAACGGAAGATAAGTGAAGTGACCCTTCCTACCGACTGCAAAGGGAAATATAATAATGGGACGAGTTATAGGATGTGTGCGATGGGTCCGCCTGCTATACCAATAGCCCTACATGTAATGGTTGGTGCTTTGAGGCTTCACTATCAACATAATAAGCCTTCTTTCAGAAGGATGGCGGGCTCTCTCCTCCACGAAATTTTTCACTGGGCAGGGCTTGGACACACTAAGTGCCCAAATGGAATAATGAATCCGTCAGGAAAAGCTAAACGACGGTTTTTGAATTCTAAGGAACAGGAAACTATAATTAAAACTATGCGTAGCAATCCGGCTTGGCGATTGATAACCCAACCTTAATCCTCTATCGTCAGCTCCGCAATGCTGGGCACAAAATTGTCAACACTAAACAAGCCATATATCTTACCATTATGCAAACCTATCGTACGAATGCCGAATCCAGAGGCATTTCCAGAGGAAGGACCCAGAGGCTTGGCTCTCGTAATTTCAATCTCTCCACGACGACTCTCTGATAACACCACATAATTTACTTGTGATAATATATACGACGGTCCAATCATTGCCGTATATTTAACATCTTCATCGTTGGGAAATATGACCAACAACTTGTCTGACAAAGTATCCAAGGGAAGAAACCCTATTGATTCCTCTAAGTTTAGACGAACATTGCTTTTATGATAAAGGTCTATGGTTGTATATGAGTTGTACGCGAGACTTATGCCATCCAGCAAAACAAATTTTTGAGATGTTTTCTCTTTTTTATCAAGGGCAATCAGAGTGGGTGTGCT
>JAADEI010000127.1 GCA_013153515.1 Chlorobiota bacterium | reverse complement strand
TGCATTTCGTTCAACCAGCATATTTAAACCACAAGATATTGAGGAAGTTCAAGCAATAATAAATCACATAAACCACTCTTTACAAGACTCACCTGTTCTTCATCATGAAACACTACTCTTTTTCTTATCATGTCTGCTATTATTTTCAAAAATTGGCTTTTTTGATTCATATAATCAATTAGCTCAAGTTATTTCTGAATGGGATACACAATTAAGTCAACTAAGCGCACTTGTAATGCAACATTTTCATCTTCCCCAGTCAGAACGCTTTACTTTAGATATACCCTGGCAAAAGGTAACAGAGACAATGTATGCTTTTCCTGCAATGGGGATTTTTACTAATAATTCCACATTAATAAGAAAGCTTTCTGCAGAAAGTTCATCTCTGGGAGATATAGTTAGGAGAGCATGGTGGGCATTGATGAACGGCAGATTAGATATAGGAACAATGCTATTTGAAAAAGTTTCAACAAGCTTATCTCCTGATAAATGGCCACTTCCTTTGCGTGAGATATATTTACTAAGTAAATCATGGCTCTTCTTTATAAGATATCGAAATAGACAAAAAACAATGTACTACGTAAATCAATTGGAGTCACGTCAAAAAAGTATGTATAACATTTTAAGCAGTCTATATACGATGCTTTTTGCCATTGAAGAGGAAAACTGGCAAGAGGTTAAACGGTCCGGTGAAGCTTTATATAGGTTCGCTCACAGAAATAAATTTATTGAATCCTCCGCTCGTGCCATAAGATGGTTAGGAAGAAACCTAAATGAATCAAACAAATCAACAATATGGGAGAAGTTTAAGTCTAAGCTCAAAAGTGCTTATAAGCAGCAACCGTGGAACATTCATTTAGAATCAATGATACCGCTTAGGATCTATATAGAAGCTAAAATAAGAAACACCGACCCTTCTTTCATTGATCTTGATATTCCCGAAACAAAATGGTTCTCCCCAAAGGAGCTTCAAGAAAGCATAGAAACTTTATACGAAACTCGTCCCAATTCGCATTTAATTGTAGAGAAGGCAATGCAATTGTCTATCTCCTTGCAAAATTGGTTAGATAATCTAAACAACAAAAAAATGAGTTAAAGATTGTCACATACTTAAATCCCTATAATGTAAACCACTCACCAAATGCCGATAACAAGCATCCTTCCCTTATAATGTTCTGAGCCCCTAAAGAATAATCAAGTTAAATGTCACACAGACTTGTGATAAAAGCATTATTTGCCTCTTAATTTCACTCAGCGAATAGTCATAAAAAAACAACCATGAGAGTCTTTTTTGTGTCGCTAGGGTTGCTAATTTGGTTAGGCACTTACGGGCAACAGGTTGGCATTGGAACACTTAGCCCTCATTCTTCCGCGTTAGTGGAGATGAAAAGTTCATCAAGCGGGCTATTAATCCCACGACTAACCACAACCCAAAGAGATGCCATTAACGATCCCGCCCACGCACTTTTAATTTTTAATACAGATAATTTCTGTTTAGAAGCGTATGATTCTATTGGGGGGAAGTGGCTAGCCGTGTCATGCCCCACTGCCTGTAGTCCATGCGATACGTGTCCCCTGCCAATAATCAACTCTATTTCCGGACCTTCTTCTGTTTGTCCATACGATAGCGTAATGTTTATAGTCAATTCTTCAGGAGGAGATATATTCATTTGGAACGCTCCCACGTCTTGGAATTTACTTGCACAGGGAGATACTGCTATACTCATAGCTGGAAGTCCTGGAACAGTATTAGTGGGCGTATGCAATCAATGTGGATGTGTTCACGATTCAATTTTCCTATCTATTGGTACAGCACCTCAATCAGTATCAATTGTAAATCCAAGAACAGATACAATTTGCATTTTTGATACCCTCTTTCTAACCATTGTTCCTTCTAATCTACTCACATACAATTGGAATTATCACAATTCCTTTTCTCCTATTGGCACCACAGGCTCATCAGCATCATTTCTACCTTCCCAAACAGGGACTTTTCAATTTGTAGCACAAGGTTGTAATGGCTGCGGATGTTCGCCTTACGACACCATTTCTATCACGGTGCTCTCCGGCACCTTAGGTCCTATTAATATCACAGGACCTTCATTAGTATGCATTCCCGACACCGTAATATTCAAAGCACCCAATACATCAGCTATTAATTGGTATTGGCAATTCCCACCCACTTGGACCCTTGTTCATCAAGCAGGTGACTCTATTGTATTATCACTTGATTCTACAGATGGAAATGTTATTGTAAGGGCATGTGATAGCCTATGTAATTGTACTTATGATACTTTAGCAGTAATAGCAGATTCGTGCAATTCATTTTGCATAGCAATAGGGGGCACTGGGGATGATTTTGCCCAAAATATAGTAGAAACTCCAGATGGAAGTCTTGCAGTGGTAGGACGCACTAATTCTTTCGGATCAGGTTCGTATGATGTTTATGTAGTAAAAGTTGATATGCTTGGCAATTTAATATGGACCAAAACTATAGGAGGAGGGAATTATGATTATGGCGCTAAGATGGTTATAACCAGAGACAGCGCTTTAGCAATAGGGGGACAAATTTTTCTAGGCGATGAATACCTATATGTCATAAAATTAAACAAAAATGGTAATGTTATGTGGGCTAAACATGCAGGGACAGGCACAGAGGAAGTCGGCTATGCAATAACTGAAACTGCTGATGGCGGAATAGTTAGTGCTGGATATGAACGTTTGGGCACGGCAGCTGGTTCAAATGATGTTTATGTCGTCAAATACGATGCCTCCGGGAACTTAAAATGGACTGCAACAGTGGGAGGGGGAAGTCACGAGAGGGCGTTTGGCATAGTCGGGACCCCTGATAATGGAACCGTTTTCGCTGCTTACACGGCTTCAGCAGGACAGGGAGGATGGGAAATATATGTTGTCAAGCAAGATAGCAACGGGAATGTTCTATGGGCAAAGACAATAGGTGGACCCGGACATGATTTCCCGTATGATATTATACTTACTTCCGACAACGGCTTCGCCATCGCCGGTTATACTAATTCTTTTGGCGCTGGTAATTACGATGTGTATGTAGTAAAACTTGATTCTGTAGGTAACTTGCAGTGGACCTCGGTTATTGGGGGATCTAACGACGATTATGGATATTCAATCAAACAAACTAGAGATGGTGGGTATATAGTAGCGGGGCAAACAGCTTCCTACGGAGCAGGTGGTATTGACATGTACATCGTTAAACTGGATGCTCAGGGAAATCTTCAATGGACCAGAACCATAGGAGGGATTGATAATGATGTTGCATACGGCATAGTTGAATTATCCTCCACAAGCGGCTATGCCCTCGCTGGTTATACTTTATCTTACGGAAACGGCAGCAGAGATGTATATATAGTAAAGCTCAATCGGGCGGGACAACTGACTGCTTGCCCGGGAAGTTGTTTAACCGGTTCGGGGGGAACAGCCACAACAGGGGGAGTCATCGGAAATGGACCCACTAACAGGAGCAGTGCTGGTGGTTCAGGCTCTTCAGGATGGTCAAATGCAGGAGGAACAGTTATAAAGATGTGCCCTTAATTCGAAAATCGGAAGTCTAAAATATAAAAGAATAAAAACTACAAAATTTGTCACACTACAAACACTAATAACAACACCATTTACAACAATTATCAAGCGTCTCAGACAAGCGTCAACACAATAAAAAACGAAAAACCAGCATATGAAATTGTCACATTAATTTTCGTGTATAATCACTTTGTAGTGATTAACTTTAAACACAAATTCAAAAAAAGATTTACATGCCAAAAGAAACACTCTTAATTATTTTTTATGTGGTATTTCAGATTAATTCACTTGCCCAGAATGTTGGCATTGGTACAACAAGCCCCTCCGCTAAACTACACATTGAAGTGTCGAATGGATTCACAAGTCCTATAATGCAAGTTAATATCAAAGGAACCACACCCCTCTTTATCATTACCCCCAATGGCAAAATCGGTATAAACCTCGCCAACCCAACCGAAGCATTAGACATCTCAGGAAACATCCA
>JAADEI010000113.1 GCA_013153515.1 Chlorobiota bacterium | reverse complement strand
TTTTGAGAAGTATTCTTGCGGGACGCCCCCCTTTACTGCTAAACTCAACAATTAGTTCCTCATTAGAAAACCTATATCTTGTTTCTTTTATGGGTTCTTGATGTGTTGTAGGCACGTGATCCGTAATGGTTGTTGTGTCGGTGTTTTGGGTTTGCAGGGTTGGTGTTTGAGATTCTTGCGGTTTAGAGATGGTGGTGTCTGTTTGAGTTTGCTGAATAGTGTCGGTGTGTTGGACTGTCTGTTGAGGAACCTGAGACCCCACAAACCATAGGTATAAAAATGTGAGTGCTGAAATGACCACTAAGGCTATAGCCATCCGTTTAATGTCCTGCTGTTCCATAGTGCAAAACTATGTTAAACTATCTCAGTCTGATGTTTCCTTCGTCTGAAAATGGGAATTTGAGAGTTCCTGAATATCCTGCGAAATCAGGCACTTCAACAACGAAAGTTCCTGTGAAGACATATCTTAGTTGGCGTTGATTAATCAAGGACAGAGCCGCTTCCCCAAGCTCCCCAAGGTCAACGTCCAATTCCACTGGAATCTCTTCTGTTTCGTCGGGCGACACTTCTATGTTCGTTCTTACAAACACTTCAACAGGCATTAAATAACCAATCTGGAATGCATATTTAAGTTTCTTTATGATAAAAGTGAACGAGTTAGTGTTAGTTATTTGAAGGGTTGTTCTAAGGCGGATGTTTTGCAGCGTTGCTGAGACAACCTGTATGTTTCCAACATGTATTTTAGGTATTTTAAGTAAGGGAAGCCTTCCAGAGTGTGAATAAGGGAATGATAGTTCGCCGATCTTTTCAACAAACACTTTAACTGTCCCTTCTAAGTCATAAGAGAAAGAGTCTCTCCCTTCAAGGTTGCGAATCACTTTGTAAATGTTTTTCCAAGGGACGGCGAAGGGAACCTGGACCAAGGCTGCCGTGTCGGGACGAACCCTCAACTTCTCTAACTTGCCTTCTGTGACCTTGACGCCGTCGGTGATGAATTCATAGGTCAATTCTGGAATCTGCAGTGATAGTTGGGCTGGATTAGACACTTTATAATACGCCCTAAAATGAATGTTTTGCACATTAACACTGTCAATCTTAATCTTATGAAACTTAACTGTTGGTTGGGCTTCCTTAAACAATGCTTGAAGGATTTGACATCCTCCCAAGAAACTTGCCCCTATCAAAACAATTGCTAAGACTCTCTTACCCATGGTCCTTTAGATTTTGTGTCAGAGTGAACACTGCATCTGTTAGTGCCTCTACCGAATGTCGTCGTTGGATAGGGATGTTGAACCAATCGCCCTCCTCCAACTCAATTGTTTCATCAGAGAGAATAAATCTAATTTTCCCTGTTATGACAGTCAGGAATGTTCTCACTGCCGTTTTATGTTCAGGCAATTCAGTGCCTTTTTTCAAAGCAATGGCTTTGACCCTGATGCAGTCGTTTACGTATAAGGTTGTAACCGCTGGTTTGTCCCCCGCTCTGGATATGAACTCTTTAAGATTAACTTTTTCCATCGTTGCCTCCATTATCATTTATCAAAAGTAAGTCAAAATGTTCTTATTTTAGCCTACGATATGCCTACGGAACTGGAAAACAAATTCACGGAACTATATGCCGAAGCGTTTCCGCAACAGGCTCTGTCGCAAGGCTATTGGCAAGCAGTCCAATTACGCATAATCCCTGACCAACACAGGTTTGACAGGGTTAACAAGTTCATCTCTTGGGCTAAATCCATACCCTTGGACGATTCCCTTGATGTCTTGATGCTCAAGCACGAAGCCCAACTCCTTGAGGTTGTGTGGACAAGATGGAAGCCGTGGACCTATGACCCTTCTTATTTCAACTTCGCCGATGGACTCTCTTGGTTCCTTATACACTCTCCGCATGTTTCAGAGGAAAAACTATCTATTGCCACGGACTATATAAAGCAAATTCCTGATTATATTGAAGCGATTAAGACCCATCTTGATGTCCCAACAAAAGAACACTTGCAACTTGCTATTGAACAAAACATAGGTGCTGTAAGGTTTATTGATTCAATCCTTGATTCATTGTTTAAAGATGTTTCCCGAGACCACAAGTTTTTTGATGCTTGGGACAGGGCAAGGGACTCAGTATCCCAATTCGTTGAGTGGCTACACAGAATTTTGAAAACGACAAAAGAGTTTAGGTCATATAGGGTTCCAGAAGAAATATATTATGATTTATGGCAATATGCTGTTTCAAAAAACATTTCTCCCGACGAGGCATATAACAGTGCACATGAATTCATCTCTTTGCTTCGCATGGACATGATGGATAAACTATCTCAAATTTCTGGGAAACAAATTTCTGAACGAGATATTGCGAGGGTTTTGAGGAAATATAGTGAACAGAATATGTTTCCTGCGGAAAATTGGCTCCCCTCTTTAATAGACCAATTGTCTGAATTAAGAGGATTCATTGAATCTAAGGAATTTATTAGTCTGGATGGACTGCCATCACTCGTGGTTAGACCAACTCCTGAATATATGCGAGGCGGTGGTGCCGGTGCTTCCATAACTGCTCCCGGTCCCTTTGACCAAAACCCTGTGTTCTACTATAATGTTGACCCAATTGAGACATATCCAGAAAGCCTTCGGGATTCCATATTGCGGGAATATAATGCCAAGACGTTATTTATCTTAAACGCCCATGAGGCATATCCGGGTCATTATGTCCAATTGGCTTATGCTCTAAAATATGCTGGAATAATTCCCAACGTGCTTGGGAACACTGGGTTCATAGAGGGCTGGGCAGTGTTCAGTGAAAAATTGCTATTGGATAGTGGATTCCACGAAGACGACCTGTTACTAAGGGCGTTCCATGACAAATGGCTTATTAGGGTTGCCGCAAACACTATTGTGGACTTTGAAACGCATATTAAAGGCACTGACATTAAGTCAATGCTTGATTTCCTCATAAACACATGCTTTCAGGAAGAGGCAGAAGCCATAGACAAATGGAAGCGAGCACGACTCTCTGTGGTCCAATTGTCTTCATATTTCACTGGATTTATGCAGATGAACAGGCTTTTTGAAGTATGGAAACAACGAAATGGAGGCGATGTCCGACAGTTCGTTTCTTGGTTGTTGCCTCAGGGTAGCCCGCCATTCCACGTTCTGTTTCAAAGGCTTGAAAAAAAGTAGTTAAGGCTATAAAAAGACCATGCATTAAAGATGTTGATGCAGTTGAAATATGTGATGTGATGCTACCAATTTAAATAATTTATGGCAATAAACTCCTGATTTAAAGTTCATTTTGTGTGAGCAGAGGCTATTATGCTTATTTATTTTTTCCTTCAATTCGTTTGGTAGGACTATCCCTTTAGAGTACGTTTAGCCTCAGAAAATGCATCAAAGATGTTGAGGGGAGGCATTCTTAAAGGGTTTTTCTTGAAATTTTTTGTGTTTTTCGTTGCCAATTTTACATTAATAGTATATTCCCAAAAAACAGGCATAGGCACATCAACGCCGCAAGCCAGATTTCATATAAACGTTCCGAGTGCGTTTAATGATTCTTTGTTTATGATTTCGCAGGGCAGTGCTATAAAATTAGTATTAACGCAAAGTGGTAAGTTGGGCATAG
The DNA here is from genome assembly GCA_013153515.1 of Chlorobiota bacterium. Classification (GTDB taxonomy): domain Bacteria; phylum Bacteroidota; class Bacteroidia; order JAADEI01; family JAADEI01; genus JAADEI01. The sequence goes on along the minus strand of JAADEI010000113.1, from coordinate 477 downwards.
GTACGGGAGTTCCGAGTGCCGAGTTGCATGTGGTAGGTAGTGCGAGGATAACGGGTTTAGGAGGCAGTGGAAATGCGTTGGTGTTGAGTGATAATCAGGGGAACTTGTATGTATTGGCGTTGCCTAATGATACTACAAAGTTTTTGCGAGGAGATGGGACGTGGAAGGCAATAAGTGTTTCAGGAGGAGACAACTGGGGAAGTCAAGTTGCGTTGACCAGTGGGGCATTAACAGGTAGTGGGGTAGTAGGAGATTCAATAAGGTTGAAGTCTGGCACTGCGGTTGGTCAGGTATGGAAGTGGGATGGCGGCAAGTGGGTGTTAGCGAAGGATAGTGTGGGCGACAACTGGGGCAGTCAAGTAGTTCAGGTGAATGGACCGTTGACTGGTGATGGCACCAGTGCTAATCCATTGGGTTTGATAAGTGGCACGAATGCGGGAGATGTATTGAAGTGGGATGGTAGCCAGTGGGTATCGG
>JAADEI010000091.1 GCA_013153515.1 Chlorobiota bacterium | reverse complement strand
CCTTCTTTGAACATCCTTATCAAGTTAATGTCTGTTATTGCGTTAATCCTTGCAGGAATAATAGCCGGTGGATAAGCCACAACACACTGAACAGGAGCTGGAGAAGGAACTGTGGGACGTAAAGGTCTCTGTTATTGTTCCAGCTTATAATGAGGAAGAGAACATTCCTCTGTTAGTAGAAGCCTTTGAGAACCTTTTTAAGAAATACAATATAGACAGTTGGGAAATTATAATTGTTGATGATGGTTCCGACGACAGAACCTTTCAAGTGGCTTCTGAGTTAGCTAAGAAATATCCGTGGCTCAAAGCATTCCGACATGGGCGGAACCTTGGCAAAACCCACGCTATCCTCACAGGATTTTTCCATAGCAGAGGTAAATATATAGCCATTTTTGACGCAGACCTGCAATTTGATGAAGAGGACCTCTACAAAATGGCTGTGGAAATAGAACGTCAAAATGTGGACCTAATCGCAGGATATAAAGTGGGAAAATATGAGAAGAAATTTGTATCAAGGGTGTATAATTGGCTGACTAGGAAGTTGTTTGGCGTGCCAGTTAGAGATATGAACGCAATGAAAATCATGAGGCGTGAAGTGTTGGAAGAAATTCCTTTACGAAAAGATTGGCACAGATATATTGTTGCATTGGCTTGGACCTATGGATTCTCTGTTTCTGAAATGCCTATTAGACTACGGCCCAGAAAATTCGGTGAATCCAAGTACTCAGGCAAATGGCGAATAATCATTGGGATAGCCGACCTGATTGCCGTCAGGCTCTATACTATCCTAACCCAGAAACCACTCCTCACGTTTGGAACCATTGGCTCTGTGTTCCTTGGCTTGGGCATCATCACTGGAATCATAGCCATTATTATGAGGATGATGGGGCATGGATTCAGACCAATCCTTTTCCTCGTCGTATTGTTGGTTATTGTAGGGCTTCTTTTTTTCCTGATGGGTTTCCTTGGCGAAGTGGTTGCTTCAATTCATGATGAAATAAGCAAAATCAGAAAAACCTCCCAAAAATCCAGAAACCTATAAATTTGATATTACTAAAACAATGAGGAACGATGGAAGACAAAAAAGAAAGAGAATTTGAAAGGGTGGCGGCGGTAATAGGAAAACCAGGGCTATACACCCTCGAAGGGGTGTCGCCACGGGGATTTGTTTTAAAGCCCCTCAATGGTTCAGGGATAGTGTTCGTTAGTGTCCATAGCAAAAAAGTAATGCTATTGAAAGACTTAGGTATATTTACTTATGAAGACACTGCTCCTTTGAAAGATGTGCTGATTGCAATTAAACAAAAGGAAAGCGAGGGGGTCTTGGTGCCAGATGAAAATTCTTCGGCAGAAGAGCTGTTTAAATTTCTTGAAATTGTTGTGCCGGACTATGACAGAACGAAAGTCAAAACATCTGATGTCAAAAAACTAATCAAATGGTATAAGATTCTAAAAGAAAATGACCTACTTCCAGAACCGGATGAGCAAGAAGGACAAGAAAATGAAACAGAGAGCGAGCCTGAAAGCGAACAGGTTGCAAACACAAAAAGCGAGGAAACAAAGTCATCAAAAAAGACCTCAAAGAAAAAATCAGGCAGAAAATCAAGGAACAAAAAGCAAGAAAAATAGAGTGTTATGCATAATGCAGAATTCATAATGGTCTATATCCCTTGCCCATCCAACGAGGTCGCAGAGGAATTGGCATATAAGACCGTTGAGGCTCGCCTCGCTGCCTGTGCAAACATCTTGAAAGCAGGCAATTCATTCTACTGGTGGGAAGGCAAGGTGCAAAAAGACCCTGAAACAATACTGATTCTGAAAACAAGAGCTGAATTATATGACAATGTAAAAGGTTTTATTGAGCAGCACCATCCATACACAGTTCCCGCAATCCTCGCATTGCCAATAATTAAAGGAAACGACAAGTATTTAGATTGGCTAAGAGCAGAAACATCTCAAACAGATATATGAAAGTCACACTTCCCAAACTGCCTATACAGTCTCTCTATGACTTGACGACTAAGAAGCTCCATCCCCGGAAAGGGCGACTCCTCGTAGCTTCCCCTTTCCTCTTTGATATGTTCTTCCCCAAAACAGTTATCCTATTAACTGAACATTCCCGAGACGGGACCGCCGGATTAGTTCTTAATAAGCCCCAGGACCTGCCCGTAGGCATCCTAATAAAAGATTTAGCCAATTATCCAGAATTTGTTATTCACAAAGGCGGACCCGTCCAACTAAATAGTCTGTTCTACCTGCATACTTTCAAGGACCTTCCCAATGCAATTCCTGTTAATGAAGACCTAAATCTATATTGGGGTGGGGACATCAATGAATTAATCCAGTTGATCAAAGAGGGTAAAGCAACTCCTGAAAACACTAAGTTCTTCCTCGGATATTCAGGTTGGGCTCCCCTCCAACTCTCCAAAGAGATGAAAGAGGAGTCTTGGTTTGTCCTTGAACCTCAGTCGCAAGAGGACCTCTTCAAAATCCCTGAACGACACAAAGGCTGGCAGTATATCTTAAAAAAATCAGGCGTTGTCCACCCATTGGCTTATATGATGCCTGAACGATTGATGGATAACTAAGTTCTATTGAGGCATATCACCCTCTTTTTGGGCAAGAGAAAGAAGAAACAACTCATATAATTGATCGTAGGCTTTTATTGCAGTATCTACCCATTCAGGAATATGCCTAACGCAATAGTCATCAATAAAGGGAATAGCAATTTTTTGTTGAGCCCTTAGTTCCAACTCCTCTAACAACTTATTATCCTGTTGTCTTTCCCCTGTTTTTGCCTGCAACCATCTGATAAGTGGACTAAATTCTTCTACAGATACAATGAATGGATTATTAATGTAAATATGCTTTAGTTCATCAAGGGCTTGTTGCCACACAGAGTCCTCGGCAAAATGATGCATTTTAGCAGAATACTTTTTCATCCAGAGAACCAAATCATTGAATGACATCTTTTCCCTACGATTCCACTGATAAGCAGAATGGGCAGTACTAATAAGCTTATCATACTCCTTTAATTCATATTCTAAAATAAATTTCCATAAATAGTAGGCTAATCTGATTATCCTGAAATTTCTAGTCAAGCTTTCCATAACGGGCAAGTGTTTCTCATACGCCCTTTGGAAATTCCCTTCATAGAAGTGAGTGGCGATAATGGATATAGTTAACTGAAGCCTGTAAAAGGGATTTATATAGCTCATTTTTCCAAGCATAATGTAGTCCTTTAGTTTCATTGGGAAACCTTTATATAGTGCTATTGACTTAATAGAAAGGAACAAAACGGTTAATATCCTACTATGAGCAAGTCCCTGACTCGTGTTCAACTCTTTAATATATCCGATTAGTTTGTCTATCAATAGCACCAAGACTGATATAGATTTCTTTAGTTCCTCCTCTTCCCTCGGCATCAAATTAACATAGGGCAGAATGAAAGCAAAAGCAAATAGGATTTGTCCTGTTAATGTCATTCCCAGAGATGAAATCATATCTCTCAATCTGCTACGCAAGAGAATATCAAAAAAATGTGGAAGGTGCGAAAGCCTTTTAGTGAAAGATAGAAAGATAGAAGAAACGTAGACAAATTGCAGAGAGGATGAAGATGTGTCAATCTCAAATCGGGTCTTCCGATAAATTTCATATGCAAGGGTTAAAATGCGTTTAATAGTTTCACCCCCCTCGCCAATCATATCCAAATACTGTTGCTCAGTAACTATTTTTATTATTGACCTTTCAATGAATGAAACTGTGCCCATTATTGGCAGTTCATTGACCGACTTTCTCAAAATATCAGGAACCCCATCTATAGGGCGATAGCCAAGATAAACCTGCAAGAAATCTCTTTCCAGACGAAGCAAAAGACTTATGTTATACCAATAAAAATCATTTAACCATTTATCTAATCCCACTTCCCGCTCCACAAACTCTTTCACCGCTTCCCCCACTTCTGGATTTCGCTCCATCAGGAAAAAAGCAATAGCGAAACGATATACCATCAATCGGGATGGTGACAACATATGAAAAATGATGAGTTGCTGGAGCAACCAGTTCAGAGCTTGTTTGTAAGTGCCCTGTGTCCTTTCTGCATAATCTAATTCCTCTCCATAAATCAATGGTTCTAAGATACTCTGGACCTCCGCCGATGCAGTACCCAACTGACCTTTAAGATAGTCTCTTTCTGAAGGTGTGAGAACGCTCACAACATCCTTTAAAAACTTAGTTGTTACCCTTCTCTTCATAGCAAGAATCCATTAACAAGTCCCCCTATACTCACAAATATACATCTTATTCCCCAAGTTCATTTAAACTTTTTTTCCTTATCAAATTTTTTGTGCACAACAAAGAACTTCCTATACATAAGCGATTTCACATGGCATTCCCTCTTCCCCCTTCCTATATATCCCAACGTAATTGGAAATTTTGTGCTTGTTTGCTATTATCCAGCCAGTTACTTTAGCAAACAAAACAGGCAGATATGAGAAAAATACTCACATTGCTTCTCTTAAGTGGGCTCTTAAACACTGCTTTTACTCAAAATGTAGGCATTGGAACGACTTCCCCTCAGGCTAAGCTGGATATAATAGGGAAATCTTCCGACGCATTTCCCCTTTTAAAAGTTGGAGTGACGGGGTCATCTAATCCATATTTTGTCATAGAGGCGACTAGTGGATACGTGGGCATTGGCACTGCTAATCCAAGCCAACCTTTAGATATTAATGGAAGCTTATCATTCTCAGGAGCATTTATGCCTGGGGGTTCAGCGGGTAATGCAGGACAAGTGTTAGTGAGTCAGGGTGCAGGAGCACCCCCGCAATGGCAGAATGCCTCTGTTTTCGGAGACAACTGGGGCAGTCAAGTAGCTCAAACACAAAGCCCAATAATTGGAGACGGAACTGCAACTAATCCAATTAAACTCCAGAACGGGAGCTCTGCAGGAGACCTGTTAATATGGAACGGTTCGCAATGGAGCATTCAGCAACCTGGGGCATCCAGTGGCATAGCACCCTTGTGCAATAGTCCCTCTGTTAATTATGTGCAGAAATGGACGGGGACAGAACTATGTAACTCTCTCATTTTTGACAATGGCACAGGAGTGGGTATAGGGACGACATCCCCAACAGCCTTATTAGAACTTTCTGGCGGAGGGCTCGAGTTTAGAGATTCGTTTGGAATCGGGTGGTGGAGTATCCCACCATATAATAGTGGTAACGTCACCGCAGATGCCGCACGAATATATTTTAGCATTGGAAATGGAACATACTGGGGTGCCTCTTCTCCATATAATGATTTCTTAATAATAGAAAAAACCGATGGGGGGACAGCAAATCCTGATGGAGGTATTTTATTTGTTAATCGGGGTAACACAGGTTCTCCGCAAGTGGCGATGGCGATTAGGGGTGATGGGAATGTTGGTGTCGGTTTAATAAACCCAGCAACTAAACTGGATGTAAATGGATATGTTAGGGCACGGACCGGTTATGGAGACTGGATTGAAATAGGTGGTGATGCATCAGGAAATGATGTAGAGATACAGGTTTCAGTACCGGCATCCCGAGATTGGGTCACCTTCTGGAACACTACAACTTCACAGGTTTCCAATATACGTGTTGGAAAAATTAATTTGCACAATGCCCTTATGCCAAGTGGCAGCGCCGGTAATCCGGGACAGGTTTTGGAAAGCCGTGGTCCCAACCTAGCACCTGTATGGCGCTCCTTAGGTTCCAGAGTTCATTTCACATCATCCACCACTTCAACAACAACTTCTCCAACTACCTTGACCCTCACCCTAACGGGTCTAAATGGCGGAGAAAAAATTGTGGTTTTTGGAGATGGATGGGCAAACGGCGGCTCAGGGGGAAGGGTTGAAGTGAGAATAAAACATAATGGAAATCAAGTTGCTTTTAGGAGGTATAGCGTGCACGATTATGGAATTGGCTTTAATAACGCGGATTTCTCACTATCCATAGTGACCGTTGTTACAGCCACTGCCGGCACAAATACAATTCAACTGGAATTGAAACGAGTTGGTGGGGGAGTTAGCTTTAAGGACAGATCTCTAACCGCAATTGTATTTTAAGGATGAACAGAAAAACTTTTATCCTATGGCTTTTTTCTTTAAGCCTTTTAGCCCAACCTCCTTATAGCCGATACCGTCACCCCACGTTTAGTCTCATAGACACTTTTAAAAACATCACATATGGCAGTGCCCCTTCGTGGATATTCCCATATTCTCCCGTTCAATTGACAGTTGATGTGTTTATGCCATCTGCGAGTGTTGACACTCTTTCCAACCGTCCACTTATCATATTTGCCCATCCGGGTGCATTCCTTGTGGGGAATAAGACAGATATGTATCGCATTTGTGATTCTTTTGCTCGCTTGGGATACGTTACGGCGACCATATCATACAGATTGGGATATAATCCATTAAGTGGGTGTAGTGCTGAGAGGGCGGTCTATAGGGCTATTCAGGATATTAAAGCAGCCATTCGGTTCTTTAGGTTCTTCCACACTACTTATGGGATTGACACAAACATAATATTTGTAGGGGGCTATTCAGCAGGAGGATATTTAGCATTGCATGCGGCATATTTAGACAAAGAGAGTGAGCGTCCCGCTTGTAGTTATGGTGGATTCATGTCGCCAGATCTTGGATGCTTAGACTGCTCAGGGAATAATTATCTAGCGACATCTACGATAGTAGCAGCGTTGAATTATTGGGGAGCCTTAGGGGACACCCTGTTTATGGAAACTTCATCTGACCCGCCTGTTCTTTTGATGCATAGCGTGTATGACCCAATTGTCCCTATTGGATATGACCATCCTTTTGGCGTGGTAACACTCCCCAAAACCTATGGGTCCCTGCCCATTTCTAAACGAGCACATAGCTTAGGAATCCCTTATGACCTGACTGTTTCCTATCGCCAAGCCCACATGCTCAACGGATTCCCTTCCTTCTGGGCAGACACCCTCCTGCCAAAGACAATAAGATTTCTCCTTGAGTTTATTAAACCAAATACTCATCCTGTTCAACCTCAAACCACTGTTAATCTATGTGCCTATGATTCCATCGTTTCTTTCCAAGTGAGTGGTTCTAGTGGTTCTTCTTTCTGGTGGACCTATGACACCGTTAGGACAACAACTGTATATGACCAAAACGATTCAATCTTGATTTTAAAAATAGACAGTTCTGGTTGGCACACTATAAGCGTAGTTGAATTTAACCAGTGGCTATGTGGGGGCGACACGATTCTTTTCCAAGTGTACAAATCACCTCCTGTATCTATAGATTCCCTTTCCCCCCTCCCTGACTCAGTGTTTTGCGACTCGGCGGTGTTCACAGCGCAGGTATATGGCAACTGTCACTCGTATATATGGCGATGGACTCCCCCCTTAAATCTGAAATATAGGAGAGGCGATACTATATATGAATTTATGAGTATAGACACCGGGCAAGGGCTCATCACCATATGGGGTTTTGATTCCTTAGGTTGTCCTTCCGACACCGCTCAGGTGAAAATACGCATTCTCCCCACCCCACAGCCCACCCTTGCCCGGGATAAAATTGTTCTGTGCGGTGATTCCTTTGCTTTGGTAGAAGTTTCAGGAGCTGAATCATATCACTGGCTAATGGATTCCTCTGTAGTATGCTTGAATGCTTCCAACGATTCTTCAATCCTGGAAATTCTTATTCCTTCTTATGATACGTTCAATGTGGGCGTATGGGCACAAAACGGAAACAGATGCGTTAGCGATACTCTTTTTGCTCTTGTTATAAGAAGTCGTTTGCCGGATGCTCAAATTAATTATGCGTTTGATAGCACTGTTTTGCACCTATGGATGGAAAACCCATCGGAGGTTGATTCCTTTGCATGGACTATAGATAACATATTTGTCTTCCCTATGAGAGATTCTTTAATGTACAACCCACAGGGAAATTTAACCGATGTTCTTCTGGAATTGTTTAGTGCTGAAGGGTGCAATAACCAAGTGTCCGCCTTAATCCCTACTATTGCTCTATCACAAGATTTCCCTTCACACCGACGATGTAGGGCAACATGGGATAGCAAATATTGGGTCTGCCTTTATCCGTCAGAAATATATGAACCTTCTGGCAAACTACTCAGGACCTGTGACGCTTATAAACCTTGCCTGCTACCACCTTCTTCAACTCCTCTTTTTATACGGCTATCTGGCTCAAAGCACAAAATGTTCGTTATTTCACCACGATATTGACTATCTTCCCGGGCACCACAATGATTTTTTTGATTTCTTTTCCTTCTGTGTATTTCTTGGTTTTTTCGTGGTTTAAAACGAACTCTTCTATTTGTTCTCTGGACCAAGAAGTAGGCAATTGCAGGACGAATCGCTTTTTGCCGTTTATTGCTACTGGGTATTCAACCGTGTCTTCCTTGAGATATTTCTCTTCTGCCTGAGGCCATGGTGCGTTGAATATGGAGTCCTTATTGCCCCAGAGATGCCAGATTTCTTCTGCTATGTGGGGTGCGAATGGCGATAGCAATTTCAAGAATGGTTCCAAAATAGATTTTTTATGTGTCCCGAGTCGCTTGATTTCGTTGAAGGTGGTCATGAGAGTGCTAATGGCAGTGTTCATCGCCAATGATTCAATGTCTCTGGTGACTCTATCTATTGCTTTGTGTATGATTTTTAATTCTTCTTCTGTGGGTTGTTCGTCTGTCAGGATTGGTTTGCCTTCTTTGTCCACGTACCAGTTCCAAATGTTTCTCACAAACCGATATGCACCCATTATTCCCCTTGTATCCCATGGTTTATGTTCATCTAAAGGACCAAGAAACATCTCATAGACCCTAAATGCGTCGGCTCCATATTGTTCAATGACATCATCGGGATTTAAAACGTTTAGATAGGACTTTGACATCTTTTCTATTGCTTTTTCTGCAAATCTGAAGATGCCATCATCATCGGGAATAAATTCAAGGTCCTTGAACTGAACAAATTCCCGTTTCATTTCCTCAATTCTGGACAGGTCTACATTCCCGTGCTGGTCAACATATTTAATAGGAAATCGAACTTTTAGAAGCCTTTTGCGGACTTCCTCAGGCAGGGACTCAACTTTTCCACTGCTATACGCCTTCTTTTCATCCCAGTCAACCCAGATGAAATGGGTTTGTCCCTGAATCATTCCCTGATTAAAGAGTTTCTGGAAAGGCTCCTCGTGTGTAACTATACCAATGTCTTTCAGGAATTTATTGACAAATCTGGCGTAGATGAGGTGAGCAGTGGCATGCTCTGCTCCGCCAACATATAAATCAACAGGTCCCCAATATCGCTCTTTCTCTGGAGAGACGGGCAACTGGTCATTATGTGGGTCCATATATCGCAAATAGTACCAATTTGACCCTGCCCATCCGGGCATAGTGTTTGTTTCTCGCCGGCTTCCATCGGGCAATTCAACCCAGTCTTTCAGTCTTGCGAGGGGTGGTTCGGGGCTTCCCGTCGGCTTGAAGTCTTCCATGTAGGGGAGTTCAATAGGAAGTTGGCTTTCATCAACAGGGAAGGGAATCCACTTGCCATCAATGTTCCTATACACAATAGGGATTGGTTCTCCCCAGTAGCGTTGCCTACTGAAAAGGAAGTCCCGCATCCTATATTGAATATGTCGCTTGCCCAAGCCCCGCTTTTCAATCTCTTGAATGGCTTTCTCAATAGCCTCCGGAACAGTTAAGCCATTTAAAAAGTCTGAATTAACAAGCACTCCCTCTTTTTCTTCATAGGCTTCTTTCTCTACGTCCACTCCCGGGGCATCAATAACTTTTTTTATAGGAAGCCCGTATTTCTTAGCAAATTTCCAATCTCGCTTGTCGTGTCCCGGAACAGCCATAATAGCCCCTGTTCCATAGTGCATCAGGACGTAGTCGCCCAACCATATAGGCAACTTCTCTCCTGTGAATGGGTGTATGGCATAAGCCCCGGTGAAAATGCCTTTCATATCTTTTTCAGAGAGCCTCTCTATTTCAGGTTGGTTCTTGATTCTGTTAATGAACTCCTCCACTTCTTTCTTCCGGTCTTCTGTTGTGATTTCCAAAGCGAGGGGATGTTCAGGAGCCAGAACCATAAAGGTTACGCCAAAGATTGTATCCGGACGTGTCGTAAACACTTTGATTGATTCGGAACGATTTTCTATTGGGAAATTGATGAGTGCCCCTTCTGATTTGCCTATCCAGTGCCTCTGCATCTCTTTGATTGACTCCCGCCAGTCTATCTCCTCCAAACCTTTTAGGAGTCTTTCAGCATAAGCCGTTATTCTCAGGAACCATTGCTTTAGAGGTCTTCGTTCAACTGGGAATCCGCCCCTTTCGCTTACCAAACCCTTTTCTTCGTCCCATACCACTTCTTCATTAGCGAGGACTGTTCCTAACGCTGGGCACCAGTTGACTTCCGCTTCGTCCAAGAAAGCAAGCCTGAAATGCATTAAAAACTCTTCTTTCTCGGCAAGGGTCATATTCTGCCACTGTTCGGGTGTCAGTTCAGAGATTTCCCAACCGCTAGTCCATGCGTCCAAACCTTCTGTGCCATGCTTTTCTAGATGCCCAACCAAAGTTTCTATTGGCTCCGCTTTGTCCGTCTTTTTGTTATACCAAGACTTATACATCTTCAAGAAAATCCATTGAGTCCATTTGTAATACTTGGGGTCGCTTGTTATCACTTCCCTGTCCCAGTCATAAACAAGCCCTATTTTTTTCATCTGTTGCTTATATCGGGCTATGTTCTCCTTTGTTGTTTCAGCGGGGTGCTTCCCTGTTTGGATGGCATATTGTTCCGCAGGCAGTCCGAAAGCGTCAAAGCCCATCGGATGCAACACATTAAACCCCTGCATTTTCTTAAACCTGGCAACCACATCGGTGGCTATGTATCCCAAAGGGTGTCCGACGTGCAAGCCGGCACCAGATGGATAGGGGAACATGTCAAGAACATAGAATTTCTGTTTTGAAGGGTCTTCCGTAACGTGAAAAATCTTCTCTTTTTCCCACCAATCCTGCCACTTCTTATCTATCTCCCCATGCATAAAATCTTGTGCCATAACCTGCCAATTTGTTTTATGCAAACCTATAAAACTATTCCTAAGTTTTTTGCGTTTCCATCTTTGGATACTTTTTGCTAACTTTGTATGATGTGAAAATGTGCATATGTCATAATCATGACTAAGGATAACGCACGTTGGACAACAAGATGGGCAGTGGGTTTAACAGCTTTTATGATATATAGCCTTAATTTAATGGGGCAGCAATGCGTTCAAAGCACTAGTTTTACTATCATACCACCTCCCCCCCCAGATGGCTATCCACCCAACACATGGGTCAGAATGTGCTACACAGTTAATGGATATGATCAAAACAGTACTAATTGGTTTCATGCAGTTGTGATTCAATTCGGCAATGGTTGGGATCTGTCTTCTATCATTCCCTATCCCGCTCAATCTTGTGATGGGCAAGGCACATGGGGATGGTACTGGTCCGTCACATCACAAAATACAGGTAACACATACGGACCTGGATTTTTCTACGAACGAGGAGGGAATCCTAATGACCCAGGAGATAATTATGGAGACGACTGCACAAATTTTACTTGGACCTTCTGTTGGGACATAAAAACTAAAGGCTACGGACAAGGATGCAGGACTGGGAACATAGACCTTTCCGTCATCATAACCCCTTATGGTGATTCAGAGACCGGAGGTTGGACAGACTTGGCATGCAACAACGACCCTGCCACTTTCTCCTTAACAACAGACTCCATCGTGTGCTGTAATCACTTCGTTGAAGTCACTATCATACCCCCTAAATGCTGGTATTCATGCGATGGTAAATTGATAGCCAATACGTACGTGTACCCTTATCCGGATAATGATTCATTATCACCCTATACCTATGTTTGGAACACTGGAGACACTGCCCAAGTGTTAGATAGCGTGTGTCCTGGTAAGTATTTTGTTGTGTCTTATGATTCCACGGAGTGTCCAGCATTCCTCCCAGATTCAATAGAAGTTATTGCCCCGGATACTCTTAAATATGAACTAGTAACACAGGACATAACTTGTTATGGATATGATGACGGGCAAATAATCATTATTCCCTCTGGGGGCACGCCGGGCTATAATGTTTTCTGGGACCATGGAGATAGAAGTTTACATCTGGTTCATCTCGGTCCGGGCTATTATTCAGGAACCCTTGTTGACTCGTTTGGGTGTGAAGTGAGGATAGATAGTGTGTATATTGAGGAACCCCCATTGCTACGGATAGCCAATTATAACATTACACCCACTAGATGTGATGTAAACAGTGGTCAGGTGGAAGTTAAGGTTTTAGGTGGACGTGAACCTTATAATTTCTACTGGTCTGTGGTTTCAAATAACGATTCTATTATTAGTGGTTTGCCGGAAGGTGTATATTATTTGGTTGTTGAAGATGATTCCAGATGCAGAGTAGAAGGACAATTTTATGTTCCCACATATCCAACAACTCGTATTGACATGCTTCCAGACACTATTTCAATAGTTTCAGGGCAACCAATGCTTTTTGAAGCGGTTGTTGGGCCCGAAGCACCCGATTCCATAATAAGGTGGTATCCGGGAGAATTTTTCTTATTTGATTCCGGTCAGGTGGTTACATTCACCGTTACTCAACCGGGCATATATGACATTCACGCTGTTCTAACCAACATATATGGTTGTCAAGACACCACTTATGGAAGGGTCTATGTGATTGAACCGATTATAGACGCCCCCAATACATTTACTCCCAATGGGGACGGACTCAATGACATTTTCAGACTTGTTGGTGCTAATGAAACATGGATTGTAGAAGAATTTCAGGTGTTTGACCGATGGGGTAATCTTGTATACCAAAATAATTATGAGGCGGAGTGGGATGGTTCGTGCTTCGGTGCCCCTTGCACTGAAGGGGTATATGCTTATAAAGCCAGAATTAGATTCTTAACTGGAAAGGTGAAGGAAATAGTCGGCAATGTTGCACTGGTTAGATAAAAATTTCCTTTGGCACAATAAAGCCCTATCGTTAATAGGCTCTATGCTTTTCGTGTTCAATACTTCTTATGCCCAAGAGTTACATTTTTCACAGAATCAAGCTGTTCCTTTATACGCCAACCCTGCACTGACAGGTGTTTTTAACGGCTTGTTTAGACTATCTGGGGTGTGGCGATACCAATGGTTTAACCTTGTTCCCTATCATACTGCTTCCCTTGGGATTGATTTTAACCTTAATAGAGTTGGCATAGGGGTTTGGTTTTATAGGGATGTGATGGGTGATGTGAACATGGGCTTTACTAACATGCAACTTTCTCTTTCCTACCTGCACATCCCCTCCAGGAATCAAAAAAATGCGTTAATTGCCGGAATAAGCTTTGCGTACACTTACATAGGCTTAGACGTTGCGAGTGTCGTTCTCCCCGAGGAATGGGATCCTATTGCGAAAACATTTAACAGACCTCCTTTGGAGGTGATAGATGACCAACGTGGTTTTTTTAGGATGCACGTGGGAGTTGCCTATACAACAGAGATACACGATGGATTTAAACTGCTTTTTGGTGGCTCAATTAATAATGCATATAGTGGAAACGCTTCCCTTCTCAATAAAGAAATTTATAAATTCCCCATCAGATATGGCTTCCACGCTTATGGAGAGATTTTAACGTGGCGTGGCGACTGGACTTTTCTTCCAAGCGTATGGCTATGGTATCAACCCCCTCACATTCAAGTGGTTGCCGGAACATTCCTGAGACGAACCCGTATAAGAGATTATCACTATGGTGTGCGAAGGCTACCTGTCTTCCTTGATTTCGGTCTATTTTTCAGGACCAGTGCTGAGCTGGTGCCCGTTGTAAGGGTAATTATAGGCGACTTGCAACTTGGTTTTAGTTTTGATTTTCCTGTTTCCGCTATTTCAAGAACTACGCGATATTTAGGGGGTCCAGAAATCACTTTGATCCTCATCAGGGGCAACAAACCCGGACCCGGGAAGCTACCTTGTCCTGACACATAGTAAACCTTTCTTACTTTTATAACCCAAATCATAGAAGAAGATGCTCCGCGATATAAAACGAGCGATAACTCTTCCTGTTATAGTTTCTGCACTAGGATATTTTGTTGACATTTTTGATTTGGTTCTCTTCGGAATGCTTAGGATAGATAGTCTTCGTGAGTTGGGGCTTTCCGAAGAGGAAATCCTAATCCAAGGAGAAAACATTTTAAGTCTTCAGATGTTGGGGTTCCTGCTTGGGGGCATCCTGTGGGGAATCCTTGGCGATAAACTGGGACGTAAACAAATTTTGTTCGGCTCAATCGCTCTGTACTCAATTGCCAACATTGCAAACGCCTTCGTTACAGACATAGCAACATATAATGTTGTTAGGTTTTTTGCTGGGTTGGGGCTTGCTGGTGAGCTGGGTGCTGCCGTAACGCTCGTCTCCGAACTGCTTGACAAAGAAATAAGGGGCTATGGGACGATGATTGTCGCCAGTGTTGGGCTGTTGGGGGCAGTGGCGGCAGGACTATTAGCCAATACGTTCCACTGGCGAGTAATGTATTTCATCGGTGGTGTCTTGGGACTTCTTTTGCTGGTTGCTCGGGCCAAAGTTCTTGAATCATCTATGTTTGAGAAAGCCAAGGCAATGAGTGTCAAAAGAGGGGATTTCCTTTCCTTATTCACTTCTTGGAACAGGTTTAGTCGTTACATAAGGGTTATCTTAGTGGGTGTGCCTATTTGGTATGCCGTGGCAATCCTCGTTATGTTTTCTCCTGAGATGGCTCGCCATCTAAATGTTCAGGGGGAAGTGAATGTTAAATGGGCTATTATGTGGACCTATTTAGGTGTTGCCGTGGGCGATGTTCTCAGTGGAACTCTAAGCCAACTATTGCGA
Source organism: Chlorobiota bacterium (assembly GCA_013153515.1). Lineage (GTDB taxonomy): Bacteria > Bacteroidota > Bacteroidia > JAADEI01 > JAADEI01 > JAADEI01. Next base: position 2,935 of record JAADEI010000091.1, on the reverse strand, counting down.
AGCAGAAAAAAAGCCGTTATTGTTTTCTTAATGTTTCTATCATTAACGGTTGCTTCCTACCTGCTATCAAAAGGGTTGCCTGTTAACCTCTTATACATCCTGATGTTCCTCTTAGGTGTTGGCACTGGATACTGGGCTGTGTTTATAACTATTGCTGCTGAACTATTTGGGACTAATTTGAGGGCTACGGTCGCCACTACAAGTCCGAACTTTGTGCGTGGGTCAGTGGCTCTCATCACTCCCGCTTTCCAATTCCTCAGGGAAGATTTCGGAATGATTAACGCTGCTGCTATAATAGGGTTCATTGTAATAACCCTTGCTTTCATTAGCATTCTAACCCTCGAAGAAACCTATGGTAAAGACCTTGACTTCGTTGAACAATAAGAAGTATGGAAGGCATTGAACGAAGAGGGGCAACCCGCTTAATGACTCAATACACAAAAAACATGATAATCGGGTTTAGCATTCCTGTATTCTTCGTGATAGGCTACAAAGCATACAAGCACATAACAACAAAGAAACTTTATGAGTGCATTTATTACACAATGCCTGAAAACCCGTCTTTGTGGATAGATGTAAACACTGCCACGGTTGAAGAATTGGCATCATTGCCTTCTATATCAAAACCAATAGCAAAAAGAATCGTATCATATCGCAATTGGATAGGTGGGTTCCATTCCATCTCTCAACTGGAAGAGATTGGCTGGTGGAACATTCACGATTTAACATTTTCTAAAAAAGTGTTATATATTGAACCAAATTTCCAACCCAGAAAACTTAGGATTTATTACACGAACCTCGTTAAACATCCATATTTCACTCCCAGAATGGCGTGGTGGACAGTTAAATTAAAACGAGAAGGACGTCTTTCTCAATGGAAAACGGTTATCGTCGATTCATTAAGGTTGTGCAATGACTCTTTGGCTAATAAACTGGAACCATATATTCCCACGACTATTCCCTCACGTAAAGCAAAATGGCATGATAAGGGACGATGAAAAACGTTTCTCCATTTATGCTTATTTCGATGGAATACTTCTGCAAGTAAACAACAATATCTCCAACTTCCACTTCAAGGGGGATGTATTTACGGTCTGTGGAAGGTTTCCAGAACTCATCTTCGTCATCATGAGTTGGGATAAGGATTCCGGGACCCACTCGGGCAACGATTCCCATAGCAGTCTTCTCTTTCTCTTGAACTGTGGGGGGCAGGAACAATCCGCCGGGGGACCGGTCCTCGGCATCAAGGGGTTTAACCAAAACCCTGTCTCCAACAATATGTATGTGCTTAAGCCGTGCTTTCAAATCCATAAGGCTAATTTAAGCCAAACTGTCGTTAAGCAGAAACCGTAAATATACTTAAACCAGAGGGAATGGAACTAAAACAATTGAAATTGAATATTGCTATGTTTCTCTTGCTTATCCCGTTATTTTCTGCTTATCTACTTTTTGAAAACGATGAGGATAAACAGAACGCTTGTTTGACCTATATGAAACGAACATTTGACTCCCTTGCTGGGGGGGGATATCTGAACGATAGAGCTTGCTATTCCTTACCACAAACATTTGGTTTGATATTGTATAGCGAATCCAAGAAGGCTACAACTAAAATCCTTCCATTAATAGAACAAAGACCTGATAATTTATATAAAACTTTGATTGATTCGTTCCATGAGGATCTAACTATTAGTAAGGTGTTGATAGCAAAGGACCCGAGCAACCCCGTAGCATATAGAGCCATATTTCCCATAGGAAAAAGTGTCTATAAATACGTCTTTGATTCAGTAATGGAGTTCTCACATAATGGTGACCTATGGATTGTGGCGACTGATGACGACAAAGAAGAAATTTTCATTATGATAGCAAAGCCGGACTTTAAGCGGCATGTATTACCAACCAAGGCATGTCAGTTAAAATCCCTCTTTATGAGGGCCTATCCCTTTGACACATCTGTGTTCCTTCCTTCGGCAGATTATGCTTCGGGAACATGTTGGGAAGCACAAGAAGAATCAAAACAAATTGCCCGACTTTATAAGCGTTTGTCTGTTTTAAAGCCAAAGGACCTTGTTAAAAAAATAGCGAGATTAGAGAAGATTGTCCGTGATTCTTCATACAATTCCCAGATTTATGATAGCATATTCAAATTGACTTGCCAACTTGATTCAATCTGGTATGGACGTACTGATAGTGTTTTCAAGCATTCGGAGCGATACAGAAAATTGCTTAAGAAAGCGGCTTATGGTGCACTAAAAGAGGGGTATTCCTGCCAAGACCTAAACAAATGGATTGCTAAGTTTGTCTCTCCTAAGTTGGCTCTTAGCGTTGCAAGGAGATATAAAGTCATAGACGGCTGTTTGAATAATGCTTATCATAATCATATTGTTCAAATCTATCAATTAGCTTGCCAGGCAAAAAATTATCATCTTTTTCTTAAAGCGCTATATCCTTCCCACGAGAATAATCCATACGTAACATTATACGATGCACTTGCAATACCCGGTAAACCAATAAATGTGCGAATTATAGAACACATAATGAATGCCAAAAGCGTGGAATTTATTCTCGGTAGCTGCTTAGCGATAGATACCATTCATGGTACCTCAATATGTCATCTTAGAAATACAGCACAATCAATAATAATATCCAAACATACGAGCACTTTTCTACAAGAACTAACTCATCTACTTCAAAATGATAGTATAGACCCATATAATGCTTCCCTAATTACTTCAATTCTCCTACACTATAAACAGTTGTCTAAATTTTTTAACAAAAACATCATGATACCCTTCGACCCACTATCAAACACACCTTCTGAAATCAAAAATTTCTTTACAGAGACATTTAAAGACTAAGAGCCAGCGACGGGGATTGAACCCGTGACCTCCGCCTTACCAAGGCGGCGCTCTGCCACTGAGCTACGCTGGCATGCGTT
>JAADEI010000016.1 GCA_013153515.1 Chlorobiota bacterium | reverse complement strand
TACATACAACTGCTTAACCGCACTATCAACACAACCATTCGGATTCGTAACAACCAACTTAACATCCCGCCACTCTGTCGGACCAAATACAGTTTGAACATAAGGAAGTGTATCAGTGGACGGAGTGCCTCCGTTTATAGTCCACTTAAACTTAGCACCAGTTAATGAATCCCCTGTGAACTTCAATTCAACCGTGTCGCCCTGACAGACCCGTGCCGGTAATGCAAAATCCACTACTGGCTTGTCCTGAACATTTATCGTCATACTGCCTGTGTTGGTGCAATATGGACTGCTAATTGTGAATATCACTGTCTTAGCACCCGGGCTAGTCCAATACACACCTGTCGGATTCTCAGCATTGCTCACATTAGGCGACGCATCCACATCAAAATCCCACGTAAATGTCCACTCAGGGCCAGATGTGCCTGTGTTAGTGAAATCTACCGGCTCACCCTCACAGGGCGTCGCATCGGTCACAGTGAATTGAACATCTGGCAAGGAATCTACGTAGATCTGCTTAATTGCTGTGTCTGCACAACCGTTCTGATTGGTTACTATCAATGAGACATCACGCCAACCTGTGGGACCAAATACAGAAGCCATGTCAGGCATTGTGCCCATTGCCGGCGAACCGCCATTTACCGTCCATGAGTAGGTTGCTCCCGTAAGAGCCTCTCCATTGAATGTAAATTCAGTGGTGTCTCCCTGGCACACGCGATTTGCAATAGTAAAATCGGCTACTGGCTTGTCTTGAACGGCAATAACCATTGATGCTGTATTGGAGCAATACGCACTGCTAATTGTAAAGACTACATTTTTAGGGCCTGGACCGGTCCAATACACCCCAGTCGGGTTCTCATCATTGCTTGTTTCGGGAACTGCATCTACGTCAAAGTCCCATGTGAATGTCCATCCTGGGCCTGTAGAACCAGTATTTGTGAAGGCAACAGGTTCTCCCTCACAAGGTTGCATATTGGATACTGAGAAAGAGACAGTAGGTGTTTCGTGTACTGTTATAGCCTTTGAAACGGTGGTTTGGCATGCGGCGTCAGAAACAGCCAAAGTAACTGTTTTGCTTCCTTCGGCAGCATAAACAACTCCCATAGGTTCTCTCATCATAGAAGTTGTGGGGACAGCACTATCTCCAAAAGTCCACATGTAGGTTAAATTTCCAAGCGTGTCCCCAATGTAATTAAAATACACTGAATCTCCTGTGCAGACATATGGGTCTGCTGTGGTGCCGAAATCGGCTGAAATGGGGCAATAACAACCGTTTGTTGCGGGACCTGCAAGCATGACAGGTGTTAGGTTATTTACTACTGTTGGGGATGGTGTTGCAGTAAGATTATAAGCTCTTTGCGTCCAAGGGACATTAGAGGGCAAGAGTGATATGGTTCTAACGCCACAGCGTAATGTAGAGAGGCTATCAAAAGCCATTACGAAAGCATCCAAGCCACCAGCAAAGTCTGTCGTTGCACTCGCAAAGAATTTATTTAATGTGGGGTCATAGTAAACAAATCCATTTGTTTCGTTTGACTGGTCACTTCCCAAAGCATACCCTGTCGCTATCGCTAAATTCAAATCAATCTCTCCAAAGAGAATATTGGACTCACCGAAAGATGCTTCCTGACCACTGAAGTATATAGTATTAGTCATTAGATTAAAGGATGCGCCTCTTGCTTCGCCACCTCCCGGGACAGGGAAGTATTTACCCGTTAAATAAGTAAAGTTAGGATCAAACTTAGCTATTGCTGGGTATCTTGCTCCCACGGCTGGGTCCCTCCAAAATCCAACTATATATAGATTTCCTGCATTATCGTAAGTGATTTCCCAAGGGTTTTCATTCCGTACTGGAGACCTTAAATAAGAAGGAGCCTGAATGATATTACCATTTGCGGGGTCAATAGACATGATTAACCAATCGTCCGTACCAGCATCATCGGTATATCCAATCACTGCAATATCGCCATTTGCCAATTCTATCAACCCCGTTCCCCAATCAGTATTACCATTGCCTCTGTCGTCATAATAAATTTTAAAATTAGTGTTTCCATTCAAATCAAGAGACCAAACAACTATTTCTTCTCTCCCGCCTCCCATTCTTTCTTTGCCAACAAAATAAAAGTTAGTGTTAGAGTGTTGGATAACGTCTTCAAAGAGTGCTCTGCTTCCGGTATATTGACGCGCAAAAACAACATTTCCCGTTGCGTCTATATATAAAGCCAAGCCATCCCTAATCCGTCTAAGCTCTCCTGCTATGACAACACCACCGCCTTGCACTGGAGCGGCACCATACGCTCGTTCGTCGTCCCCCAAGCCCATCTCATAAACATAACTCCAAAGAATGTTTCCTTGAAAATCATATTTAATAACCATTACGTCCTGAGAACCGAAAGCGTTAGTGTGTCCAACGATGTAGAGCCCATCGCCGGGAACTGAAACTACTTCTGCAATGCTTTCCGTACCACCAAACGGTGCGTATTGAATTATTGATTGTGCTAATGAGCCGATGACTGTTGCCAGTCCTAAGCACCCAGCAATTGCCCAATTCCTCATGGCTACTACTATTTTGGGGGTTTTATTAGTTATGACGTCAATTGTTGTCAAAAGGTTGTAATTGTATATACATAATTGCGGTATATTTATCAAAGTTCAAAATTTCGCAAATCCGCCTGCAGACAACAAAAACAAAAAGTAACTTTAAAAGAACAAAACAAATAATCTTTTTAAATCAAACAGGTCGTTTTAGTCGTGATAAAAACTTAATTTATGGATGGCAGATTCTCCCTACGGGGACCATTTATCCAGAACAATTGCGACCAGTGAGTCGCCAGAGAAAATGAATCTAATAGCTTGCCAGTTGAGCATATCATTTCCCTTGGTTGGTGGATTGAGACAGTATTCATATAAGGTAATGTTTTGCCACAATTCATCGGTGTTGAACTCCACTGTGCTCATACATTTGGGCTGGTTACTTTTCATGCCAGCAAGAAAATCCTTTGCCAAATAGGAATTAAACATCTCTTCAAAAGTCATTATAATTGAATCACCCGATGGTGCTACGCCCCAAAACAAGGGTTTATTAACGTCAAAGTCAGGCGTCAGGATATGGTCTCCCGATGTAGTGTCAATGAAATTGTCAATGCTTATTATTACGCCATAATCGGGGATTAAGGCAATGAATCTCTTTATATCTCTGTTTTTAGCTACTGTTAATAATTCCTTCGTAAGGGAGTCGGGAGGCAGTTGAGGAGTGGGATTTTGTGCCTCTTGACTATCATCCTGACTTTCGTCCTTGGTGGCTTGATTTTGCACTACCGAATCTTGCTGTGTGTTCTGTTGATTGTCGGCATCTGGTTTTTGATTGGCATTTCCAATGTTATTATTGCATGAAATAAAGAAAACGGAAAAAATAAGAAGTGTGATCAGTTTGAACTTGAGCATTTTTGCTGGGGATTTACTCTTTATAAACGTCATAGCCTACGGTGCCTTCATATATGCCGTCAATTATGTCTTTATATTTTTCGTTCAGAACACGCCTTTTGAGTTTCATTGTTGGGGTGAGTTCTCCTGTTTCCACGGACCAAGTGTCCGTAACGAAGGCGAATCGTTTTATTTGTTCTGGTTTCGCCAGATGTTTATTGACCTCCTTAATTATTTCACGATATTTGTCAATGACTTTTGGATTTTGTAAGGCTTTTTCAAGCCCTTCCCATTTGATTCCGTTTGCTTCCATCCAAGACTTAAGATTTTCCTCAGATGGCACGATTAGAGCTGCTGGGAACTTGCGTCCTTCGCCGACGACCATAGCGTTCTCAATAAGAAGAGAAGCCTTAAGACTGTTTTCAATCGGTTGTGGGGCTACATACTTACCACCGGCGGTCTTAAACAGTTCTTTCTTTCGGTCTGTTATCTTGAGGAACTTTCCATCAACGATGACCCCTATGTCGCCGGTGTGGAACCATCCTTCTTCATCAATGACTTCTTTGGTTAGGTCCGGACGCTTGTAGTAGCCTTTCATAACGTGTGGACCACGAGTGAGTATTTCCCCATCTTCGGCGATCTTTACTTCCACATTAAACAATGGTGGTCCGACTGTTCCGATCTTGAATCCGCCGGGTTCCAATCTGTTCACTGCTATGACCGGCGATGTTTCCGTTAGTCCATAACCTTCTAAGACGGGTATTCCTGCTGCCCAGAATATTCGTGCTAGGTCTGGGCGTAGGGCTGCCCCTCCTGAGACCAGTGCAGTTATCTCTCCGCCAAGGGCTTCCCGCCACTTGCTAAACACTAATTTATCATATAGTTTGTGAAGCAGTTTCTTGAAACCTGTCGGTGGATCCTCTGGGTTGTAATTCTTAGCGAAGTTTAGAGCTCCGAAGAAAATGGCTCTTTTAAAGCCGGTCAATTCCAGCCCTTTCTGCAAGATTCTTTCATATACTTTTTCTAACAGTCTGGGAACGGTAGCAAACACATGGGGTTTAACTTTTTGTGCACAGGGAACGATATTGTTCAAGTCATCAACGAAATATATTTGCAAGCCTTTAGCCTGATACAGGTATACCATGTGTCTTTCAAACACGTGATTGATGGGCAAGAAGCTCAAAGCCCTGTCTCCTGGTTTCATAGGCAACAGGTCAAAAGTTCCTTGAACATTGGAAGTAAAGTTTCCATGGGTTAGCATTACTCCTTTGGGAACGCCTGTTGTTCCGGAGGTGTAGAGGATTGTAGCCAGGTCGTCTGGTTGAACAGCTTGCTTGTATTCCTCCAGTTTTTGTAGTTCTTCCTCTGTGGGTTCAACGAAAAGTTCTTCCCAGTGCTTGGTGCCTTCAAGTCCGTCAAAAGAGAAGACGTGTTTAATGTTTGGGGTTTTCTCAAGGGCAGGTTTCACTCTCTGCCAAATGTCTGTACTGCCAACGAAGATGGCTACGGACTCAGAGTCATTCAAGATAAATTCGTATTCCTCAGGGGAAATGGTTGGATACAACGGAACGTCAATAGCGCCGAGTTGCAGGATGGCGTGGTCAAGGATTGACCATTCGGGGCGGTTGGGCGAAACAATTGCTATTTTATCTCCTTTCTTAATTCCCAATCGCATCAAACCAACACTAACTTTATTTATGGCATCTACTGTTTCCTGAGTGGAATACTTCTTTTCTGGCTTTTCAGGGTTGCACAGTGCTATGCACACTTCCTGTGGATAATGCTTCAATTGGTAATAAATAATATCAAAGGTACGGGTGAAATCCTTTGGTGGCATAGGCTTTAATTTTTTGGTTTATACAAAGATAGGAATAAATGGCAAATATATGGTTTAGAACACTGAATAGCCCACAATTGTTTTATTTTGTAACAAAAGCACTAAGTATTATGATGGAGATGGAGACAAGGTATAACCCTGAAGAGATTGAGAGGAAGTGGATTGAGGAATGGGAAAGAGCGAACATCTTTCACACGGAGCCTGACGACAGGCGACCCTACACTATTGTGATGCCTCCGCCTAACGTAACTGGCGTTCTCCACATGGGACACGTCTTAGACAACACCCTCCAAGACATTTTGATCAGACGAGCAAGAATGCTTGGATATAATGCTTTATGGGTTCCTGGCACTGACCACGCCTCAATAGCTACAGAGGCTAAGGTGGTGGCTTGGCTCAAATCAATGGGCATAGACAAAAGGGACTTAACCCGGGAAGAGTTTTTGAAATATGCATGGGAATGGAAAGAAAAACATGAAAACATTATAATTACTCAATTAAAAAAATTGGGTGTGTCTTGCGATTGGCAACGCAAGAAATTTACTATGGATCCCGACATGAGTTGGGCGGTCATCCATGTGTTCGTTGAACTCTATAACAGAGGATTAATATATCGGGACTTAAAAATGATCAATTGGGATCCGGTGGCTCAAACCGCCCTGTCCGACGAAGAAGTTGTTTACAAAGAAGTTCAAGGAAAACTCTATTACGTTAAATATCCCATAGTCGGTGAGGATGGGTATATAGTGATAGCTACCACGCGTCCTGAAACAATTGTAGCGGACACAGCTATCGCTGTCCATCCCGAAGACGGAAGATATAGAGATTTGATAGGCAAACAAGCCATTGTCCCAGTAATAAACAGGAAGGTTCCTATAATAGCTGATGAATATGTTGACCCTGAGTTTGGGACCGGTGCATTAAAGGTTACTCCCGCCCACGACCCTAAGGATTTAGAGATAGGCAGGCGACACAATCTTGAAGTGATTGACGTTATGAATCCTGACGCCACGATGAACGAGAACTCTGGCGTCCTAAAAGGCTTATCAAGGGAGTCAGCACGCAAGAAAATGGTTGAGATGTTGAAAGAACAGGGACTGCTTGAGAAAGTGGAAGACATAACCCATTCGGTTGGGTTTTCCGAAAGGACAGACGTTCCAATAGAGCCTCGGCTGTCTAAACAATGGTTTGTCAAGATGAAGCCATTGGCTGAGCCGGCACTTAAAGCGGTTCTGGAAGGAGAAATTAAGTTCATTCCTGAACGATTCATTAACACCTATAGGCAATGGATGGAAAACATTCATGACTGGTGCATTAGCCGTCAACTGTGGTGGGGGCACAGAATCCCGGTGTGGTATGTGAATGGTTCGGACAATGAGTTTGTCGTTGCCCATGATGAAGAAGAAGCGTATAAAATAGCACGTGAAAAATATGGCTATGACGTTAAACTGGAACAGGACCCTGACGTCTTGGACACTTGGTTCTCCTCTTGGTTATGGCCCCTGTCGGTATTTAATTATTTTCAGGACCCTGAAAACAAAGATTTTAAATACTACTATCCTACGACTGTCTTGGTCACCGGACCGGATATAATTTTCTTCTGGGTAGCAAGGATGATAATGGCGGGATATGCTTTTGCAAAAGAAAAACCCTTCCATGATGTCTATTTCCACGGCATCATTAGGGACAAGTTGGGCAGAAAAATGTCTAAGTCCTTAGGCAATTCCCCCGATGTTCTCAAACTAATTGATGATTACGGTGCGGACAGTCTTCGCATGGGTGTACTGATGTCTTCCCCTGCCGGGAACGACCTTCTTTTTGACGAGAAACTTCTTGAACAGGGCAGAAACTTTGCCAACAAGCTATGGAACGCCATCCGACTCGTTTTATCATGGCAACCGGCAGAAGAAAATCCAACTGAGAGCCAATTGGCAACTATCAACTGGTTTGAATGGCGTTTGAATGAAGCAACTCGGGAAGTAAACAGGTTGATGGATCAATACAGGCTTTCAGAAGCACTTAAATTGCTTTACTCACTCACATGGGACGACTTCGCTTCATGGTTCCTTGAAGCCATCAAGCCAAAGGACAAGCGCCTCCCCAAAGAAGTCATTGGAAAGGTATATGATTTCACGGACCACATCCTACGTCTTTTGCATCCGTTCATCCCAATGATTACTGAGGAGTTGTGGCATCGGATACCAAACAGAAAAGGCTTTATAGCCCTTAGTAAATATCCTACTGCTAAGGACCTCTCTCAATTTCCGTTTGACGAGTATAGCGACAGATGGTTAAAAGAAACGGTTAGTTGGCTAAGAAGAATTTTTCAAGAAGGTGAAAAGCCAGAGATTCTCTACATCAAGAAGAGAGAGGAGGACCGGATGCAATCAATAAGACCCTTGTATCCCATCATTTATGCATTAACAAACATAAAGGATGTTAAGGAAGTTGATGAATTCCCTGCGGGGTCCTTGCCTGCCCTCACGGGAACATTCCTTGTGGCGGTGGAGGCACCTGGCTTGAGAGAGAAAGAGATCCAGCGTCTTCAGAGGGAAAAGAAACGGCTTGGGGACCTCCTTAAAGCCACACAAAAAAAACTTTCTAATCAAAATTTTATTTCACGAGCCCCACAACATGTGGTGGAACGAGAGAACCAGAAATTCAAGGACATACAAGCCCAACTGGAAATGGTTGAAGAACAATTGGAACGCTTGATTAAAACATGATTCCCGGCTCACTACTTGATTTATTCTTAGGTTTTCTATATGCTATCGTTTTAACAATTCTGTTTCTATTTATTGCTATCAGACTAAAAGACCCGCCTGGCAACTGGAAAATTCTAATGATTGGCTTTTCCGCTCACGTAATCTCTGCTATTACTTTCGTAGTGTTTATGAGCACTTACTACGGTTATTTGGGTGATGCCCTTTTTTACTTTAACACAACTGCTATTCTTTTTAAGAATTTGATTTCAAAACCTTACCTTGCTTTCGAACTCCTGTTCTCCGACCTTGAAAACATCAATCCCCTTGAAAAGTTACGACTATTTGGCACCACCGACTCTGAGGTCATTACCATGGCTCGCCTCACACTACCGTTCTACATCCTTGGGATGGGTATGTTCACTCCCACAGGAGTCCTTATCTCCATCCTGCCCTTCACAGGAAAGTTTTTCTTACTAAAAGCTTTACGCAAAGCTGTTCCTTCGGCAACCATGTCTATTTTAAATAAGGTATCGTTAGCAGTGTTCCTCTTGCCCACCGCACTCTTCTGGGGCACTTCAATCTTAAAGGAAAGTTTTATAATGTTTGCAGTGGGAACACTGTTTTTATCTCTTCAAATGCTTGGTCGCGGCAATTTTCTCCTTGCCATTCCACTTATAGCCATTGCTTATTCGGTAATTGCTGGCTTGAAAGCATGGGTCCTCTATGTCTTTCTTGGGTCCCTTTCCATTTCATTAACCATCTATACTTTGAACATACCGCGCATCAAACAAGATGCTTTGCTACGCTCCGCTACACTGCTAATTTTCTTAATCATTGGTGGGCTAATTGGTTACTTAGGGGCAAAAGAAGTATTGAAAGAAATGATAGACAATTTGCTACAAGTAGCTTATGGTTTTCAAACGTGGCATACTTACTTGGGACAGAAATATGGACAGAGTTCCTATACTCTCCTAACTATCCCTGATCTCCTATATGCCCGTTGGTGGCAATTTCTATTAGCATTTCCAGAAGCTTTATTTACCGCTCTTTACAGACCTTTTCTGTTTGAAATAGATAGGCTATCAGAGGCTCTGGTCTTGCCTGAAAACTTATTCTTGCTTATTTTGTCTATTAAGGTAATAGGGCGATTCAAACGTGTGTGGATTAATTTAAGGAAAAGTCCTGTCCTGCTCAGTAGCTTTATTTTTGGCATTCTTTCGCTATATATTGTTGGATTGGTCAGCTTCAATTTTGGTGCAATGGTTAGATATCGAATTCCCGGCTTGATCCCTTTAATTGCAACATTACTACTCATATATTTAGTGGTAAGCAAATCATCACAACAGAACATTAATTCTTAAAGTCAGGTTACATCCTCTTTATAACAATCCCTCTTTACTTGGATGATGCTACTTTATCACCCCTATGACTTTCCGCCATAGTCCTTGAGAAGTTTCAATGCTAATCACATATTTCCCAATGGGCAAGACAGGGATGAATGGTTGGGTTCGTGTCCCTTCGCCACTCTCATTATAAATCGTTTTTCCTGTCATATCAATCACGGACACCGTATTAATAGACGCTTGACATTCAACTCCTCCCCAATGGGTAAGGTCACAGAGTCCTGCATCTGTGGTAATGACACCCTGTGCAACTGGGACTACGACGGTGTCCTTAGCGGAGCAGCCCACCGAATCCCTCACAAGGACCCAATATGTTCCGGCAGATAAACCGCCAATGGTATCGGTAGTAGCTCCGGTGCTCCATAGTATGGAATATGGTGGTGTTCCGCCACCGTAAGTAACCCATGCCTTTCCATCTGCATTGCCAGGTGTGGCGGGGATTGCACCAGTGCTAATGATTAAAGGAAGCGGTTCCTCAACAGTGAAGGTCATCACTGATTGGCAACCTGATGCGTCGGTAATAAGAACGGTATATACCCCACCGGATAGATTAGCGATGTTTGGACCTGTGGCACCAGTGTTCCATTGGTATGTGTAAGGCGGAAAGCCCCCACTGACTCCAATAACATAAATGGCACCGTCGCTGGCTCCGTGACACGTAACATCTATAACTTGATAATTAGTAACGTAAGGGGTGTCATAAGCCGGGACAGTGAACTGGAAAGTGTCTGAGCAACCGGCGGCATCCATAACTGTAAGTGTATATGTGCCACCATTTACATTAACAAGGTCTTCTGTTGTGAAGCCTATGTCCCAACTGAAGGTGTAACCTGGCGTGCCTCCAGAAACAGTGATATAAATAGCGCCATTGGGTTGATTGCATGTTGCTGCAACAATTGAATCAACAGTAACTGTTATGGCGGGAGGTTCACCAACGGTAAATGTAGCTTGTTGAGAACATCCGGCGGTATCAGTAACAGTAACCGTATAACTGCCCGCTCCTACCCCGGATAAATCCTCAGTTGTGAATATGCCCCCATTCCATGAATAGGTGTAAGGAGGGAATCCGCCAGTAACAGTAATATCAATTGCACCATCTGGGGCTCCGGCACATGAAGCGTCTGTGACCATTCCTGTTATAATGATTGCCGGTGGCTCATTAACCGTGAAGGATTGCGTTGCTACACATCCGTTGGCGTCAGTAACAGTAATAATGTATGTTCCCCCTGAGATGCCCACTAAATCTTCTGTTGTGGCTCCATTGCTCCATGAAATAGTATATGGAGTTGTTCCGCCTGTGATTGTAACATCTATTGCACCATCGGAAGCGCCTCCACATGTAACATCATAAACAACACCAGTTATAGTTGGGGCTCCTTGGTCAGTTAATAAGAATGTATCTTGCTTGGTGCAGCCATTTGCATCTGTTATAGTAACAATGTATGTTCCCGATGGGACATTTATGAGATCTTGGGTAGTGGCACCATTGCTCCATGAGTATGAATAAGGTGCTGTGCCCCCTGAGACAGTGATGTCTATAATTCCATCGCTGTTACCACAGGTTGGCTGCGTGATATTCCCTGCTATAACGATAGGTGGTGGTGCATTCACAATGAAAGACGCGGTAGCTACACATCCGTTTGCGTCGGTCACCGTAACTGAATATGCCCCTGCTGGAATGTTAACAAGGTCTTGGGTAGTGGCACCATTGGTCCACGAGTATGAATATGGAGGTGTTCCGCCGGAGACAGTTATATCAATTGCACCTGTTGAATCGCCATGGCATGTTGCATCAGTAACAACTCCTGTAACACTTAAGTTGGAGATATTATTAACGGTAAAAGAGGCTGTTGTGGTGCAACCATTGGCGTCGGTCACCGTTACCGAATAGGTCCCCGGGGGTATACTACTCAAATCTTCGGTTGTGGCTCCATTACTCCAAGAGTATGTATAAGGGGCTGTTCCCCCTGTTACCGTAATATCTATCGCGCCATTTGAATTGCCACAGTTAGCATCTGTTACAGTTCCAGTTATAGATATAGCAGATGGTTCATTAACAACGAAGGTGTCACTACTGACGCAACCATTGGCGTCGGTCACCGAGACGATATATGTTCCGGCAGTCAATCCGGTAATATCCTCTGTGGAAGCAGTGAATCCACTGGGACCAGTCCATGAATAAGTGTAAGGTGCCGAGCCTCCAGAGGCAGTAATGTAGATGGCACCATCAGAGCCTCCGTTACAAGAAACGTTTTTCAAAGAATCCAGAGTGATAGTTATGCTTCCCGGTCCGCCAGACAATATCACAATAGTGTCTGATATTGAACATCCTGTCTGATCGGTGATAGTAACGATATATGTTCCGGGACAAAGTCCTGTCCTGGTTAAAGAATTAGCGTTTGGATCATCACTCCATGAGATGGTATATGGAGGCAATCCATCATAAAGGGTATCAAGACTAACAGTGATGGTTCCGTCACATGAACCACCACAAGATGCATCTGTTTTAACTACGGTATCAATTCTCATGGGGAGGGCTTCTATGACCGCCGCCACAGCATCAATTAATCCATATCCAAAGGAATCGTCTCTGCCGGTGGGAGCAAGGTCAACAGCTGTGTTTTGAAGTATTTGTCGGACAAGCGCATTGTTCAAACACGGATTAATAGCGAAAAGCAATTGGGCAAGTCCCGCCACATGCGGAGAAGCCATTGAAGTGCCTGCCATATATGCGTATTGGTCATTGTATGGAACTGAACTATATACTTGATAGCCATAAGTTCCTCCAGAACTAGTATAATAAAACGTTCCACCGGGGGCAGCGAGCTCAATCTCAGGTCCATAATTAGAGAAAGAAGACCGGAATATCTGCGAATATGGTGGCGAAACAGTAGCATCATATATCATATCTATTGAACCAACGGCTATAACGGCGGAATAAGCGGCGGGGTAAGACACTGCATTAGCACCGTCATTGCCGGCTGCAGCAACAAGGACTATCCCTGCGTTCCATGCATTGGTAACGGATTGGTCAAAGGTTGCCCAATATGAGGGACCACCAAGGCTCATATTTATGGTCCTGACATAAGAAGCCATGTTAGTGGTAACATAATCCACGGCATTAACCGTAGCCACTATATCAATTCCACCATTAGCACCATCGTTCGCAACCTTAGCGAACCATAATGTATCTTGAACCATTCCAGCCAAGCCAACTCCATTATTGTGGACAGCCATAACGGTCCCACTAACGTGTGTTCCATGGCTTTCAGAAGCCAGAGAGGGATAAACGTTAGCGTCACTATCTGCAAAATCATATCCACCGCCATACAGGGCAGCTATGTCCTCGTGATTATAATCAAGTGCTTGGTCAATAACCACTGTCCAATATGGTCCTGACTTGCCGTAGCACCAAGCACTATCGGCACCAATTATCATATAGCTCCAGCCGGCGGTTGTATGCCTCGGTTGGTTAGTATTATTGTCCCACCATACAGGATCAACAGGGTGACACCCCGAAAAAAATCTATATATCGGTAACGGCTCAACTCCTTTAATGACATGGCTATATTTCTCCTTCGCCAACCGTGCAATCCGTCTTACATCCTGTGGTTTAAATCCGGGTGCAGAGAAGACGTAAAAATTTAATGACCCGCCTTCAATGGATTTATTAACGATCTCGCCCAGACCTGCTTCCTTGATAAAATTTTGAATATCTTGTAGAGATTTGCCTGTATGTAAGTTAACAACTATCTTCTCTGTTTCCACATTATTCCAGAAAAGGGTGTCTTCATCAGAGCGGTCAAGGACATGCCACCACTTGGGCTCAGATAATTGAGGACCAAAAGACTTGTTATATAAGCCCTTCCTTGTTTGTCTCTTGCCGAAGATTTGTTCTCGCGCTTGCTTCAGATTCTTTATGGAAAAATCAAATTGTTGTTGGGCAAAAACAACTCCAAACACCAGTAAAAACAATGGAAGCTTCTTCATCATTCACTTTTTATCTCTGATTCAAAGTTAATAAAATTTTTATGTCCTACCAACCCCCCTCGTGATACTTAACGAGTTTAGGCACAAAAAGGTTTAATCTTATTTGAAAGAATCTTCCAAATTGGTTCGCATTACAAATGTTCAATTAACCCTTTTGTTCCCATAGCCTAACTTTACAGACCGAATATGTCCGGTGCAACACAAAGAGCGGTAGGAACCATAACCCTTGGTTTAATGACCAAAAATAGACCCCAAGAAATCCTAAACCTCATCAAGTCTTTGGGAGATGTTCAAGCATTCCGAAACAGTAAATACCCATTGGAAATAGTTCTTATTGATGATGCTTCTGATACCGACACATCCCAAGTTGTAGAAGAAATTAAACATATCCTTGCAAAAGAAAGTGTCCAATTCAAATTTGAACGTAATGATTATAGTGTTGGATGTACTAGAAATAGAGATAGGATAAAGGACATGGCTTCTGGAGATATAATTATATTCATTGATGATGATAGTCTCGCTGCAGACCCCTTTTTTTTCAACAAAATAGCTTCAGTTTTTGAAAATAATCCGGACATTGGCATATTCGCCTTCCCAGTATATAACATCTTTCAAAACAGGGTCTTAGTGCCCCACAAAAGAAAAAACTATTTAAGCAAGAGCGAATTCTACACATACTTTTTTTTGGGAGGTGGGCATGCAGTCTGGAAAGACGCCATGCAACAAGTGAACGGATACTCTCCGGAGATAGGGGATAGAGGCGAAGAATATGACTTAGCCTTTAAGACAATAAAAGCGGGATTTACAATCTTATATAAAACAGATACTTTTATAATACATCTGGAGAGTGGTGGAGGCAGAAAACCCTATTATGATCGTGTAATAGACCAAGCAACCCACAAAATCCTATTGGCTTGGAAATACTTGCCTCTGCGGTTTGTGCTCACAAATGCTATTGTATGGACTTTTTATGCAGTAGTAAAGACTAAATCTCTTCGTTCCATCATAGACATATACAAATCATTAATAAGTAAAATCAAGGTTAGCAGAAGACAACCTTTAACTGGACACGCCAGAAAGTATTTAAAGAAGGTAAACGCACGCTTATGGTTTTGACTCCCCAAAACAATTTATGTTCTGCATATCGTTTTACCTTACAAAAAGCCTTTAACACAAAGAGCAATGAAGATCATAATAACTGGAGGAGCAGGCTATATCGGGTCGCATACAATAGTTGAATTATCCAATGCCGGTTATGATATTGTATGTTTTGATAGTATGGAGAGGGCGGATCCTGAAATATGGAGGAGAACACTAGAACTTTCTAATAAACCTGTTACCTTGGAAAAAATAGACTTAACCAATTTAGAATTAGTAAGAGAGGCAATTTCCAAACACAAAGATGCTGTAGCTGTAATGCATTTCGCTGCCTTTAAATCGTCTCCTGAATCCGTTAAAAACCCTATGTTATATTTTCACAATAACGTAACAAGCCTAATAAACATACTTAAAGCACTTGAATCCACATCTAATAATATAAATATGTTTCTATTTTCGTCTTCCTGCTCCGTATATGGTGATGCAGATGAATTGCCCGTGACCGAAAATGCCCCATTTAAAGAGGCTAAATCGCCCTATGCCAGAACAAAGCAAATATCAGAACTTATCCTAAAAGATGTCTCAATGTATTCTAAAAAATTACATACAGTATCTCTGAGATACTTTAATCCAGTAGGGGCACATAAGTCATACAAAATAGGGGAACCCTTAGTAGGGGAGCCGGAAAACCTCTTCCCCAGAATTATGTTAGCGATAACGGGAAGGTTGCCCGCTTTTACAATCTATGGTTCTGACTATCCCACTCATGATGGAACCCCAATTCGCGATTATATACACATATTGGACTTAGCGAGAGCACATGTTTTAGCCCTTCAATGGATGCTCAAACAAAAGCCCACCTATGAGGTTTTCAATCTGGGTAGTGGAACAGGTCTTTCTGTTCTTCAAGTAATTAAAGCATTTGAAAAGTACATAGGCGTTAAAGTTCCCTACTCTATTGGGTCACGCCGTCCAGGGGATGTTGCCGAAATCTATGCATCATTTGATAAAGCCCGAAGAATTTTAGGTTGGGAGCCCAAACTCTTAGTTAAAGACATGGTTATAGATACATGGAAGTGGTATCTACATATGGAAAACAACACATATTTCAGAAAGAAACTTGATTCGAAATTTCCTAGGGACTACCCAAGCAGTTTTCCATTGAACTATCCTAAATAGCCATAATAGTAGTATCCTTTACTAACTAATGGTTTGCTACCTTATCCCAGCTCCATTAAACCTGCTTGCCGCCCTTTCAAATCCTTCCAATGCCCATGAAATCACGGCATCGGCACAATAGTTCAACAGGTCTGGTAATTTTTCCTTTTCTTGTTTTGTGAATTCCCCAAGGACCCAATTGACGAGAGGGATTCCCGGTGGCGGACTACCAACCCCGACCCTCATACGAGCCCATTCGTCAGTGCCAAGAGCAGAGATAATGCTTTTCAATCCATTGTGCCCACCATGACCACCCTTCCGCCTAAATCTAACAGTTCCAAATGGTAGCGAAACATCATCAACGACAACGAGAATATCACTTAATGGGAATTTGTAATAGTGAATCCATTGGGCAACGGCACTACCGCTCAGGTTCATATATGTTAAAGGCTTAACTAATACTATTCTCACATGCTTTTCTGTGACCTCAGCATATAATGAATTAAACTTATGTTTCCACTTAGCACCATACCTATTAGCTAGATCATCAACCACTAAGAAACCTATGTTATGACGTGTGAATTGATATTCCACACCAGGATTTCCCAAGCCAAAAACTATCTTTTTACTGGGCACTATTCAATCAATCCACGCTCTTACTTGGACTCTTCTTGTTCCCTCATCTGAGCCAATAACCTACGTGGGATTTCAACCGTAGCTACTGGCACTTCCGGCCTGTGTAATATCCGCCAACCTTCCATTTTAATATCTCCCACTCGCAGGGACTGTCCGAGGTCAAGTCCTGAAACATCTAAAACAATGGATTCTTTTAGTTGTTCGGGTAGAACTTGAACTTTAACTTTCCTTAATTTCCTGATTAGAACACCACCTTTGACAACGCCTTCCGGCGTGCCCACCAATTCAACAGGAACTTCCAAGGTGATGGGACGCCCTTTGACAAAGGTTTGAAAATCAACATGAAGAACCTCGTCGGTCACAGGATGAAACTGAATTTCTTTAACGATTGCCTCATATTGCTTATCGCCCAAATCAATCTTAGAGATAAAAGCCTTATCCTGCTTGGCTAACACCTCTGCATCATGGTGCGAAATGTAAATGTGCTTTGGTTCTGTATCAGGGCCATATACTACAGCAGGGATTTTCTTTTCTCGGCGTGCCCTTCTGCTTGCTCTCTTCCCGAAATCTGTTCTTTCTTCCGCTTTTATTTCTATTACCTTCATGACAACACATCATTTTATTTATCCATTAGATCCAACCTTATTAAAAATAAACAATGAATCAATGGAGCGTGATTCGTGAGCATGACGCATGGCTCTGGCAAATAGAGGCGTCGCACTCAACACTTTTATCTTGTGAGATGGTCTTTTCAGAGGGATTGTGTCGGTAACGACCAATTCATCTAATGGAGACTTCTCAATCTTTTCAGTGGCGTTCCCTGAAAGCACAGGGTGGGTAACAAATGCTCGCACTGATTTAGCCCCTCTATCCATTATTTCAGTAGCAATTTTAATCAGTGTTCCCCCGGTGTCAACAATATCATCAACAAGGATAACATTTTTGCCTTTCACATTACCGATGATATTAACTTCCTCCACTTTGTTCGCTTCTTTCCTAAACTTGACTGCAAAAACTATATCGCTATCAAAGAACTGAGCGTAATGTCTAGCACGACGACTAGCACCTAAGTCAGGTCCTGCAAATGCTAAATTATCCAATCCAAGCTCTTCTATGTAGGGAATAAAAATGTAAGATGAATCGAGATGATCAACGGGAATATCAAAAAATCCTTGAATCTGTCCTGCATGCAGGTCCATAGTCATCACCCTATTGGCTCCTGCGGTGGTCAAGAGGTCTGCGACTAATTTAGCACCTATGGACACTCTCGGTCTATCTTTCCTGTCTTGACGAGCATAACCGAAATAAGGGATAACAGCAGTTATGTAGCCTGCCGATGCACGCTTCGCCGCATCAATAGTAAGAAGCAATTCCATTAAATTATCGGCAGGGGCATAGGTAGATTGAATAACGAAGACATAAGCCCCACGAATGGACTCCAAAAACCTGGGTTGAATCTCCCCATCTGCAAATTGCTTGATCTCTAACGCGCCTAAAGGCTTACCATAGTAATTAGCGATCTTCTCACCAAACTCTTTGGAAGCATTACATGCGAACAACTCAATTCGTTCTAAGCCTGCCATTCCGGAACCATTCCTTTGCTGCCCGGCCAGGACTCGAACCTGGAACCTTCAGGACCAAAACCTGACGTGCTGCCAGTTGCACCACCGGGCAG
>JAADEI010000072.1 GCA_013153515.1 Chlorobiota bacterium | reverse complement strand
TCAGTACGATGGTCAATAGATTGTACTTTACACTTTTTTTTCTAGGGATTTCTTTAAACTTATCTGGTCAACAATATGGCAATAATGCTTATTGGCAACAACGAGTCCACTACAAAATTCAAGTTGAGTTGGATGACGAACAACATAGACTTCTTGGCTCCATGACCCTAATCTACCACAATAATAGTCCGCACTCCTTGGATACGCTATATTTTCACGTCTATCCAAACGCTTTCAGAGACAATACCTCCGCTTATGCCCGAGAGCAAATGGAAGCGGGCAACTTGGAATATCTATTTGCAGACAAAGACGAGCGAGGTGCGTTGTATGGCTTGGCTTTTGAGGTCAATGGCGAGCCAGTCCCTTGGGAATTAACCGACGACCCCGACATAGTGAAAGTTCCATTGCCTGAACCCCTAAAACCCGGCAACAGTGTTACTATCTCAACCCCCTTTGAAGTGAAGATTCCTTACGCTTTCTCACGATTGGGCAGGGATGGACATTCCTACGCCATCACACAATGGTATCCACGAATCGCTGTGTTTGACCACGAGGGCTGGCACCTGCTCCCCTATCGGGACATTGGCGAGTTCTACGGTGAGTTTGGCACCTATGAAGTTGAGATAGTAGTTCCAAGCAATTATGTCGTGCTGGCAACAGGTGTCTTAAAAACAGAAACTGAAAGACAGTGGCTCAACCAACGAATAAATTGGACAAATGAAACAATCAAAAAATTAAGAGAACTGGCGAAGAAAGATGAAACAAAGCATGACAAATTCATTGATTCATTAAAGAAAACCCCTCCTTCTTCTAAAACCAAGAAACGATTGAGATGGGTGGCTCATAACGTGCACGACTTCGCATGGTTCGCTGACAAAAGATGGTTTGTCCAGAAAAGTCAAGTAACCCTACCTTCTGGGAAAGTTGTTGACACATGGACCGCTTTCTTGCCTCAGAATTATCAATCATGGGACAGTGCAGTGCTATATATTGACAGTTCGCTTTATTACTTCTCTTTGTGGATAGGTGAATATGCATGGCCACAGGCAACTGCCGTGGAAGGTCCCCTTAAAGCAGGTGGCGGAATGGAATATCCAATGATAACAATCATATCCCCTGGCTTGACAAGCAGATATATGGTGGAACGAGTTATTGCCCATGAAGTAGGACACAATTGGTTCATGGGAATGTTTGGCATCAACGAACGAATCTATCCATGGATGGACGAAGGAATAAATTCTTATTATGAATGGCGATATATGGAATCTCGCTATGGATATGACAACACTTCCCTCTCGAACAAAAAGATAAAAACCACTATGGGACAAATAAAGATAAAATCAGACAAACTCCCAAACGCCTCAGTATATTACACTTCTGCATTAGCATCAGAATTCGCCTCTGAACTGCTCAGGTCATTCGGCTTGGACCAACCGCTCAACCTAAGGGCAGAGAAGTATTCTGAACTGAACTATGGCACAATGATCTATATGAGAGTTCCTTTGTGGATTCAAGTCCTTGAGGGTGCAATAGGCAGAGAAAAATTAGACCGAGCAATGCAAACCTTCTACAAAGACTGGCATTTGAAACATCCCGATGACACTGCTCTGATAAGGTCCTTCCAGAAAGCAGGTGTGGAAGCCCCTTGGCTATTTGACTACGTGTTGAAAACAGAACGACTCCCCGATTGGTATTTCATCTGGGTGACCCCAGACACTCTTAAAATAGGAAACAGAAAGTTCAGAACCTTATATATAGGAAGCCGAAACGGAATCCCCAGTCCAATCTATGTCGTGGCATATAAAAATGATTCAATTGTTGCCCAACAGTGGTATGACGTCCATCCTGATATGATGAAAGATGATGCTATTGAAGTCATTTTTCCTGCTGGCGATTACGACAAATTAGTTATTAATCCACAAATCGCCCCATTTGTTGTGCCAGAGGAATCATACCGAGACAATCTTTTCAGGGTCAATCGCAAAAGAAGATGGACACGCAGAAAACTATCATTAAGACTTTTGGGGGGCATAGATGGACCTCAAAGATACCATGTGGGACTAACTCCCTTTATTGGCTGGAACACTGCCGACGGCATCTGGATAGGTGTCCATTTTAACAATTTCCTATTAACGGGTGAGCGATTTGAATTCTCCTTATTGCCCGCCTTAGCCTTAAAATCTCAAACATTCGTAGGGACGGGAAACATAGGCTATTACTGGTATCCCGGGTTCCATAAGCCTGTTCACTACATTAAACTGGGTGTTGAAGGCAGAACATTTGGCATAGATAATTTTAACAGATACGGGCGGGTGAGCCCCTACCTGAAAATTTCCTTTGACCCCGACTCATGGCATAAACCTCTGTTTACGTTCTTTCACGCCTATGCACACTGGATTGAACTTGCCCGAGGAACAGACAAACAATCCAAGTGGTTTGGACAAATCAATTTCTCCAGAAAATGGCAATCGTCTTTCAACCCATGGTCATTTGAGGCAGACATTTCAGGTGGGCAATCTTTCGCCAGAATATCCCTCTCAGGAAACTATAACGTTACATACAACAAGAAAGGGAAAGACGTTGGCATCCGTGCCTTCGCCGGATTCATGCCTTTCAACTCAGAAACCATGATAGACCCCCGGTTCACTATTAGTTCATGGGCTGGATACCAAGACTTCTTCTTCTCCCACTATTACCTTTCAAGGGCAATGCCCACAATACTATCAAGAAGTAGTGTCTTATACTCCAAGCAAGTTTACATAGAAGATGGTGGTTTCCTAACGCCCACTAACCTGCGTGCCGACAAATGGCTACTGGCATTCAAACTATATGCAGACATGCCCTTCAAATTCCCAATCAGGGTGTTTGCTAACATAGGTGCATGGCAGGATTCAGTATCCCTCAACAACGGGTATGAAGTGGGGATAACCGTAGGGAAAGAGGACGTTTTCGCTTTGCACATCCCCTTAGTGGTTTCTCAAAACATAGAAGACGGATTATGTGGCGTGTTGCCGTGCCCCCCAGACAGGACACAGATGTCCGCCCCCGCCCGAATTTTGCGTCGTATCACTTTCACTCTTAATTTAGACTTCAAGTTAGAAGACTTAATAAGAGACCGACTAAGAACTCCTTAGATGAACGGCAGATGGCTATTGATTACATTTGCATGGGCAAGTGCGCAAGCCCAACAGAGTCCGTGGTGGATAACAGAGACTTCATCGCTTGAAATCCCAATCGTTGTCCATGTTCTCAGAGACACTTTCTCTATTGTGCCCTCAGACATATATAACTGGCTTGATACGTTGAATAAAGTTTACAATTCCCTTGACACGACCAACTTGTTTCCTTGGGAACAGTCCGTTGCATCAATCCCTTCCATTCGGTTCGCCCCCGCCCGCAGGGATGAATTCGGGAACCCTATCTATCTTCCAGTTGCAATCCATGGCTCATCTCTTCGTGATTTTTCACTTCAAGAAGTGGCAAGTTCGGCAAGTGGTGGCGTCGACCCCATCTCCCCGAAACACATCCTCAACATTTGGATAGCCCGTTTGGACACGCCTTTCGGCATAGTCCCTAATAATTTGGGATTTGCTATTGACTATCGCTACTTGAACAATTTTTCAATCCCCCTTGCTCTTCTTTCTCTGCTTAATCAAGCGAAACCTCCCCTTTCCGAACTGTGCGAAGGGCTTGATTCCACAACTTGCTCCTTTGAAGGCGATGGCATCTGTGACATATCGCCTGTTGCCTCAGTTGATTCCTGCGGATTTGGAACAGATTGCGATGAAACTCCGCCTTTCCATAACGTGCTATTACTCCCAGATTCTTCCTGCCCTTGGTTCATAAGCCATCAACAGGTTCTGAAACTCAAACAGAACATTGCGGGAAGGAATAAAAATTGGATTACTGCCCAAAGACAATCATTCCCTTTTGATAACTTGATTCTCAGAGGCTTAAATGTTAAAAGCCTGTTTCCCCCTGACTCAATTGAACTGCAATTGCTTGTTGAATGGAACACTAACCTGACCTCCCCGCCAGATTCATTATTCATATCACTCCAATCAACCCAATTTGCCATATATGACACAATAATAACCTCTCTTAATGATGGACTAAACACAGTGTTTTTGATATATTCAATTCCTGACACTGGGATATTGAACATTCAACTTAGTGTGTTTGGGAACAGACCAGACCCAGACTCCACAGATAATCACTTGTCTTTCCCGCTATATATCCAAAGCCAACCTTTTGCTATGCCGTGGCAATGGGACGGAACCCTTCAAACAGTCCATCTCCTGCAAAGTTGGAACCCAGATTTTCAAAATGGCTGGACTCCTTTCTTCATACTGCCCGACAGAGATTCTTCTATCACAGGTGGCTGGATGATGCCATTCTTTGACTACGAATGTCGCACTTGCTCAGATTGGTTATATACGCCGTGGTTTGCCGAAACATCCCGTCCAATATATATTTCGCTTACTTATGCATACACTAAATATGACCCTTATCATGCCGATTCCCTTGCACTATGGCTGGAAATTGAAAACCGAGGCAGAGTAAAGATTTGGCAGAGTGG
Organism: Chlorobiota bacterium; assembly: GCA_013153515.1. Lineage (GTDB taxonomy): Bacteria > Bacteroidota > Bacteroidia > JAADEI01 > JAADEI01 > JAADEI01. Next base: position 13,699 of record JAADEI010000072.1, on the reverse strand, counting down.
TGGCAGAGAACTCCAAACAACTGAATTGGACAGGACGCAATGGTGGGAACCAAGCAATCCACTCAATTGGGAAACAATATGTGTTTCAACTTTCCCACAACCAGGCAATTTCCGCATAGTTCTTGAAGCGAAATCTGACTATGGGAACAACTTATTCATAAATTCAATTGTTGTAACTCAGGATTCCTGTCCTCAATTACCAACCGTTGTGAGTAAGCCTGGTTTCCAAAATAAGTGCTTTAGGTTAATTAATAATAGTTTGCTAATTTTCTGTCCTGTCGTCATATATGACCTTGCAGGGAAAGAACTCTTTCGATCCAATACTTCAAATAAAATTTTCAGAGTCAAGTTGCCTTCTGAGACTTACTTAATTCGCTCCGTTGAAACAGGAAAAACGGTTAAATTGAATGTGCCATGACAGTGAAAGAATATCATCAACAAGGGTTGAAATACTTTGTTGATAAGGAACCAGAGAATTTAAAATACTTCTCTGAACAATCGGAAGGTGCCCATAAAATCAAACTATTCTTTTTGAAGGATGGGACGTGTCGGTGGTGGACAAACAAAAGATGCAAGAAATTGATGGCTCTTGCCGACGTGGCTTGCCATATCTACAACACTGAAAAGCGAGTTCCCACAGACGAGGAACTGTTAGAGTTCTTCAAGGAAGAGAAGGACAAACAGAAGATGCGGGCACGGATAAATCTCCTGCTTAAAACATTTGGTGTTTGACCTATGGTAAAGAAACTTTCGGGCAATCAACTCAAACGACTCTCCATAGAAGAATTCAAGAAAGCCCCCAAGTTGCCCGTTCTCGTCCTGCTTGATAATATCCGAAGCGGGTATAATGTGGGTGCTATATTTAGGAATGCCGACGCCTTCAGAATAGAGAAAATTATTTTGACTGGCATAACTCCCAGACCTCCTTACAGGGAAATTTTGAAGACTGCCCTTGGTGCCACTATGTCCGTGGATTGGGACTATGTAAAAAACCCTGTTGAAGCAGTCAATTCACTAAAAGAAGTGGGATATAAAATTCTATGTCTTGAACAGACTGATTCCAGTGTGCCAATCCACAAGTTCTGTCCTGAAACTGATAAAAAATATGCAATCATTGTAGGGTCGGAAGTCTCTGGAATCTCTGATGAATTGATTAAGTTAAGCGACCTGTTCGTTGAAATCCCTCAATTTGGAACGAAGCATTCCTTAAATGTTGCCGTTGCAACAGGAATAATACTATGGGAATTTGCAAAGTACTATTGGCTTACATAGGGAACCGTTCAGACCCTTTCATATTCTCAAACTGACGTATGTTTGTAAGTTGAAAAACTGACTAAAACGATGAAAGGTAAGGGATTTATTAAATTTTTTGCTGTCCTATTGCTTATCGTTAGCATTTATCAACTGTCTTTCACGTTTGTTGCAAGGAAGGTTGAGAAGTATGCCCGAGAGGAAGCAGAGAAGCCATACAAACATCTCCTTGACCCACAATACATCCAACAACAATTCGGCGATGACAGGGCTAAGGCAATTGAGTTCATTGACTCCATTCAGAACTTAATAAAGAAGCGGGAAAGAAGGATTCTGGACTCCCTTCGGGACGAAGTGGTTTATGACCTTGGGTTCGTTGAGTTCACATATCTGGACGTTAAAGAGCGGGAATTGAATTTAGGTCTTGACTTGCGGGGTGGGATGAGTGTAACCCTCCAAGTGGATATTCCCTCTTTAGTGCGTGAATTGGCTGGACCACGCAGGGACACTCTATTTGACCATGCATTTAAAGTCACTCTTGAAAAATACTACAATGGCGAGGTGGAAGATTTCATAGAAGCATTTGTTCAAGAGATAGAGCGACGCAAACCAACAGTTAGACTGGCAAGATACTTTGCTACCCGAGAAAACAAGGATGAAATAACCATTGCATCAACGAATGAAGAAGTTAAAATTTGGTTAAAAAAGGAAGCGGAAGATGCATTTTATAGGACATATAACATTATCAGGACACGTATTGACAAGTTTGGTGTTGCTCAACCGCTTATCACTATGGACCCAGTCAGAATGCGGATCCTTGTTGAGTTGCCCGGTGTTGACGACCCAGAACGGGTCCACAGGATTTTGAAGGCAACCGCACGGCTTGAATTCTGGGAAACCTATGAAAACGCCGAAATAATACCCTATCTTGTTGACGTGAATGAAGTTCTCAAGAAGGTTCTTACCCCCCCTACGAAAGTTGAACAAGAACAACCTGTGCTGGAACCCGCCCCAGACCTCCAAGCCCCCGAATCAACAGAGGAAGTGCCTTCTTTACTTGAAGAATCAGAATCCAGCACTGATACCAACACTCAACAAATCGCACAAGACACCTCTTCTGTGACCGACACTTCTTTCATTCCGGAGGGTTGGGAACCGCTATACGAAGTGATGGGTCTGGCTATTAGGCAAACCGCCGAGGGACAGGAAGCCCAGAAGGGACCGGTAGTGGGATATGTGCGAGGTAAAGACACTGCAAAAGTTAATGACTATCTGTCTATTCCCGAGGTGAAGAACATCCTGCCGAGAGACCTGTGGTTCGCATGGAGTGCTAAACCAGTGGACGAAGACGGAAACATCTATGCTCTTTATGCCCTTAAATCAAGGGGACCTGGCAGGCAACCTGCCCTCACCGGCGACGTTATTGTTTCTGCCCGCGTGGACTTTGATCCCGTTACACGGCGTCCAGTGGTCATGATGGAAATGAACCAGCGTGGTGCCCGATTGTGGAGACGGCTCACAGCGGAAAATATAGGTAAATCAATAGCCATTGTCCTTGATGATAGGGTCTATTCAGCACCTGTGGTGGAATCAGAGATTCCCAATGGACGATCTGTCATCTCCGGGAATTTTACTATTGAGGAAGCCCGGGATCTGGCAACAATTCTGGAAAGTGGTAAATTGCCTGTTTCCATAAACATTGTTGAAGAGGAGGTTGTGGGAGCCACCTTAGGAGAACAATCCATCAGAGCTGGGCTTACGGCACTTGCAATCGGGTTCATCATAGTCGTTATTTTTACTATTTTCTACTATGGCACTGCCGGTGTGGTCACCATATTCGCCCTACTGCTTAACATTATTTATGTTATAGGCATTCTTTCGGCACTGGGTGCCACGTTGACCCTTGCCGGATTGGCTGGACTGGTTCTCACCGTTGGGATGGCTGTTGATGCAAACGTTATCATCTTTGAGCGTATCCGTGAAGAGATGCTGAAGCCGGGCAAGTCATTCCGATTAGCTGTAATTGACGGTTTTAGGAAATCTTATTGGGCGATCATTGACGCTAACGTTACTACACTAATAGCGGGGATCATCCTGCTAATCTTTGGTTCTGGACCCATTCAAGGGTTTGCCACAGTCCTTGTCATTGGTATTTTATCAACCTTGTTCACTGCCGTTTTAGTGGTGAGATTGATCTTTGAATGGATTCTTGATAAAAAAGAGTCCATATTAAACTTTGGAAAAGCCAAGTTCACACAAATCTTGCAAAACATCAAGGTTGATTGGCTTGGCAAACGCAAAAAGGCATATATTGTTTCTGGCACGTTAGTGGTGCTCTCCCTCATCGCCATTGGAATAAGAGGTTTTGAGCTGGGCGTTGACTTCCTTGGTGGACATGAAATAGTTCTGCGATTTGATAAGCCTGTGGAAGTGGAAACAATCAGAAAAGAACTTACCGAAACACTTGGCAAACAGCCTATAGTAAGGACTTTTGGTAGTGCCAATCAAGTTAAAGTTACGACGACCATAATGGCTCATTCCTTGGACCCGAAGGCAGATAGCATAGTCCTTGCCAAAATTTATGAAGGCATAAAATCAATCACTGGCGAGATAGACTACGAAACATTTATCCGAACACATGTGGTCTCTATTCAGAAGATTGGTCCTGTGATTGCCGAAGAAATTCGTCAAGATGCTATAATAGCGGGGATATTGGGACTATTACTAATGTTTGGATACATTGCTTTGAGGTTCAGGAACTGGCAGTTTGGTGTTGGTGCGGTGGCTGCCCTTGCCCACGACGTAACGATAACACTTGGGTTTTTCGCTGCCTTGCATGGGATAGTGCCATTTTCATTGGAGATAAATCAGGCTATTATAGGTGCTATCTTGACAATTATTGGTTACTCAATCAACGACACGGTTATTGTCTTTGACCGAATAAGGGAGTTCTTAGAGTTGAGGGGCAGGTCCCGATTCGCCCAAGTGATTAACGAAGCCATTTCCAGCACGTTGAGCCGAACTCTGATCACTTCCTTAACCACTCTTCTAACCATCCTATCTCTCTTCTTGTTTGGTGGTGAAGTTCTGAGAGGGTTCTCCTTCGCCCTTCTTATCGGTGTCTTAGTGGGAACATACTCATCAATATTCATTGCGACTCCTGTGGCTTACGACCTGATGCGGAGAAAGAAGAAATGACCGAAAGAAAAATAAAGGTTGGTGTTATTGGTGTGGGGAAGCTTGGAGGCAGGCACCTGTATCACTTGTTGAGGATTCCAGAAGCGGAAGTTATTGGCATATATGACACTTCTGAAAACGTAAAGGAAAAATACAAGCGGGAAGGAATACGGGTATTTGATAGCCCTGAGGAGCTTCTTGATAATGTTGAAGCAGTTGTTATCGCTTCTCCCACACATACGCATTATGACTATGCTATTAAAGCCATAAAGAGGCATATCCACGTGTTTATTGAGAAGCCGATGGCGGAGACCCTTGAACAGGCTCAGGAAATGGCGGCCTTAGCTGAGGAGGCAGGGATTAAGACCCACGTGGGATATGTGGAACGATTTAATCCCGCTTTTATATCTGCCCAACAAATCATTGAAACTCCCTTATATATTCAGACCCAACGGCTTGCCCCCTTCACAAGTCGGGGCACTGATGTTTCAGTGGTCCTTGACCTAATGACCCACGACATTGACCTGATTTTGAGTTTGACCCCTGGGTCAATTATGAATGTCCATGCCACTGGAATGAGCGTAGTGACTTCGCAACCCGACATAGTCAGTGCATATCTTGAATTTGATAATGGCTTGGTGTCATATATGTCAGTGAGCAGATTTGCTATCAGGAAAAAACGGCGTTTTCATATATATCAAAAAAACGGACTCATTAACATGGACCTTGGCAGGAGACGAGTTAAGTTTATCTCCCCTTTGAAACAAGAAGATTACTCACATTTTTTCATTGACAGTGAGATTCTTGATATTGGTGAAGGAAAATTAGCCTACACCTATACACTCAAAATAAACAACCAAGACGCTATCCGGGCTGAGCTCAGACACTTTCTGAACTGTATTATCAACGACGAAGATCCTCTAATTCCATTAACACACGGATATATGGTCTTACAAATCGCTCATCAAATTTTAGACTCTGTCTATAGATATATAAGACGGATGGGGATGCAAAACAAACCTTTAATATGAAACTATTCCCCGCAACAAACTAAATATATCAGATAAATTCAGGGTTCTGCATCTAAAAATTTTGTTATTTAATGATGTGAACTTCGGATAGGTCAACAAACATCACGCCATCCAAAGTGGTTAAATCAAAAAACTTATTTACTGGGACGGAAACTGTCCAGATAGTTCCAGCTCTAATATGAACTTGAGCTCCCAGCTCTTGCATTGCTTTCTCCAGTTTGGCACCTTTAGCAGGATCTATCCTCAAAGCCAGCCTAACATAATACTTATCGCCTTTTTGCGTTAAGCCATACTTTTCTACTATTTGTTGTGAAGGTTTATATTGGTCCCATGTCTCACCTCTTATCAAACGTTCCCTTTCTAATTCTTGGAGTAGCTTATCTGCTTTTTCGGATAATTCTGCTTTTACCATTTCTTCCTTTGGTTGTTGGATCTCCTGTTCCACCTGGGAAGTTGCGGCTTTATCGGCTGATTTACAGCTATAGAGCCACATCACTCCCCCCACTAAGGCAACCCAAAGTATCAATCTTAACATACTACTGGCATTTTTATCCTTTGCAAAGTTACATAATTTTATAAAAATCAGAACCGTGGGCAAGTCAATGTTCCCATTCCTCTCTTGCTGGGCATGGGGAATGAAACCTCAATAAAAATTTCTGGACCGGCGGATAACATAAGGTCTTGTTTAACTTGTGCTATATTAATATCATAGGAAAAAGTTATGATAAATCCTTCGTATTGAAACCGTACAGAAGGTGCTATTGTTCTGGAGGGTGCTCGCCACCATGCCCCAAACTCAAATGCTAACATTGGATTTCGCAAAGAATGTAAATATCTCATATATAATCCTATCAATGGTTCTTGAGCGGCTGACAGATATTGATAAAAAACGAATGGTTTAATTGACCATCCTGACCACATATCTTTAGAAAGCATTATTTCAGCTCCCATAAACACATTGGGGTTGAGCCGTCTCCTATTCTCTTGATCAAAGAAGTATTCCCTTGGACCATTGAGGTGTTTGAATGTTAATCCGAAGAACAATGTGTGGTCATAAACTTTATAAGTAAGCATTACCCCACCTTGCAGGTCTATGTATGAAATTTGATTAGATTCAAAGGCTTCTCCTGAGGGCAAAGTACTATTTGGTCCATCGGGGGTGATTTGTTGCTCTGAGTATAGGTCTGTGATTGTGAATGTTCTTGTATAATATCCTAAACCTAATCCTATGCTCAACACGGCGTTTCCGTCCCCGCCGAGGATTTGATGGTATGCACCGGTTAAGTTGAATAGGTTCCATTTAAGGTAAGGAGTTGCTCTATCTAGTGTAGCACTCAGACCTGCCCCGAACCAACCATTGTAGAGTTTTCCTCTTGCAAGGGCTACGTCCCCAAAGACCACTGCCGTGGTGTAGGGCAACACAACTGGTCTCCATTGGTCTCTGTATCCTGCACCGATTCTGAAATCTGCTTCCATCAAACCGGTAGTAGCGGGGTTAAAGTATGTTCTGATTGCGGTGATTGCACTGAAGTGGATGTCTTGAGCCATCAGAGGGGCCGTCAAAACTCCTAAAACCACTAAGCATTTTCTCATTGGACTATGATTTTGCTATTACCTTATAAGCAGTATGTTTTTAACAATCTTGGTGGTTTGTCCCTTCTGAGCCCCCTGTCTTGGTGTAATAAATGCCACGAGGACATAGGAATCCATTTGTTGAGGTCTGCCGTTGTAGGTGCCGTCCCATGCTTCTGATTCAGTGCCTTCAAAAACTATTTCAGACCAACGGTTGTAAACTCTCCAGATGATTTCCACATCGCCCCAATAGACTGGTCTAAAGAGGTCGTTTACACCATCGCCGTTAGGTGAGAAGTAGTCAGGGAAATAAACTATTGGGTCCCCTTCTACAACAATAAGGACAGAATCCATATCAAAGCATCCCTGAGCATTATAACTATAGAAGTAGAACATTGTTGTTACGATTGGTTGTGCAATTGGCGTTAAGGACAGGGAATCATTGAGGTATTCTCCGGGACTCCACCACCATATTCCGCCGTTTGTTTCCGCGATGAGTTGGACTGTGTCTCCCGGTGCAATGGTGTCCAATGGTGGGTAGGCAATTGCCCAAACAGTGTCTGGCATAGGGAGATATAGAGTATCATAAGCGAGGCAACCGGTTAGGTCCTGCAGAATAACTATGTATGTATCTGGTGGCAAGGTATCTGTTAAGAGGATAGTAGTGTCATAAGTGCCCCAATAGACTATGTATGGTGGTTTGCCTCCTGTAACATTTACAGAAACTTCATAGGCAGGCGGTGAACAGGATATTAGTTCTTCGGATATAGAGATGGTTGGGGCGTCCGGGCTGGAAAGAACTGCTATTGCAGAATCAATACATCCAAGACTATCTCTCACGTAGACGGTATATGTTCCGGGACCCACATTTTTCAATGTGTCTCCTATAGTTCCTGTGCTCCACGCTATTATGTATGGAGGCACTCCTCCCGAGACAGTAGCTACCACTTGTCCGTCTGGTGTGGTGCAGGAGGATGGGTCTGTCGTAGTTAAGGTAATTTGTATTGGGTCTGGTTCAGGGACTGTGACAGTAATTATGGCTATGCATCCTGCGGCATCAACTACCGTATCGGTATATGTTCCGGCGGGGACATTATAAAGAGTGTCTGAATTTGTAGATATGCCATTGGACCAGTTATGTGTATATGGTGGTGTGCCGCCTGAGACCTGAACATATATCCAACCTGAGGAGTCGCCATGACATATAGGCTGTTGAACTTCTGTTCCTAATATCTGTGGTGAATTGGGGTCTACGAGGCTCACCGTGTCTGAAACAGAGCATCCGTTGGAGTCAATTGCCGTTACTACATATGTTCCTGAGGGGAGCCCGAATATGCTATCGCCGGTCATTCCGTTGGACCAAGTATAGGTGATTGGTGGTGTTCCGCCTGTTGCTTGGACCTTTATCCATCCATCGCTGCCTCCACAAGTTGAGGGGAGAGCCGAATCCACGACGGAAAGGACAAGTTGAGGGGGGTCAACCAGAGTGATAGTATCCATTATCCAACATCCGCTGGCATCATAGATTGAGTCAATGTATGTTCCAGCTAACAAATTGGCAATGCTATCACCGATCATTCCGTTGGACCACACGTGTGTATACGGCGGAGTGCCGCCTGAGACAGTTACTTTTATCCATCCAGTACTATCTCCATAGCACAGCGGGTTAGAGTAAGTGACGGAAACAGACAGTCCATTCTGTGGGTTTAATATGAATGTATCGGTAGCGAAGCAACCATTGGCATCGGTTGCAGTAACAATGTATGTGCCCTGCCCAAGTCCGAAGATACTATCGCCTGTCATTCCGTTGGACCAAGAGATAGTATATGGTGCTGTTCCTCCGGTAACGGTGATTTTTATCCATCCGTCTGTTGTGCCGCAAGCCGTTGGTGGGAACAAGCTATCAAGCAAGATTTTAACAGTGTCAGGAGCAAAAATTGTAAACGTATCTATCAACACGCATCCATTGGCATCAACGATTGAGTCAATGTATGTTCCCGGAGGCAGTGGTCCAACTGTGTCTCCTGTGAAAACTTGCCCGCTAGAGAGATGGTGAGTAAATGGAGGTGTTCCGTTGCTAATCCAGTAATAGGCGTAGCCTGAGGTATCTCCGAAACACAGGGCTGAATCTGTTTTTACTGAGTCTATTACGCCGTTGCAATTTTCTAAGAATACGCAAACTGAATCATGGCTTGAAAGAGTAGATATATTAACTGTCATGGAATTTATTTGCAAGTATTGCATTCTGGAACCTCCACTGCCAGTGGTAGGTGTTAATGTACTACTTGTTATTGCACCATCAATTATAAAGCATGTATCAACGGTATTAGCTACTAAGCCATTGAAGTCTGTTTTAACTAATAAAGCTTGGTAGGCAGCTTGAACACCTATACCACCGGAAGAATTTATCTCTGTGTGCCAACCTGCTATTGCTGGGCCTGTCGGTGTCATATCAATTCCTGCGCCTATAAAGCTTGAAGTGAATATATCGTCAATGTGCCTAGTCCATAACACATTCCCTGTGTTTTGATCCAATGCTATAAGTGCTAATAAGGTTTGTCCAATATTTCCTGGGGGAGGCGCTGTCGCAACACAATATAAAGTATTATTTGGTCCCAAGGCAATATCAAAGCCTCTGACATTAGGATTTGTGCCTGCACCTTGATACATTCGTGTCCATTGAATACTAAATGAATTATCTATTGAGAGGGCAAACATATAGGTAGTTGGTGGAATTGGCATAAAAAGAGAACCTATGATAAAATCCCCGCCGGCAGGATTTTTAATTATAGTAGATTTACCACCGTTTACAACCTGATATCCGGGGAAAGTATATGTTACAGTTGTCAAAACGTTTCCTGTAGCAGGATCAATTTCTACTAAATATAAATCTGTATTTTTAACACCAAGTGCTATAATGTTACCATTATGTGCCTCAACAACACTTACAAATACTTCTTTGTCTGTTGAAGTGCCTATGGAACTATGCCATAGCATATTGCCAGATGGGTCAACAGCAAAGACAAGTCCGTTTCCTAAATTTGAGGCGGTGCTGTCATAACCAACTACAATATAGTTTCCTGAAGAATGTTCAATAACATCTATTGCTACTGAAGAGTCGAGAGGATTAACTGTAGAACTCAAATATTTAGCCCATAGAATTGAATTACCATTGCCTGACAATTTAACTATACTTGCATAAGATGTGGATGAACCACCCAATCTCGTTGTCCCTACTACAACAATATTTCCATCTGAAGTAAATATGCTCCCATAACCATAGTCAGGACCACCATTATTATCCAGACCTATAATCCAATGTGGAAATCCATACTTATCTGTTCTAACCACAAACATTTGCTGAACCATTTGAGGAAGAAATGTACCAACGTTATATGCAGCTAGGCCAGATAAAAGATATCCTGAATCTGTCGGGTTATAATTAACGTCGTATGCATAATACATATCTTGAGAAATGATAAACGAAGATGAAATATCACCAAACACTCTGACGAACCTAACGGAAGTCTGAGCATGCACCAAAGAAACATTTAACAAACACGCAAACACCCACAGTCCCAAAATTTTTTTCTTCATATTGCTTTTTTAGCAAATCTCTGTGTCAAAATTACGGATTTTTGCTAATCACTTGACAAGCAGTATGTAACCTGTTTTAGTTACTTTCTCTCCATTGATTAATTCCCCTTCAAAGAAGTAGGCGTATAGCCCTACATTTAGAGGTCTGCCGTTGAATGTTCCATCCCAACCGATGGCTTGGTCGGTTGTTTCAAAGACTTTGTTGCCCCATCTGTCAAAAACCCTGAAGACCATTGAGTTAAGGAACCCTCTAACGTAGAGAACATCGTTTATGCCATCTCCATTAGGCGAAAACATAGTTGGAATGAACACGGTCGGTTCAATTTCAACATAGATAATAACACTGTCTAGGGCGAGGCACCCATCGGCACTGAGAGCATAGAAGTAATAAGTCATTGTGCTATGAGGGAAAGCAGAAGTGACCATATCGGTTGAATCCTCAAGGAATTGTCCGGGAGCCCACCACCATGAGACCCCGTCTGTCTGACCCTCGAGAACAATAGTATCTCCTCCTTTTATTGTGTCAATATCTGGGAGGACATTTGCAGTAGGGATGCTTGGCGAATCAATTACGAAAGATATTGTATCAGGACAGTTTCTGGTATCAATAAGGATCAAATTGTATGTTCCTGGTGGCAATTGCAAGTGTAAGGAATCTGTTGAAATGGTGTCATTTATAGTTATCACAAAAGGCGGCAATCCACCGGTGGTTAACACGGCAATGGCGAAAGCAGGTGGAGAGCAGGAAAGCAAAGAATCTTTGTATGAAACGATTGGTTTGGGTGGCTCATTAATAACGAAGTGCACTGAATCTGTGCATCCATTATCATCGGTAATAATCACGCTGTAGGTTCCAGCAGTTAAGCCTCCACTGGAATCACCTGTGGCCCCATTGCTCCAAGAATAACTATAAGGTGGTGTTCCGCCGGAAACAGTAGCCTTTGCAACTCCATCGTTACCATTACAGGTAGATACATCTTGCACCGAGAGAGATATAGATAATGGGTCGGGTTCCGTTACGGTAACGGTAATGCTTGTTTGACATCCGTTGGCATCGGTTATAGTGTCAATGAAAGTGCCAGCATAAACTCCTGTGAGGGTATCTATTGTATCGCCAGTGAACGAAACACCGTGGTTCCATACGTGAGTATATGGTGAGGTTCCACTATCCACGTGAACAATTACCATTCCGTTTGAGTCGCCGTTGCACAAAGGTGGAATCACTGATACAGCGATTACGACAGGTGTGTCAGGTGGGTTCAAAGTAAAAGTGTCTGAAGCCGTGCAGTTATTAGCATCTGTGACGACGACAACGTGAGGTCCAAAAGAGAGTCCAGTAGCACTATCTGTTGTGTTCCCATTGCTCCAAAAATACAAATAAGGAGATGTTCCGCCACTGGCAGTTATCTTAATCCATCCGTCAGGTGAAATGCAACTTGTTGGGTCAACCAGAGAGTCAAGGGTTATTACCAATTGTGGTGGTTGGTTTAAGGTTATTGTAACTGTTGTTTGGCATCCATTGGCATCTTTGACTGTGTCTGTATAGGTTCCTGCAGGTAGGTTAAATATGCTATCTCCGGTCATACCGTTTGACCAAATGTGTGTGTAGGGTGGTGTTCCGCCAGAGACAGAAACTTTTATCCATCCAGTGCTATCTCCAAAACATAGAGGTTCTTGAAATGTTGTTATGGAAGCGGATAGAGGTGTGGGCTCCGTGATAATGAATGTGTCTATTATTACACATCCGTATTGATCAACAATAGTATCAACATATGTTCCGGCGGGAAGCGGACCGACCGTGTCGCCTGTGAAGGTTTGTCCTGCAACATGGTGAGTAAATGGTGGATTGCCTCCATTGATGAAATAATATGCATATCCTGAAGTATCACCGCCACAACCAGAGAATACTGACAGTACTGAATCCACTCTCCCACATTCCCTGACCAAACAAATTGTATCCTGTCCAACCTCAGTACCAATAGTAGATGTTAGGGCAGTCTTAGTGAAGTTTGGATTTGTTGTGTTTCCACCGGTCTTTCTCACATAATCAAGATTATCTTCATTTACAGTGGGTGTTATCATATCGCAGAATCCGGAAGCCCCTGCTACCCTGCCTATATTATCAGTTTTAACCAGATAAGCGGCCCAGTTAGATAAATCTCCTCTGTTCCCGCTGAAAATAGGTCCATAAGGTGAAACCTCAACATCATAGAAAAAAGAATATGAAACGCCGGTATATTCCCAAGCCCACTGTAGGGAGCCACTGGACAGATTAACACCGAGGACGAGTCCAACGATTTGTGCCAGATTGATATTTCCCCAAGCGGCGACATAGACAGTATTGCCTGAAACATCAATTCCACGCCCCATCTCCAAAGACCCCATATAGAATCTGTTTGCCCATACCACATCAAAAGAGCTATTAAGGCGAAGGATCATGACATCCTGAACTTCAGTAAAATTGACAACATTGAAATAATATCCTGTTATCACATATCCTCCGGATGGCACTGTTGAAATAGCGAAGGCTCCTTCGTCGTACGTTACATTAAGCCATCCCCCATTCTGACCATAAGTGTAGGCATTTATTATGTTTCCGGTTGCTGGGTCAAGAACAACGAGATAGACATCTGTTCCTGTTTCGCCGTATGAATCAGTTGAACCGACTACAACTATATTTCCATTTGAGGCTTCAACGACATCATAGAAATAGTCATTTCCCGACCCGCCTACAGCCTTCTGCCATAAAACATTACCATTTAAATCCAATGCTATAACAAATCCATCCCAATTCCGCGTGCCATTTATAGAGTCAGAACCAACGATTATAAGATTGCCTGAAGAGTGTTGGATAACTGCTTGTGCCTCTTCCCTTGAATCGGTTGTCCCATTCAGATAGAATGACCAATGAACGGTCATGGCATTCGTATCCACTTTAACGACATATATTGCCCCACTATCCGTGCCGCCAAGGTCCGTTCCTCCCACAAGGACATAGGCTCCATCTGTTGTTTTAACAAAGTCATTGGCATATTCTGAACCATTACCGATATATTTCATAAAGATTGGAT
>JAADEI010000044.1 GCA_013153515.1 Chlorobiota bacterium | reverse complement strand
GCATATTAAAATATAAACAAAATTAGGTGTGTTACAGGTGGTTAACCGCAATTTAGAATTCCTAATTTGGGTACTACACAGGCTGGATTTCATCATGGAGCCTAACCTTGGACACTCTGCACACTGCCTATTCCTTCACCTATGACCAATTAGGTCAACTTCGCCATAACTTTTATGGAAGTGTATGGAACTTTCGACGTCAAGTAGGCAAAGAAGTTTATAATGAAAAAAACTAAGAGGAATCTCATGGACTTCGTGTAACCATTAAGGGTTAACTAGCTATAGTATTACAACACCACCTGTTGCCAACGACTTCCCGACAGTTTATTTAACGATGCAAGGAAAATTGCTGAATTCTGAGGCTTCGCTTCAAGCAAGAAGGAAGGCACGGCATCAAGATATTTCCTGTCCTGAAACGCTTCCCAGTCATCCACAAGGAATGTTACCTTTCCCCGGTGCTTGCTCAGCCATATCCACATTGCCACCACGGTTGCCAGAGAGAGCCTAGAACCCTCCCCTCGGCTCAGGAAAGAAGCCACGTCCTGACCATCCACCTCCCATGTGATCTGGTCTCTTTGGGCTCCCCATAGCGTGTAGCCAAGTTCCATCTCCCTGTCCAACTTGCTTTCCCAGTCATCATCGTTGTGAAAGTGATATTTTAACCTTAAAGCAGTTTTTTTATCAGGCATCAGACGATCCAGCAATTGCTTGGAAATCTCATTTAGTGATTCTATTAACTCAGATCTGTGTTTCCTGATGACCTCAGAGGTTTCAAACAGCACCTGTCCGTATGTCAAAAGCAAAGTCCTGTCCTTAGTGGTTCTTAAAGCCTTATTGCGTTGCTCCAAAACACGATAGTGCTTAATCAAGGCTTCTAAATACGTCCTGTTTGCTTGGGCAAGCAATAAATCAATTTGCTTACGACGCCACTCCACAGGTCCCCACACCCATTGAAAAGAATGCATATTTAGGGAAATAGTTGGCATCAAACCAATAAGTTGAGCCAATCTGGAAATTAGTTTTTTGTTTACAAGAATTTTCTTTTCCCTTTTAGAAGCATCGTAAAAAACTAAAACTTCCGACTGAGGACCACCAGTAGCAGGAGAAACAATGCCCTTTATCCTAAAAAAACTTTCTCCTTTCTTGACATACGTGTTTGCCGGCAGGGTCCCTTTCCCTGTGCTTAGATGCAATATGGCTTCCAGAATAGTTGTTTTGCCACTGGCATTCCCCCCAATGATAGCCACTGCATCACTGTTAAAAGAGATTTTTAAGTTGCTGAATTTTCTAAAATTCGTTAAATGTATTCCTTTCAGCGACACGGTTAATAAATTATTCCATTTATTAACACATCTTGAATATGGTCTGACCCAAAGGCATAGGGCATGTATTCCATATTTTTTACATGTGGCTTGGTTACTATCAGGTTAGCGACGCTCCCCTTAGTAATAGTAGCATAGCCAGGGTCAAGTTCCATTGCAAATGCTGAATTAATAGTCATTGCATTATAAGCCTCCTGAGGCGTTATCCCGCCATACAAGCACGACAGTGTCCAGACGCAAAACATGTTTCCCGTGGGAGTCGTTCCGGGATTATAATCAGACGCCAGAGCCAAAGGCAACCCATAGTCAATCATCGTCCTCATCGGCGAATAACCCTTCTTCAGGAAGAATGAACTTGTTGGGAGGGCAACAGGTATGGTTGAACTCTCCTTCAAAAGATTCAATTCTTCTTCACCCAATTCCTCAACGTGGTCAACGGACACCGCCCCAACTTGGACAGCAACCTGAACACCCCCTGTCCTCCCTAACTGATTCCCGTGAACCTTCGGCTTCAAGCCAAATTTCAAGCCCGCTTCCAGAATCCGCAAAGCCTCCTCAGGAGTGAAAAATCCCCGTTCACAAAACACATCACAATAGTCCGCAAGGTTGTTCCTGCCCACATACGGAATCACTTCATTGACCAGTTTGTCAATAAATGCCTTTCGGTTGTTTCTGTATTCCAAAGGCAGGGCGTGGGCTCCAAGAAACGTCCTTTTTACGGGAATAGGCGATTTCTCCGCAATCTCATTGATTATTTCAAGGGCTTTGAGTTCCCCTTCTGGCGTGATACCATAGCCTGTTTTTATCTCTATTGCTCCTGTGCCTTGCCTAATCACTTCATCCAGCCGACGCAGGCTCTCTTCCATTATCTGTTCCTTAGAGGCAGCCCTGAATTTCCTCGCAGAATTTAAGATTCCACCCCCTCGCTCCGCTATCTCTTCATAACTCATTCCCATAATACGCATAACAAATTCATCTTCACGACTCCCAACATACACAATGTGCGTGTGAGAATCAATAAAAGAAGGCATCACAACGCCACCTTTAGCATCATAAAACCTATCGGCACGGTCGGGAACCTCAGCCATGGAACCAAAATCCTTTATCTTCCCATCTTCTATTACAATAAAGGCATTTTCTATGTATGGAACTTCTTTCATCTGGTCCCCCCGCAATGGACCTTCAATCTTTTTATCTCTCACTTGGTATAACTTCCCTACATTTGCAATGATTGTTAACATAAGCTTAATTTTACTTACAAAAAAACGAAATTAATGAAGAAGGTTCTTGTATTGGGAGCCGGTCTCTCAACCCCTTACCTCATAAAGTATCTTCTTGAAAAACACGCCGGGGAAACAATCGTTCTGGACAGGGACTATAGGCTTGCCAAAAGTAGGATAGGCGGGCATTTGCGGGGCAGGGCAGTAGAAGTGTCCATCACCAGACCATCGGTTCTGGAACCATATATCCGGGAGGCGGACGTAGTGGTCAGTATGCTCCCAGCGTTCATGCACGCAGACGTTATTAAATTGGCGATAAAATATAGAAAACCGGTCGTAACAGCATCGTATATAAAAGGCGAAATAAAAGAACTGGGTGAGGAAGCCCGGAAAGCAGGAGTGCCAGTAATTGGGGAATGCGGAGCAGACCCGGGAATAGACCACGCAATGGCAAAAAGAAAAATTGACCAATTGAGGTCGAAAGGCTATAAAATAAAGAAAGTCAGGACTGCCGCCGGAGCACTCGTCCATCCAGACTACCTCAAAGACAACCCTTGGAAATATAAATTCACTTGGGCTCCCAGAAATGTCGTAATGGCGGGACGCTCCACAACCGCATATATCTCCAACCACAAACTTCGCCTATTGCCCTATCCAAAACCCTTTGACGACATCCGCCAAATGCACAACCCAATAACAGGAACGATGGAAGCATATCCAAACTCCGACAGTTCCAGATATTTAGATTGGTATGGCTTCTCTGATATTAATGAATTATGGCGAGGCTCTATTAGATACCCCGGATTCATTTCTTCGTGGCGATTGATAGCTATGTCGGGCATAACAGACCCTTTCCTGTTCGTCCCGGAAGTGGTCAAGACATACAGGCAATTAATGAGTTCCTTGCTTGGAACAGATGATGTGGAAGGAAAACTTCGCCAGATGGGAGCAACACCAGAAGATATATACCGAATTAAATGGTTGGGCTTATTAGATGAGATCCTTCTCATTGCTCACAGAAAGTCTCCAACAGTCCCAGATGTCTTTGAAAGCCTGCTAAGACAAAAATGGAAGCTCAACCCGAAAGACAAAGACATGGTCATCATACAGGAAGAAATTGAATATGAAACCACTAAGGGAAAGAAGATGCTTTGGAAAGGGTCTATGTATCACGTGGGAGAAGACGCTCAAAACACAGCAATCGCTTTCACCGTTGGAATCCCAGTGGCAATAATTACAAGACTGCTCGTGGAAGGAAAGCTTAAACTGGACGGGGGACTCTACATTCCCGTAATCCCAGAAATCTACAACCCACTGCTTGATGAACTGCAGGAATTAGGTTTAATCTTTAATGAGGAAGAACTATCCATTGAGGAAGAAGTTAATGTTTCATAAAGCACTATGACAGATATTCCATAATTTTACCTCTATATTATGGAGGGAATACGGATGCAACGGATTAGGCTATTGCCTGAAAGGGTTATAAACAAAATTGCCGCTGGCGAAGTTGTCCAGAGACCTGCCCACGTGGTAAAAGAACTTCTTGATAATTCAATAGATGCCGAGGCAAAAACAATTAAAGTACATATTCAAAAAGGGGGCTTGCAAGCAATCATCGTTGAAGACGATGGAATAGGGATGTCTGAAATAGATGCCCGCCTGTGTTTTGAACGGCACGCCACAAGCAAAATATCTTCTGAAGAAGACCTTGGCAGAATAAAAACTATGGGATTCAGGGGGGAAGCCCTCGCCGCAATAGCCCAAGTCTCCCTCGTTACATTGGAAACCAGAATGAAGGGCTCGGACATAGGCACTAAGGTGGTTGTCAAAGGGGGACATTTCATCAAACAGGAACCCTGTTATTGCCCGGAAGGAACACGTATCCTCGTGGAAGACCTGTTCTTTAACTATCCAGCGCGGAAAAAGGCAATGGGGACCTCTAAGACAGAACAGGCTCACGTGGTGGAAATCTTTAAAAGAGTAGCAATCGCACAGCCGGAAATAAATTTCCATCTGCATGTGGATAACGAACCCCTATATGCCCTCAAAGGAACAACTTTGCCCAGAAGAATAACACAAATTTTTGGAGAGAAAGCAGCGAAAAATTGGATAAGGGTTGAAGAAATAGCAGATAAAATAAAGATACGAGGATATATCCTTCGTGAAGGTAGAATTTCTCCGGCGTGGCACCAGTTCGTCGTCAATGGCAGGCCAGTTCGCGACGACACCCTCCATTCAGTGGTCTCAACACACTTCAAGAACAAGACGGGACGCACACCTTCATACGTAATTTTTATTGACCTGCCCCCAGAATGGGTCGACGTAAACGTTCATCCTGCAAAAGAACTAGTCCAATTTGCCGACTTGCTACTCGTCAGACAGGTTCTTGATAGTGCAGTTAGGAAAGCGATAGCCGGGGCATTCAACGGAATGGAACTCAATTTTGATGCTCCTTCATTCATTACATCAGCCATAAACAAACTAAAACAGCCCAGAGCAGTCAACCCATCCGTCAAACCACTTGCCCCTACCCCGCAGGAAGCAAGCCAGAGCTCAAACACACAAGGAGATATTCCCGCCAGAGAAGAGAAAACCACATTGTTTAAAGAGCCAGAAGAACCAAGAATCCTCATAGTGAACGGGAAATATGCAGTGTCTCAACTGAAATCAGGAATAGCTATCATTGATTTAAATAACGCTTACAGAAGAGTAGCCTTTGATAGCATAGTCAGAGCAATAGAAGATGGCTTAAACATCAAGCAACATCAACTGTTCCACAAAATAATAGAGTTGCCCCCACAACATAGACAACACATAGACGAAATGATAGAAATACTTAGCAAAAGCGGGTTTTCTATCCAAAGACTGGGACCAGACACAATAGCCGTCTCCGCTATGCCAATATTCCTCCAACACGTGGACCTTGAATATCTCTTCTCAAAAGTCCTGAGTGCCCTCCAAAACAAAGCGTTCATGAGGGATAGCCAATCCATAGCATCTCTACTGGCAGAGGAAGCAGTATACCGAGGAAGAGAGGACAGGCGGACCGCCGAACAACTCTTAGCACAACTCTTTCAATCCCCAAACCCACATAAAACACCATCTGGAAAGCCAATCATCAAATTAATTGAATTCTCCGAATTAGAAAAATTTTTTAAAAAGTCATGAATATCCTTGGCAGATCAATCCCACACATTATAATAATCTCTGTCCTTGCCCTCCTGGCTAATGATGTCCTCACTGTGTCCACTGAAATATCACTATCCTCAATCCTGGGACTACATTCCATATATTCCCAACAATTCCACTTCTATCAACTCTTAACTTATATGTTCATGCATGGAGGATATATGCATCTGTTTTTCAATATGTTCGCTCTGTGGATGTTCGGACTACCCTTGGAACTCAGATTGGGCATGCGGCGTTTCGCTTACTACTTCTTGATTTCCGGCATAGGAGCCGCACTTATCCATCTGGGAGTCTTAGCCTATCAACATCACAAACTCATTACAGACCTCAAAACATTTGTGTCGGAGCCAACCCCCGAACACCTCAAAAAACTTGCTGAGAAAATCCCAATTTTTAATCCAGAGGCAATTGTGGAATATGAATCCTTATGGAATTCTGGACAGATGCCAAAACAATACTTGGAGTCATTCGTGACATCGGTTGTCCACGCAGTGGAAAGATATATTGACATCCCCACTGTTGGTGCCTCTGGGGCAGTGTTTGCTATCCTACTCGCCTTCGGCGTTCTCTATCCAAACGCTACAATACTCCTCTTTTTCTTTATCCCCATTAAGGCAAAATACTTTGTAATTTTATATGGCATTGTAGAACTATGGCTCGGTCTGACCAATCTGCCCAATGACCCCATAGCACACTTCGCACACCTGGGCGGAATGATATGGGGAGGAATACTCCTATATTACTGGAAACGAAAGGGCGTGATTTAAATTTTATAAGATTATCAAGTCTGTGTCGTAACTTTACTACAAAAACAAAAACATATGCCGATGCAACAAACCCAATATGACGAAAAGACACAAAAGGAATTAATAGATTTAACAAGAAAATTGCTCACTCTTAAAAACGTACCAGACGATAAATCAGAAGCAGAGAAATTAGCCGAACAACTTCGTAAAGTAATTAAATTCCACGATTGGCGATACTACATACTTAATGACCCTATTATCTCAGATTATGAATATGACCAGTTGTTTAAACTATTGAAAAGAATTGAAGAGAAGTATCCCGACTTGATTACACCCGATTCCCCCACTCAACGCGTAGCAAGCGATATAACCAAAGAGTTTCCCGAAGTGGAACATCTAACGCCAATGCTATCCCTCGAAAACTCATATAGCCCTGAGGACCTGAGGGCTTGGGCTCGCAGAATATATGAAATTGTTGGACAAAACGTCTCTTTCTGCGTGGAACCTAAATACGACGGGGCAGGAATAGCTCTTGTGTATGAAAACGATTTATTAGTCAGAGGAGCAACACGAGGAGACGGAATTAAAGGGGAAGACATAACGCCAAATATCAAAACTATCAAAACAATACCCCTTAAAGCAGAGTTTTCTAAAAAAGGAATCAAGCGAGCCGAGGTAAGGGGAGAAGTGGTCATCTCTAAGGAACACTTCAAGAAAATGAACGAAGAAAGGGAAAAAGCGGGATTGACCCCATTGGCTAACCCCAGAAACGCTGCAGCAGGGTCCCTAAGACTCCAAGACCCAAAGGAAGTGGCTAAAAGGCCACTAGTTGCTGTGGTATATCAACTGTCCTATGCAGAAAACGAAAAGGGAGAATCAATGCTTGGAACAATTATAAAAACTCATTATGAAGCAGTGGGAATACTGCATGAACTGGGATTTTTTACACCATATCCCGAAATGAAAGTCTTTGATAATATTGAAGATGTGATTGCATATTGTCAAGAGTGGGAAAGAAAACGAGAAGAATATCCCTACGAAGTTGATGGAATGGTAATTAAAGTTAACGAATTGTATTTATATGACAAGCTTGGGTTCACAAGCCACCATCCACGTTGGGCAATAGCCTATAAATTCAAAGCAAATCAGGCAACCACAATAATTAAAGACGTGGTCTTTCAAGTGGGTCGCACAGGGATAGTTACCCCCGTTGCTAAACTGGAACCCGTTCAGGTCGGCGGAGTCGTCGTGTCATCAGTGTCTTTGTTTAATGAAGATTTCATTCGCCAGAAGGACATTCGCATTGGAGATTTAGTTCTTGTGGAGAGGGCTGGCGAGGTCATCCCATATATTGTTAAGGTAATTAAAGAAGCACGAACAGGAAACGAAAAACCTATTGAATTCCCTAAGACCTGTCCCAGCTGTGGCTCGCCATTGGTTAAGGAACCCGGAGAGGCATTTTGGCGATGCATAAATGCTAATTGCCCAGCCCAAGTAGTGGAAAGAATCATTCATTTTGCCTCCCGCGACGCAATGGATATAGAAGGTCTCGGAGAACAAACAGTACGCAGATTCTACAAAGCAGGCATATTGAAAACAATCCCCGACATTTATCGCATGGATTATGAACGAATCATGAGACTTCCGGGATTCGGACCCAAATCAGCCCAAAACCTTCAAAAAGCAGTTGAGGAAAGCAAACACAGAGACTTAGACAGGCTTATCTATGCCCTCGGAATACCTAACGTTGGAAAGGTTACAGCTAAGATGCTCGCACAACAAGTTAACGATATATTTGAATTTTTTGACTGGAAAGTGGAGGACTATATGAAGTTGCCGGACATTGGTCCCAAAGTGGCAAAAAGCATATATGACTTTTTCCATAATGAATCAAATCGCAATATGATAAAAGAACTAGCGGAATTGGGCGTAAACGTTAAACGCCTTTCCCAAGAGGAAGAGAAGCCTAAAGAGGGACCATTCTCGGGACACGTGGTCGTCTTCACCGGCGAACTGGACTGCTGCTCACGACGCCAAGCTTCCAAGTTAGTTGAAGAACTCGGAGGAAAAGTTGCAAACTCAGTATCCAGAAAAGTAACTCTCTTAGTAGTGGGAAAAAATCCAGGCTCTAAGCTACGCAAAGCTCAGCAATTGGGAATAAAAACAATTGATGAACAAGAGTTTTTAAATATGGCAGGCAAAAAATGATTTGCATTATAACAAAGTATTTGTATCAATAAAGTTCCCCTGGTACACAGAAAAAGTATTTGAGAATTGAGGATAAAGAAAGTTACTAAATGATGAAAGAGGCAATGCACGCGTAGGGGAGTTATAAGAAAAAACATAAAAATGATTAGAATCCTTTGCACAGGAACAAAATAGGATACTTCCTGCAATTGAAAGCACCTTTTAGGATTCTACCAAACTATTTAACTTCTTAATTACATGGATATATTAAAGGAATTATGCCAAGGATTTATTAAAATAGTTGATAAATCAAAACATTTTCCTCATTTCTACGAATCCCGGGTCTGGTGGGGCATTGAACTCTCCGCTCTTGATTTTTTGAGCCAGTGAATTGGCTATTTTATCCACACGGTTGTTGAGTTCATTGCTGGCGTGTCCCTTAGTCCATTGAAATGATATGTTATGAATTTTTTTTATTTGCTGTAACAGGGTTTTCCATAGGTCTGCGTTTGGACGTTGCTTCCAGTTCTCGGCTTCCCATTTGATTAGCCAGTTGTTGTTCACAGAGTCAACGATATATTTAGAGTCCGAAACCACAATAACTGGGATGTTGTGTTTTTTGACTGCTTCCAGAGCCTTGACCACTGCCCAGAGTTCAGCCCTATTATTGGTTGATTTAGAGAATCCGCCTGATATTTCTTTTTCAGCAATAACTTTTCCATTGCAGATGTATCTTAATAGTGCTGCATAGGCTGCTGGACCCGGATTCCCGATAGCCGCTCCATCAGTATATATAATGATTTGGCAGTTCTTTTCATTGTTTGAGTGTTTCATAAGAAACGGGAATTTTATATTTCTTTAAAATACTAAAAATGAGTTCTTTCCATTGATGGGGCTCCAGCGTTTCAGAAAACAACTGTTCCACTATCCAATCAATTGTTTGCAAAACATCTTCTGGTTCGGGATTTAGTCGTGATTCAACTTTGAGAATTCTGGGGTTGTGTGTGCTTATAACCTGTTCGCTCTGGTCCACTAACTGTTCATGCAGTTTCTCGCCTTCCTTCAAACCTGTGTATATAATTTTAATATCGTCGCTATTCATTCCTGCAAGTTTTATCATTTTCTTTGCCAAATGCAGGATTTTGATTGGTTTGCCCATGTCAAAAATGAAAATTTCGCCTCCCGAACCCATCGTCGCTGACTCCAAGACCAGTTGGCACGCCTCAGCAATGGTCATAAAATATCTGCTCACGTCGGGGTGCGTAACAGTAATGGGTCCTCCCTCTTGGATTTGCTTCCAAAATATGTGCATTACCGACCCGGCAGACCCTAACACATTCCCAAATCTGGTTATTATAAACTTTGTTGAATTGTTTTGATTTAGTGCTTGCACCAGCAACTCGCCTATTCGTTTCGTCGCTCCCATCACGCTTCGTGGTGCCACAGCCTTGTCTGTTGAGATGTAAATGAACCGTGAAGTTTTGGTCTCTATAGCTTCTCTCGCAACTATGTATGTCCCTAAAATGTTTGTTCTAACGGCTTCGTAAGGATTTCGTTCCATCAGGTTAACATGCTTATATGCCGCAGTGTGAAAAACATATTCAGGGCGATATTTCCTGAACACTTCCCTTATCCTCACTCTATCCGTAACGTCTCCAATGACTGTCGTGAAATTGCTTAAGCCCTCTTTTAATAATTCCTGTTCTAAGTAGAACAAAGGCGATTCTGCTTGGTCAAGCAATATGACATTAGAAGGATTCAATTTGACCAGTTGGCGTGCCAGTTCAGACCCGATTGACCCTGCTGAGCCAGTTATTAATACCCTCCTGCCTGCAAACTCTTCATAGACCTCTTTGCTATATGTGATTACCGAAGGTCGTGAAAGCAAGTCCTCGACGTCAAAGGGTTGAAGTTGCTGAGTTGTTAGGCGACCCTCCAGCCATTTCTCCGGCGGCGGAACCTTTAGCAGGCGAATGTTGTATCTGGTTGCCCAGTCAATGACCCGTTCCCTCTCCCGGGCAGTTGAGAACCGGTCAACTATGATAAGATGGGAAATTTTTCGGGGTTTAAACAAAGAAATGAGAGCCTGCCTCAACGTGAAAACAGGAATCCCATTGATTGTTCTCCCTGCATTGATGCCGCTACTGTCTATAAACGCCACTACTTTATAGTTGTGTTCTTGGTCTGATGAGACAACCTGTTGGACTATCCGTGCTTGGTCGCTAACGCCGTATATAGCCACTGGTTCCTGAACGCCCGATTGACCTTGAAAATTTTGATGCTTATAGTGATAGTATAGCCTAACTACAAGTCGCCAGCCAGACAACAGCAATGAACTGACAAAGAAATCTATAGCCAGCACAGAAAAAGGCATTAAAAAGAACTCATTTTGCCAGAAAGAATAAAAGTTAATGCCTGTCATTACCAAAACGGCTAAGCCCTGTGCTATTACCAACCTCGCAATGTCCGTTATGCTCGTGATTTCAATCACTGCACGGGGCAACCTGAGCAAAATGAACAGAACCGCTTTGATAAACAGATAAATAGGGATAGCAACGGTTATGTGGTCCAGTTCCTCTTGGGGAATATTAAAATTGAATCGCAAACTGTAGGCAATTGCCAGACTTCCCAACGCTACAACTATATCCCATAGCCAGACAAGCCAAATCCTCACATTTAGCCATTGCCTTAATAAACCTCTCATTTAAGCAGCCTTTTCAATGTTTTGAAGATAATCCACATGTCAAGGCACATGTTTCTATTACGAATATAAATCATATTCAGTTTAAGTTTCCTTGGTAATACGTAGGACACGTACGCCTCATGGGGATCTGGAAATCGTGCAAGAACCTCCTCTTCATTTATGAATACCAAAGATGCTAAGTCTGTCAAGCCTGGACGCACAGATAAAACTCCCTCCATCTCTTTGGGAAAATACTTTACATATTCCGGAACCTCTGGTCTGGGACCAACAACGCTCATGTCGCCTTTTAATACATTCCATAACTGTGGCAATTCATCAAGTTTGTATTTCCTCAGGAACCTGCCTATTGGCGTTATGCGTGGGTCTCCTTTCTGCGTTATTGACAACCCTTTTCCCTGACGCATAGTTCTGAACTTATATATTGTGAAAGGTTTTCCGCCCTTCCCAACACGAATTTGCTTGAAAATAATGGGTTTGCCATCTGTTATGAGTATGATTAATGCTATTGCTGCAAAGATTGGCGACAACAAGACAAGTCCTAAGAGCGAACTGATTATGTCAAAAGCCCGCTTGGAAAATTCATACATGCTTCCTGATGGCTTCCTGCAAAGCATTTACCACTAATTCTTGTTCCTTGTCAGTTAGGCTTTCATACACAGGCAAGGAAATTTCTGTTTTATAAAAATTGTAAGCATTGGGGGTTTCCGAAATGGAATATCCCATTTTCCTGTATGCAGTAAGCAAAGGCAGAGGGATGAAATGGACATTTGCCATTATGCCCTGTTCGGCAAGATGAGCAATGATTAAGTCCCGTTGGTCCTCTGTGATGCCGTTTATTCTCAAAGCATACACGTGATAAGACCCTCTTTTGTTTTTATCTTCTTGCACAGGCAAAATAGCCCTATCTCCAATTAGGTCCCTAATCAAAGAATTGTAGGTTTCAAAGATTTCCTTGCGTCGTGGCAGGATATATGAATCGTAATGTTTAAGGGCTGTTCTGCCCAGTGCCGCTAAGATATCCGGCATGTTGGCTTTGAATCCCGGCGTTACTACATCATATCTCCACGAACCCGGGGCGTTAAACTTAGCGTAGGCTTCTTTTGTCTGTCCGTGCAGGGACATCACTTTTATCTCTTTGTAGATTTCTTCTGCATTCTCTATGTTAATTGCAAGGGACCCTCCCTCCGCAGTAGTTAAGTTTTTCACAGCGTGGAAGGAAAAAGCAGTCATATCGCTTAAAGAACCAACTCTCTTGGATTTATATCTTGCACCGAAGGAATGGGCGGCATCTGACAGGACAAGCGGTCTGCCTATCATCTCTTGCTTTTCGCTATTTGCCTTAAAAACACTTGCTGCCTCTTGGGCAATGGACATTATTTCATCATAATACACTGGGAAACCAAACACATCAACTGGAATGATTGCCTTTGTGCGGTCCGTAATGGCTTTCCTGATTTCTTCAAGTGAAATAGTAGCATCTTTTTCTGAAACATCCACTATCACTGGCGTGGCTCCCGTGTGCAAAACCATATTAGCCGTGGCACAATAAGTGTATGCCGGAACAATCACCTCATCACCCGGTCCAATACCAAACCATTTTAGGGCAAGGAATATAGACGAACTGGCTGAATTGGTTGCCACCACTGACTTGCAACCTACATATTCCCTCAATTCCTGTTCAAACAATTTTGTTTGCGGACCTGTGGTTATCCACCCTGAGTCAAGCACTTCTTTTATCAGGTCATAAGCCTCGGGGGCAATAAACGGTTTTGTGAATGGTATGATAGGCTTTTTCATCGTGAGTAATTGGGGGCTTCCCTGATTATGTCTATGTCGTGGACGTGGCTTTCTCTTATTCCAGCAAGTGTTTGCTGGACAAATCGGGCTTTCACCTTCAACTCGGGAATGGTTCTCACACCGCAATAGCCCATTCCGGAACGCAATCCGCCGACCAGTTGGAAAAGCACTTCGGAAACAGAACCTTTATAAGGAACCCGTCCCACAACTCCCTCGGGAACGAACTTAGTGGCTTCGTCTTGGAAATACCTGTCTCCACTGCCTTCCTTCATTGCCTCCAAGGAACCCATTCCACGATAGACCTTATATTTCCTTCCTTCATAAATAATTGTTTCTCCGGGGGCTTCGTCAGTGCCGGCAAGCAAACTGCCCAGCATAACGCTATCTGCACCGGCGGCAATAGCCTTCACTATGTCTCCTGAATACCTTATTCCGCCATCTGCTATAACGGGAACTCCTGTTCCTTTCAACTCACTGGCAACCCACATTATGGCAGTTATTTGCGGGACTCCCACTCCCGCAACAATCCTCGTAGTGCATATTGACCCGGGACCAATGCCCACTTTAACGGCGTCGGCACCAGCCTCCACAAGGGCTCTGGCTCCCTCCCTCGTCGCTATGTTCCCAGCAATCACCTGAACATCCAGATTCCTTTTAATTACCCTGACTGTTTCAATGACGTTATATGTGTGTCCGTGGGCTGAATCCACGACAAGCACATCAACTCCGGCATCCACAAGGGCTCGGGCATGGTCCAAGACCTTATCTGGCTTGGCGGAAACAGCAGCACCAACCCTCAACCTCCCAAGTTCATCCTTATTGGCATTGGGATATTGTCTCAATTGCTTTATGTCTTTGAAAGTGATTAATCCAGCCAACCTGCCTTTGTCATCAACAAGGGGCAACTTTTCAA
The DNA here is from genome assembly GCA_013153515.1 of Chlorobiota bacterium. Lineage (GTDB taxonomy): Bacteria > Bacteroidota > Bacteroidia > JAADEI01 > JAADEI01 > JAADEI01. The sequence continues at coordinate 4,451 of JAADEI010000044.1, read as the reverse complement.
TCCTGTGTTCTCTAAGGATTTTTTCGGCTTCCGAAAGGGTTGTTTCAACAGGGGCAACGATTATTTCATCAACGGGCGTCATCACTTCTTTCAGTGGTCGGTCTCCGTTCTCCTCAAACCGTAGGTCCCGCCTCGTTACTAATCCCAGCAGTCGCCCTTCTTTGTCAACGATTGGAATCCCGCTTATCTTGTGTTTTTCCATTAGTGCAAGGGCGTCATGGACCGTGTCGTCGGGTCCCAGAGTGTATGGGTCCAGAATCTTACCGCTTTCCGCCCTTTTGACCTTCTTGACTTCTTCCACCTGCCTCTCAATGCTTAGGTTTTTGTGTATAATCCCGATGCCGCCTTCCCGTGCCATTGCAATAGCCATTCGGGCTTCCGTGACAGTGTCCATAGCAGCACTAATAATAGGTATGCTCATAGGCAGTTCACGGGTAAGCATTGTCAGAACATCCGTTTCTGCAGGAAGCACATCAGAGTATGCGGGCAGAAGAAGGACATCGTCAAAAGTGAGAGCAACACCAACTATCCGTTCGTCAAATTCATTAGCCATCTCCGTTCACTTTTGGCAAAATTATCTACTAACAACTTAACTGTATAACTTTACTCTCATAAACAACAATCAGATGAAAAGGTTCTTTACTGGATTGTTAACAGGCATCTTTGCTATGGCTACACACACAGGCGTTTATGGACAGAATTTACACGATTTACAGGATTTAGACCCAGCGACACTTTGCTCAGAAACCAAGAAAAAAGCGTTTCAGTCATTAAGAAGCCAGAACGGGACACCCGAACATCGGGCAAGAATGAACAAATATGACATTCACTTCTATCATTTGCGTGTTAAACTGGACACCCTCTCCACATATATTGAAGGACATGTTTCTATTCACGCTATTGCCACTGCCCAACTGGACACATTTTCCTTTGAACTGGACCCTGTCCTATCCCTTGACAGCCTTAAAATAAATGGACAGTTAATCACAAACATAACTAACAATGGCGTTGAATGGGATGCTATACTTCCCTTGCCAATTAGTGCAGGAAATCAAATAGTCGCCGATTTCTATTACAAAGGAACCGCTCAACGGGGTTTGTTTAATCAAACCTCTCCCACATGGGGAACAAGAGTTACTTATTCTCTCACTGAGCCTTACGATGCCCTCGGCTGGTTCCCTTGCAAACAGGAACTGCCAGACAAAGCGGATTCAGTGCAAGTTGAGATAACCGTTCCACTGGGGACCTTAGCAGGGTCTAATGGATTGCTTTTGCGTGTTGACACAGCCGGCAACTGGCACACCTTCGTCTGGAAAAGCACCTATCCAATAGCCTATTACCTCATTTCGGTTTCTGTGGCTAAATACATTGAATATGGCTTTGACATTGACCTTGGCAATGGCATCACTGTTCCTTTCGTTAATTACATCTATTCGCCAACCACTCTGGCAACTTTCAAAGAAGAAATAGACACCACGGCTCCGCTAATGCGAATTTTCAGTAATCATTTTGGAATATATCCGTTTCATGAAGAGAAGTATGGGCATTGTATGGCTCCTTTCGCAGGCGGTATGGAACATCAAACTATGACTACCCAAGGATTCTTTTTCATGACCCTCACAGCCCACGAACTGATGCACCAATGGTTCGGAAATAACGTTACTTGCGAAAGATGGAATGATATATGGCTAAATGAAGGCTTTGCTTCCTATGGGGAATACGTAGCCCTTGAGAACTTAGCAGGTCCAGAAGCCGCTCGGTCAAGAATGACTTTCTGGCACCAAACAATTATGTCCAGACCCGACGGCAGCGTGTATGTCCCGGACCAGTTCATCGGAGATGAAGGCAGAATCTTTGATTCACGGCTTTCCTACAGGAAAGGGGCGGCAGTGATACACACACTTAGATACCTACTCGGCGATTCTGTGTTCTTTAGAGTTCTAAGAGAATATCAGGATTCTTTCAGGTTCAGCACCGCCACAACAGAAGAATTTAAGCAATTCGTTGAACGCAGGACAGGTGCCGACCTGACCAATTTCTTTGATGAATGGATATATGGCGAAGGCTATCCAATCTATGACGTCAAATGGAACTGGCGAAACGATTCCCTTTACATCTCCATCATTCAGTCAACTGCACACCCTTCCGTGCTTCTGTTCACAACTCCTGTCCCAATAAGGGTTTTCCACGGCATCACATACACAGACCTCAAAATCCCTATGAATAATTTCGCCGTCCTGAAGCGATTCTACATCCCTGACAAAGTGGATTCTGTGAAGGTTGACCCACTCCAATGGATAATTAACAAAGACTCTGTTGCCTATGACTCAACCCTTGTGTTTGTCAGTGCCGAAATAGTTCAAAAGCCACTATGGGTATTCCCGGACCCAGCCCGAAACATAATCCACATCTGGACACGATTCCCGGGAACACTCCTCATCACCTCAATAGACGGCAGAACAATCGCTATGGAACAAGTCAAACCCGGGCATAAAGCATACTCCCTCTCTCAACTTCGCAGCGGAATATACATAGTTACCGTTGTTACTGAATTTGGAACATTTACTGACAAGTTCATTAAACAAGGGGGATAGATCGCTTTTTGATTAAGTATTTTCCCTGCTCTGAGTTCTCAGGGTCTAATTATGAGTAAGAAGAACTCTCTGTCCCGAACCCTATATCCCTTATGTGTTTTTTTATATAGCCTGTGATTAAAATGCCCTATCTTTGAAAGCAAATCCTAAGGCTGTGAGAACGATAATGTTTGTTGTGTTGATCTCGTTTCTCAGTGTACAATGGGCTGTCGCTCAGGTCCGTTCCGTAATGGTTGACACGATAATTTATAGCCCACATTATTTCAATTCTCTTGATGAAGCGTTGAAGAATCCAGAAAAAGTTTGGTATCTTGACCTTTCAATGCAAAAACTAACTTCCTTGCCTGAGGACATAGGCAAGTTAACCAATCTCAAAAGATTAGACATTTCCTTTAATCGGTTGACCACTCTTCCCGAAAGCCTCGCCAACTTGAAGAATCTGGAAGTTCTTGATATGAGTGGGCTTTATAACATGCGTAAGGCACCAGAAGTTTTGAAGAAAATGACACACCTAAAGGAATTATACTTGATTGACAACCGCTTGCCAGAAGAAGAAATCCAGAAAATCAAACAATGGCTTCCAAACACTAAAATTTATCTCACCGTTGAAGACTTGGAACAGAAGCAGTAGTAATTCCCTTTTATAGAATATGCTTATGAAAATGCGTGGGGTCATATTTGTCGTTTTGGCTATCCTGTCTGTCTTTGCCCAATCGCAACATGTTTTCATTGAGCCTAATGGTCCACACCGCTGGAGAACCCGTCCTTATGCCTTTATCAACGCCACTATCATAAAGCGGGCTGGCGACACCCTTCGCAACGCCACTATGCTTATAAAAAATGGGTACATTCAGGAAATCGGGACAGATATTGAAATTCCAGAAGGATACGTCATCATTGACCTTAACGGAAAATGGATATATCCCGCTTTCATAGACATTGTCTCAGATTATGGAGTGGAAAGTCCCAAGAGACCATCTAAACAACGACCTCAACTCTATCCAATTGAAAACCAAGTGTTGGAGACCAATGAGGCAATACGTTCATATCAAAACCCGCTATTGTTCTGGAAGCCCGACGATAAGAAAGCCGACCAGTTGCGTAAGGCAGGGTTCGGAACAGTGGCAGTCCATGTTCCAGATGGCATAGCACGGGGCTACGGGGCTGTCGTGCTGACAGGAAAAGGGCAAGCACCCTATCTCGCCATTCAAAACAAATCCTTTGCCGTCTTCTCTTTTGACAAAGGGTCTTCCAGACAGGATTATCCCACAAGCAAAATGGGGGCACTGGCATTGCTTAGACAATCGCTATATGACGCCCAATGGTATCAACAAGTTAAGGACATAAAAGGCTTGGAAATTCCTGAAATCCTATCACTAAAAGAGTTATTTAAGCAGTTTGACATCCCTTGGCTGTTCGTAACTAAAAACCGTTTTGAAATCCGAATGGCTCTCACTGTTATGGAAGAATTCAATAAAACCGACGTTTTTGTTTATGTCGGTAACGACGCATATCAATGGATTCACTATCTCGCAAGACATAAGGACAAGTTGAAACTGGTTGTGCCACTTAATTTCCCGAAGCCATACGAAGAGGCAAAAGACCTATATGACGCAAAACTTCTCACTTGGAGGGTTCTCAAACACTGGGAGTTGTCGCCCTATGCACCTTATTTATATTATAAAGCAAATATCCCGTTTGTCTTCACTGCCCACGGCTTGAAAAACCCTTCTGAGTTCCTGCCTGCTTTGAGGAAAGTTGTTAAGAGGGGCTTGCCTGCCGAAGAAGTTCTCAGAGCCCTCACTGAGAGACCCGCCCAATGGCTCGGACTTTCCGACTTGTTGGGAACACTTGAAA
>JAADEI010000011.1 GCA_013153515.1 Chlorobiota bacterium | reverse complement strand
GGGAATGTTTCTTTCCTGTCGCAGAGTGGGTCGCTCGGGGCTGCCGTAATGGAAAAATCTTCAATGTTCAACCTCGGATTGAGACACTTTATTTCTGTGGGCAACCGTGCTGATGTGGGCACGGCAGATGTCCTATCGCTTTGGAAGGAGGACTCAGAGACCGAATCCATTTTGCTTTATTTAGAGACTATAGACCAGCCAAGGAGGTTACGATTTACAGCCCTAAAAACAGCACAATTAAAGCCCGTCATTGCTTTAAAAGGTGGGCAGAGTAGTGCGGGGCTACGGGCAACTTCTTCCCATACTGGGTCGCTACTTAAATCATCGCCAATCCTTCAACAGGCATATTTTAAGCAATCAAGCATTATTTCCGTGAATGACCTGCCTATTTTCATGGGGCTTTCCACTTTGCTGACAAAACAACCATTGCCTAATGGAAACAGGGTTGCTATTATAACCAATGGGGGAGGTCCCGGCATTTTAGTTACAGATGCTTGTGAGAACAATGGGCTTTCTGTCCCTGAACTATCGCAAGAAATTCAAGAAGAGCTGAGAGAATTTTTGCCTTCTGAGGCGTCAGTGGGCAACCCAGTGGACATGATTGCCTCTGCAACGCCCGAACACTATCGGAAAACTGTTGAGACAGTTGCCAAGGACCCAAACATTGACGCAATAATTGTGATCTTTATACCGCCCTTAACCACTAAGGCAGAGGATGTGGCTCGCAAACTAAAAGAAGCGATGGAAAACATTCACAGCAGTGGGCACTGCAAAACTCTGGTTGCTATGTTCCTTTCAGAAGACGACCCGCCTGCCATACTATTTGAAGAACCTTTCCCTATACCCACATTTACGTTCCCTGACGAAGTCGCTAAAGCCCTGGCTAAAGCACTTGAATACAAGCAGGCTCAGGAAAATTCCTACAAATCATATTACCTTGTGGATGATATAAACTTCAAGAGAATTAGCGAAACGCTTGCTGACAAAGAAGGGTGGCTTAGTGCAAAAGACACTCATGAAATCCTACAAGCCCTCAAATTGCCAGTAGCCAGAACAGAATTCACGGAAGACATAGACCAATTGCTTTCGTTGGCTGCCGACATGCCTGCTCCCTACGTTCTCAAAGCCGAAGCCCCAGGATTAATACATAAATCAGACGTTGGAGCCATAAGATTAAATATTCACAATGTTAGCGAACTGAAGCAGGCAGCGGTCTCTATGAAAAACTCTTTAATAGAAAAAGGATATGAAAACATATCATTTATTCTGCAAAGCCAACAATCAACAAAGGACGCCTATGAGATGATGGCAGGGGTCTCCCACACTGAACTGGGTCATTCAGTAGTGGTTGGGCAGGGTGGCACAGCAGTGGAAGTGCTCAAAGACATTGCCACTGGAGTGGTTCCAATAACAAAGGAATTTGCCAACGAAATGATTAAAGGCTTGAAAATATATAACATCCTGAAGGGCTACCGGACACAACGCCCATACGACATCTCGCCATTAGCAGACATCCTCTTACGACTCGCTTCCCTCGTGGAAGTGTTCCCGGAAATAAAGGATATTGACCTGAACCCTATTTTCCTATATCCTGACAGGGCTAAGATAGTGGATTTCAGGATGCTTGTGGAGCTATAAGCCTTGTTTAAAGAGGGGGGAACAACTGGTCTCATTATGATGAGCCTGCCATGTAGAAATGGCTTCCAGAACAAGAAGTCCGTCCTTTGATTCAAGAAAATCAATTATTCCCAACTGTCCTTTGACAAGCAATTCCCTTGCCTCTGTGAATGATACATACTTGATATAATCAATTTCTGGAAATTCCCTTATCCGACCACTTCCCGGCGGAAATTCCAATGCGAATGTTGAAGAAGGTGGTGGATTAATTAGTTTCTCAGGGGGAGGACCGAGAGTTGCCCACACATAAACAATTTTTCCTGACTTATACTTAACTGGGGGCAAAGGCACAAACGGTCCACACACATCCAAACCAGTTTCCTCAAATGTTTCCCGTCTCGCAACCCTTATATAGTCTTCATCTCCCTCAACCAATCCTTTGGGAATGGACCATACGTGCCTGTGCTTCTTGCGATAAAAAGGACCTCCCGGATGCCCAAGCAACAGGTGCCATTCGTTAGATATTTTCCTTAACAATACTAATCCAGCACTAATTAGCATACGTCAAATTTAAAACAGCCTTTAATTTTGAAGTTATGGGGAAGATAGACAAGTACAAGGAAGTGGACAATCTGCCTAATGTATTCACAGAACCAGAAGAATTTCGGAAAATCTTTGATGTCCTCAGAACACGATTTGACAGAGTTATAGTGGAATTGGGTTCTGGGCACGGCGATTGGCTATTAAAATACGCTCAGGATAATCCACAGGATTTGTTCGTCGCCATTGAGATAAAAGGAGATAGGATTTGGCACGGTGCCAAAGAAGCCCACACGAAACAGATTGAAAACATACTGTTCATCCACGATGATGCCCTTAAATTTGAACAGTACTTTCCCACAGAATCCATTGATGAACTGTGGATACAATTCCCTGAACCGCTCCCTAAAAAGAAACATGAGAAACGGCGGTTCACAGCCCAAAACAGGCTTGAAGCATATCACAACTTATTAAAACCAAAAGGAAAAATCGTTTTCAAAACAGACGAACCACAACTGTTTCAATTTACTCTGAAACAATTAAAAGACCTTCGTGGATTTCAGGTTGCCCAGCAAGACGAACGTTTTGACCTATATCGCCCCAACACAGGTCCCCTATCACTTCCAACATATTACGAACAACAACACTTAGAACACGGAAGGGAAGTGATGCTCTTAGTTTTGGAAAAAAATTGATATAACAAAACTAATCTCTGTAGCCTTGGCTGGGCACGACAAAAACCCTCAAATCACAAAGGGTTTCATTGCCACCGAAATCAGGCGTGTGCCCGATTTGTGCCCATTTTATCATTTTTAGCGTCACATATATATATGCTACATAAAAGACACGGGAGTAGAGCACTTATCTCTTTAATTTGTCAAACAACTTGCTCCAATGACCATCATTAAGCCATCCCCTACATTTTGCCTCATCTTCGGTTATCCATCCACCCTTATCAAGAATCGTTACTAAGCGAGACAGGTATCCTATCACCTCAATACATCCCTGCTCTGTTATAATGGTTTTAATACCATTAGGCACTTTAAAAACAGCATCCTTCCTATATGCTGGCACTGCTAAGCCATCAATTCCATCCGGCGTTTTTGTTGAATGTGGAGATAGAGTATATGCTTTACCTGTAACTCTTTCTGCAAGAACATATACTAACCCACTATAATTGTTTCTATATATACGAGCACTTCCGCCTAAATTGAGAGCTCCATATGTAACCAGCCCTGTTCCTATACCTGCAATAGGCATAGCTCCGGGTAATAGCAACCCACCTAAAAATAAAATTCCACCAGTGGCTCCTATCATATATGGATCAACACTGGTTTTTTCATCTACTATAAATGAAAGAACAGACGAAGCTATTATACCACTAGCTAACGCCTCCATCTTTTGCTTTTTGGGTTTGAAACGCTTTGATTTCTTTTCTTGCCTGTACCAGCTATCTCGGGAAGTAAATTACTAATGTGTCCCTTACTAACTAATGAAGCAATAAACTTTTCTGTTGCATACACTAATTTGCCATACTTAAAAATAAACGACGCATAAGTGAATCCAAGACCAACTTGATGCAAAAATGTGGACATCCTATTACTCCAGTATCCAATTACTACATCATCAACATATATTGAACCGTATTTTAATTCTGTCTTCTTCTGTGCTTTAACTATTTTTCCTATTTCTGAAATGTAAGCATTATCATCTACATCGTCATAAACAAGAAACACTTCATATAGACCTCCGTCCCAGTCCCAATCATCCATAGCATATGGCTCTTCATCTTGATAGAAAATGGCAACAATAGGAACATCTTGCTTTTTCAATACTTCACGAATAAAGAACTGTACTGGTTCAGGAAGTTCGTGAATGCGATTTATAACTACCGTATCTTGTTTTTGAGCCCCATACAAAGTCGACAAAACAAAGTTGAGGCGAAGAGTTCCCCGCAATCATTATGTTGAGTGCCGATTACAATCCCGATAATTAATTAAACGAGCATATATTGTCTCCCCAAAGAAAATTAAAAATCCCCCGAATTCAAGAGGTTCTTTTGGGGTTTATCATTTTTATCGCAAAATGTGACCCGGCTGGGGATCGAACCCAGGACCCCCGCCTTAAAAGGGCGGTGCTCTACCGACTGAGCTACCGGGTCAAC
>JAADEI010000133.1 GCA_013153515.1 Chlorobiota bacterium | reverse complement strand
GGCGAAGCGTCTTTGAGATGCTTCTCTCCGATAAGAAATTTTCTTTATTTGAATGCCGATTCGTCGTTCCAATGAGAAATGTATCAAGCCGTCCAGACCTTGCATGTCTAATTCAGCAGATGCCTCCAAGAAGGTATTAGTTCCAAAGAGATCATTCCATAGATAGGCAAAGTCAAACTGTGTGAGAAGGGAAATCCAAGTTCGCCACAAGCGTGCTTTAAAGCCTTCGTAAACGAATTGCAGAGAACAACCATAAAAGTATTTTCTTATAAATTTTTCAATGTGCACTAAGTTAGATTGCCAGTATTTTTCAAAGAATTCCTCAAATTCTGGGAATGTGGGCTTTTCCTCCTCAGGATAGTAAAATTTATAAATCCACGGCAGTGGGTTTAGTTCCTTGGGAAGGTCTTGTTCAACCGTTTTTATTTCTCTCAGTTCTCTGTATTTGTCCATGGGAATACTACTAAGAAATTCCCTGAATTCCTTGTGCCATTGTTTCCAGTCACTTGTTGTTTTAGGCTTCATGTTTATCGCTTAGTTTATTAAAATCTGCTTCGCTTAAAACAGGCAACTGCATTAATTGTTGCTTGTTTATGTGATAGATAAAATCACGATATTTTTCTTTTATGTATCTACCAATTAGATAACTGCTCAGATATATGCTAAGATATTCAAAATTCAAGTTTTCAATGTGGTTCCCATTGTTTGAAAACAGATTTCTTTTGCTAACATTTTTGGGAATTAAGTGATAGACGTCTCCCATCCAAGGGTAAGCCTTGTGGTCGTAGGCAGCCGCCAGCCGTCCATCATGGAAGCCAAGACTCACAACCAGTCTTGGAAAGTCAAAGAATTTCCTTAATTTCGTTTTATCTCTGATATTTATGAAGTATTTTGAACTTATTTCGTAAGCCACTCTGCCATGTTTAAGGTGCTTGCTTGTTAATATAGGAACTGAGTTGTCGCAAGGGTCTGTAAATATCCATTTTTCTGCCAATGCTCTTTTTATCTCCGGTGTTCGTGGCGATATGTGAACAGCAAATAAATCATGAATACGCACGATAGAATTATTTTCAATTTCTCTGGTAAATTCAGAAGAAAATGTAATCTCAGAACCATTCCAATCATTGACCCGTTGCATAATTCTTGGCTGTCCATCAGCATCTTGCCAATCATATAATGTCAACTGATTGGGTGTGCTTTTTATGAAATGCAAAAATACAACAGAAACAGACGCTTGACCTTTGAAAACGTTTTTGCCAACGTAATAGATATTTGTCGTGCCTGAATGGGCGATGAACCTACGCAGTAATTGGAATTCGTCAAGAAACATAAATGTTCCGGGCACAACAAAGGTCAGTTGTCCATCTGGTTTCAAAAGTCTAATGGCTTTCTCAATAAATGCAGCATATAGATTATATTTTCCTTGCCATGTTGAAATGGTTTTTTTCCATTGTTTCTTTCGGTCTATGGACACAGGGATAGGGTAGTGGGTAGCATCTCCCGGGATGCCATAAGGTGGGTTTCCTAAAATTAGATCATAGCGATTTATCGGATTCCACAAGAGAAAGTCTTCGTGTATTAATTTCGCCTTATTTAAATAATATGGCAATTTGACGTTTGGGTCTATGTCCAATGCATGAATTGTTTCAAACCGTTGCCAAGCGTCGGGAAAGTATTTTTGCAGGCCTGAAAGGAAAGGTGCATCATAGCAGGCAGGTTCCAAAACGGATGCTTTATCCGGAATAAGATTGAAATCAATGAGGGATAACATTTTGTTAACTACATCAGCAGGTGTAACAAAACGTCCCAATTCTTTTATTGTCGCCACACATTCAGAGTTTACATATTTCTCCTATACCCCCCGCCGACTTCAAAGAACAGGTCTGTTATTTGTCCCAGAGAGCAGTATTTGACGGCTTCCATCAGGACTTCAAAGATGTTTTTGTTTTCACGGGCGGCTTTCCTTAGTTGGTCAAGCCAGTATTTGCATTCTTGTTCGTTTCGCTTGTGGAAAGCCCTGACTTGCTCAATCTGATAGCGTTTCTCTTCGTCTGTTGACCTCACGACTTTTTCAGGCACTTGGATTGGCGACCCATCGGGACCAAGGAACGTGTTGACGCCTATAATTGGCAACTTTCCTGTTTGTTTCATAAACTCATAGTGCATGCTTTCCTCTTGAATCTTAGACCGTTGATAGCCCCTTTCCATTGCTCCAAGGACTCCGCCCCGGCTATCTATACGCTTGAATTCTTCAAGCACTTCCCTTTCCACAAGGTCGGTGAGATATTCTATGAAATATGACCCCTGCAATGGGTTTTCGTTCTTTGTCAAGCCGTATTCCTTGTTGATGATAAGTTGGATTGCCACGGCACGGCGAACGCTTTCCTCGGTAGGCGTAGTGATTGCTTCGTCATAGGCGTTTGTGTGCAATGAATTGCAATGGTCCATTATGGCATATAGTGCTTCAAGGGTTGTTCGGATGTCATTGAACGCTATTTCTTGAGCGTGCAGGCTTCGTCCAGATGTCTGAATGTGATATTTCAATTTCTGGCTTCGCTCATTCCCGCCATACAAGTATTTAATTGCTTTTGACCAAATTCTGCGTGCCACACGTCCAATTACTGCATATTCAGGGTCCATGCCATTAGAGAAGAAAAACGAAAAGTTTCTAAGGAATTTATCCAGAGGCAAGCCACGATGCAAGTATAGTTCAACGTAGGTGAAGGCGTTTGCCAGAGTAAACGCCAATTGTGTTACTGGTGTGGCTCCCGCCTCCGCAATGTGATAGCCTGAGATAGAGACAGAATAGAAATTCCTTATGTCATTGTTTACAAAGTATTCTTGCACGTCGGTCATCAACTTGAGGGCGAACTCAATTGAGAATATACAAGTGTTTTGGGCTTGGTCCTCTTTGAGGATATCTGCCTGAACGGTTCCCCTTATCCTCCGTAGCGTGTCGGCTTTTATGTTTTCATAAACTTCCCTTGGCAGGACTTGGTCGCCAGTAATTCCCAGAAGCATTAAGCCCAATCCGTTGTGTCCCTTGGGCAATTCGCCTTTATATGTGGGCCTCGGAACGCCTTTCTCTTTAAAGTATTTTTCAATTTTCTTTTCCACTTCTTCTGTGAGCCCATGTTCCATAATGTATTTCTCGCATTGTTGGTCTATAGCGGTATTGAAGAACATAGCCAGCATCATCGGTGCCGGTCCATTAATAGTCATAGACACAGAGGTGTTCTTATGGGCAAGGTCAAAGCCAGAGTATAGTTTCTTGGCGTCGTCAAGGGTTGGGACGCTGACCCCTGAGTTCCCAATTTTTCCGTATATATCAGGACGTTCATCAGGGTCCCGTCCATATAGCGTTACTGAGTCAAAGGCAGTGGAAAGCCTGTTGTAGGGCTTGTCGTAGGCAAGGAAGTGGAATCTGCGATTTGTTCGTTCGGGTGTCCCTTCGCCAGCAAACATCCTGATTGGGTCCTCCTCAGGATTTTTCAATGGATACACTCCAGCAGTGAAAGGAAACTCTCCCGGTGCATTCTCCTGAAGTTCCCATTTTAGGCGTTCTCCCCAATCCTCCGTCTCTGGCAACTTAACCCGTGGAATCTTGTTTCCAGAAAGGCTAATGTGGTACATGGGTTGCTCTATAATCCTGTCTCTGACTTGATATTTGAAGATTTCTTCTTTATATTTTTTAACTTTTTCGTCCCACTTGAGTAGTTTTTCCCTGTTTTCTTCGTCTATTTTTTGTTCAATTTCCTTTGCTTTTTCTTTTAGGGCTTTTATAACTTCTTCGTTACCGTCTTTTTCCAATTGTTTGATTGTTTCCAGAAGTTGTTGCCATTGCCTCGCCAAACGGCTTTGTTCATCCGTCCATTTATTATATTTCTCAATAGTGGCAGTGATTTCGGCAAGGTAGTGAGTTCGGTCGGGTGGGATGAGATAATCCTTATTGGGAAGCCTGTATTCCTTAGGATATTTAGTTGGGAATTTGACTCCAACTTTTTCGGCAATCTTATCCAGCAATGCTCTGTAAACAGTGTCCATTCCCGGGTCGTTGAACATTGAGGCGATGGTGGCAAATACAGGCAGTTCCTCATCTGGAACATCAAAAAGCAAATGGTTGCGTCTGTATTGTTTCCTAACATCTCGCAAGGCATCTTCCGCTCCCGGCTTGTCAAACTTGTTAATCACAACAACATCAGCATAGTCAAGCATATTGATTTTCTCAAGTTGCGTCTGGGCTCCATATTCTGGCGTCATAACATAAACAGCAATGTCAGCATAGTCAATAATTTGAATATCTGCCTGTCCGACGCCGGTGGATTCAACTATGACAAGGTCAAATCCTGCAGCCTTGACTATTTCAATGGCATCTTTTACTGCTTTTGATAGTGCTGCGTTTGATGCCCTCGTAGCCATTGACCTCATGTAAACACGTTCGTTATATATAGCGTTCATCCTGATTCTGTCTCCCAATAGTGCTCCGCCGGTCTTTCGCCTTGATGGGTCAACGGCAATAATAGCCACTCGCTTATCTTGAAACTCATTTATAAATCTTCTCACGAATTCATCAACGACTGTTGACTTACCTGCTCCGCCAGTGCCCGTAAATCCTATAACTGGAATAGTCTTAGTGCCATCATATCGGTGCATTAAGTCAAGCAGGTGCTTGCGTAGTTCCTGCCATTGTTCAGGGTGGTTTTCTGCTATTGTGATAGCCCGGGCTATGGCAAGCCGGTTGCCGTGAATAACTTCCATTAACTTGGATGGGTCTTCAAAGATATTTGGTGGGTCAAAGTCGCTTTGTTTGAGAACATCGCCAATCATTCCCTGTAAGCCCAATATCCTGCCGTCGTCAGGTGTGTAAATTTTAATGTCATATTTTGCTAATTCTTCCACTTCGTCAGGTAGGATAGTTCCTCCTCCGCCTCCTACAACCCGCACATAGTCAAGTCCCAGTTCGTTAAGCCTTTGTCTTAGATAGGTGAAGTATTCCATGTGTCCGCCTTGATAGGACGTAACAGCAACACACTGCACATCTTCCTCAACGGCGGTTTTGACCACTTCATCAACCGATCTGTCGTGTCCAATATGTATCACTTCTCCGCCCATGGCTTGCATAATCCGTCTCATCAGGTTGATGGCGGCATCGTGCCCATCAAACAAACTGGCAGCGGTAACAATCCTCACATGGTGCTTGGGCTTGTAGTTCTGCAAAGCCTTGATTTCTTCGGGGCTAATTTCCTGCTTCCTAACCACGCTCTTCATCCTAAAAACCTTTTCTTCCACATAAAATTACGACAAAATGCATATCAATAGTTCATTATGAAAGTCAATTAATCCCAAATTTGTTGCTTCGTATCGCATCGCCAGACAAACTTTCCACTGTGTAGTTAATTGTGAACCAGAGGAATTTAAATTTTGTTTTATTTCCAAATGCTTCGGTTCATGCCTGATAATCTTGATTCGTTGCTTGACAGGTTGGACCCTGAGATGAGGCGGATAATTGAACATCCGAAATCCTCGGTAGTGATAGCCTGTCCCGGGGCAGGAAAGACCTCCCTTTTGAAATACCGATTTGCCTATCTGATTAGTAACGGAATTTCGCCAGAAAACATAGTACTTGTAACGTTCTCCAATAGAGCAGCAAACAGATTGAAGCGGGAAGTGATTGACGTGTTTAAACAATTGGGCTATGAAGGAATAATTGATAAACTTCAAATCTCAACATTCCATAGCCTCTGTGTCAGTGTGATTAATGAATCGCCAGAAACTTTTGGCTTGAAGAAACATTTTTCCATATATGACGAAACAGACCAAGAAAAACTGATTTCAATAATAGTCAGACATTTGCAGAAGGAATGGAACCCAAGCATTGATTATACAATAATTGACGAATACATCAAGAAGATTAGTGAATTAAAGGTTAGCAAATGCCTATCGCCGATAGAAGCCTATGATGACATATTGAGCGATTATTTGTTCCCGCCATTGGCGGAAGTGTATGACTTGTATGAACTGGTTTTGAAACACAGTAATGCCACTGACTTTGATGGATTAATCGTTAAAGTGTATAATGCCCTTGGTTCAGAGGAATTTAAAAACAAGTTTAGCCATAAATTTAAACACATCTTGGTTGATGAATATCAAGATTTTACCCTTCTGCAACACATTCTGTTCCTGAAATTGTCTAAATTCAGCGAAACATTTATGGTTGTCGGCGACCCAGCTCAAAACATTTATTCTTTCAGACACGCATCTCCCAAATACTTGATGGACTTAGCCAATTACACTGGCGACTTGGTCCCTAATATGATAAAAAGCAAACCTGATGTTTTCTATATGAATAGGACAAAACGATTAACCAAGGATATGGTTAGAGCAGCCAACAATTTGCTTGAAAAGACATTTGCCTCTCCGCCATATAAAATCCTTCATCAGAAAGAAGAGGAAGGAAAAGTAGCAGCATATTGTTTTGATACGCCGGAAGAAGAATTCAAGTTTGTCGCAAAAGACATTGAAACAAAAGTCAAAAATGGGGCTTTCTATTCTGATATAGCCATATTATCACGTAATAGGTTTATTTTGAATAAATTGGCTAACTATCTTACAATGCCCTATGTGAAGTTGTTTCCTGAGATAGTTGGATATAATAAGTTTCACAGGTCTGTGGAAGCCCTTATCAGTGCTTTGAAAGTCATCATTAATCCTAAAGACAACCTGTCGTGGCATAAAATTTATGAAGAGTATGTTTCAGGCAGAAGGGATGAAGATGACGAGGTCCTCACTCCTAAGGCATTAGACGAGTATCTTATGGCTACTGTTTTGAGGGGGGATGACAAGCCATTTGTTAAAGACCCTGATTTTATGTTTAGCAGAACTAAATTCTCAACAAGTGAGCAGATTTTTAGTTTCTTGGACAAATGGGGAATTGAGTTGGTGCTTAGTGGACAGAAAAAAGAGTTGTTGATTACTCGCGACAGTATTGTCTCAATAATAGAGAATATTGCAAAGTTCATAAGGGCTCCTAAGGAAGCAGTAGAACACGTTAAAAAACTAATAGATGAAGTTTTCAATCTACATTACTCATACTATGGGACTTATCCTGAATTTCCAGAGGTGGTCTCTGCATTGTCCGTTTCAAGTAGTTATCTGGAAGAATTGCTTAAGGCAGGCAGAGAAGGACAGAAGATAGACCGAGTTCATCTGCTGACCATCCACGGTGCCAAAGGCTTGGAATTCAAGCATGTTTATCTTATTGGCATGCGTGACGGGAATTTTCCAAGTGAACTACTAATATTACAAGATGATCCTCGGAGAGTAGATTATACGGAAGAGATGAAGGAAGAACGGCGGGTGTGCTTTGTAGGAATAACACGGGCTAAGGAAACCTTAACCTTAACTTTTAGCAAACAACAATATTCTGACCATGGGTGGATGGATGGAGAATCTGATGAATATGATATTGCTTGTGAAGAATTTAAAAGCAGATTTATCTCCGACATGGAAATACCGGTTCAAACCCACGGTGGATGTGATGATTTGGACACGATGGATTTGCCTTTTTAGTCTGAAAATGGCTTTGGGCTATTCCGCTAAACTTACCTGACCACAACTATTTTCCTTGTGCATGTGATTCGTCTGCCGTTTTCCTCTTCGCCTGTTGCTATGGCAAGATATGTTCCCGATGGAACTTCTCTGTTGTAGAAATCTCGCAGGTTCCAGAAGAATGAACCGCCACGGGCAAGTCCTTCATAGATAAGGATTCCCTCTGGGGTGGTGATTTTGACATGTGCGTTAATGGGAATGTTGCGGATTGCCACTGGACCATCATAGTCAGGTGGAACAGGTTGTGGATAAACAATTCCTTCAGAGCATTTGTCCAGAAAGTCGGAACCTTCACTGCCGTAAGTTAGACTACCTTGGTCTGTGGCGACGAACACTTCGCCAGTTAGGGGAATTACGTTCACGTGCAGGATAGTGTTTGAGAACAGAGGCGAATTGTCTTTGTTGAAATGGGCTATTGTCTCAGTTGTTTGTGGGGACAGGTGCCATAGCCCGGTAGCAGTCCCTATCCATTTGTAGTCTCCTGAATCCACTGCAATGGAAAAGATTTGTTCTCCTTGCAGGACCCAAGCGGGTCCGGTGGGTGTTTCCACGACTGGTCTTTCAGCGTCGCATCCCTGATCGGTCCAAATCCTGTCAGGGCAGTAGAAAACCGTTATTCCGTCGTTTGTCCCAACCCACACATAGCCTTTTTTGTCCACTGCAAGGGCGAATACAGATGTAGAGTGCAGGTTTCCATTGCCACTTCCCTTACCAAGAAGTTTAAATCGGTCATCAGTTGGGTCCTCAATGCTTTCTCCTTCGTGATACACAAGGATTCCTCCGCCATCTCCTATGATAAACCACTTGTTGTCATATTGGTCAATGATTAGGTCAATGAATTTAGTTGTGGGCACGGAAATGGGAATAGAAAAACTGAACCATTTGCCGTCGTTGGTGAGCACAGCGATGGGGTGAGAGGACAGGGCATTAGCAATCCACAGGTTTCCTTTGCTATCAAAGGCAAGCCCGGTGATAAACAGGTCTCCCGGACTGGTAAGCAGAGGTTTGAGAGCCGAATTGGTGGTGTCATACTTGGCTACTAACTCGCCCTCCGGCGTTATCTCCATCAGCCCGTCTCCCAGCGACCCAGCGAATATGTTTCCAGTCGTTGGGGAAATGGCAAGGGAAATGATGTCAAGGAAGTTTTCCAGTTCTGGAAGGTCAAAAGACTCAATGTTTTTCCAAAGACCATAATCATAAACCATAAATCTGCCGGGTCTGTATAGTCTTGAAGCGAGGCGTTGGTCCCTCGTCCCGTCAACAGCCCAAAGAACTCTTCCGTCTTGCGAAATGGCGGTTCGGGAAATGAATGCGGAAGCCGGTCCAGATGGCGTTTTCCTTATAAATTTTCCGTTTCTCTTGACATACAGCCCTGACCATGAGTCGGCATACCATTCTTCGCCGTTTAAGAAAATGATTTTTTCGGGGTGGGGCAATGCAGAACGCCTTATAAACTTGCTTCCTGATTCAGTAACTAAGTATATTTCTGGATAGGATTCTCCCTGATATACTGACACTATCAAGCCTGAATCTGTTTCGGCTAAGATGTTCCCTATGTGTCCGGCAGGTGGGATAAACACAACTTGCGTATCGGGAAAAATTTTAATTACACTATCAATGCCAATAACGAACAACTTGTTTTTAAATGCAACGAGTTTTATTAATGAAAAGGAAGCGATGTTCAACAGGGTGTCCCATGAGCCATAGAAGGAAGGCTCTTTTGAATCTGGGCATATAAAGATGTGAGATGGTGTGGCACTAATCCACAAAGTGTCCAGTTTGATCAAGTCCAGCACACGGGGAAGACTGCTTCCTCCCGATAAATCCCACATTTCCCTTATCAATCCCTCTTCTACGTCCAGAACAATTATTCCAGCGTCACTGGACAGATAAGCCAGATTAGTGTCATTGGCTACATAAATGTTATAGATAGTTTTTTGTGGGAATGTTGTGGCGTTCAAGAGTGATGGTATGTTAATCACATTGTTTGGTGTGAAAATGTCTATGTTCCCGTTTTTATATGCTATGATATATTTCCCTAAGCCGTAGTGGAATTCTGAAGTTGCTATTCCGTGGTCGCTCAATCCAGTTGTTCTGTTGTGCAGGGTGAACTCATCATTATTGGGGTCATATATAAAAAAGGCAAGGTTTGTTTGAGCAAGGATAGTATTATCAGGCAACACGAAGGCATTGTATACGTTTGAGTAGGGAATTTGTGCTTTCCACATTCCCGGCGGGGTCTGACTATTGACGTAGAAACTTAGCAATCCGGCGATTATTAGTGTTATCCTATGCATCAGAACATATACATTTTTTGGAATTTCTCTGTTTTGGACTTGTCAGTTAAGGATTGAATCCTGACTCTGTATATGTAGACTCCACGACCTGTTGGGAATCCGTCGTCTGTGGTGCCATCCCAGAAGATTCCACGCAAAATAGCGGGTGCAATGCCATATTCTTTACTTAAGGTTTTAACTTTTCTTCCAGAAATGGTGAATATGTCAATCTGAACGTGGATGTTGTCGCCAGCCCGACTGTGTTCAATGATGAATTCTGTTTTTTGACTGAATGGGTTGGGATAGTTAACTATTCTGCCCAGTTCAAGGGTTGCGGTGTCCACGACAGTGAACCGGATTGTCTTTTCTGAAACGTTGTTATAGACGTCCCAAGCCCTTATGGTGAGAGTGTGTTGGCCGGGTTCAAGGTTTTCAAGCCTGTATTTAACCAGTCCTTTTCTGAAGTCATTTGCCACGGTGGTGTAGAAGTCATTGAGCACTATGGCGTCTCTCTCGTTCCCGTCAAGGATTGCCACTAATTCGTGTCCTATGCTTCGTCGGGAAATGTTTATTCCATTATCGTCGTATAGATGCACTATTAAAAGCGGGTTAGGGTGGGTTATTCCGCCATCTGTGAAGGTTTCGTCATTTAAGAAGACTTTGATTTGTGGTGGTGTATTGTCTGGTGGGGCATTCTCATTTATTCCGCCGATGACTATGGAATCATAGAGTCCGGAAGCGTCTCCATCTGTCCAATGGGCATATGCTAATAGCCTGCCGAAACCGAAAGAGCCGGCTACATCCTTCGGAACAACGAAATCAATCCGGAATGAGCCGTCTGTTGTGGTGGCTTGCCCTTTGAAAATGTGTGTTTTGTAGAAGTTGAATGTATAGGGTTGGGAAGCGGGGTCGTTGGCGAGAGTGGTTATCTTCAACGGTTTGTCAAGCAATTCAATGATAATGTTAGCATTTGAATTAAAGCGTGTTCCGTCAAGGTATTCAATGTGTCCGAAGACAGAGACTTTATCCAGAGCCCTGATGGTGTCTTTTTTTTCTGTAACTATGCTATCTATGATTACTTTATGTGTTGGGAAAGCCAGTTTCATAGCGGGGTTTCCCAGAAGAACGAATTTTCTGTTATTAATTCCTGTTGGGCTTGCGTTCTTGGAACGTCGGGCTATATCGCCAATTGGTGGTGGTGTCCCACTCCAGTTAAACACTCTTCTAAAAAAACTAAATGATAAATCAAAATTAGCACTTGAATAGACCACTCTAACAGTGGTGAGAAGTCCTATCGTGCCTCCATCGGGCTTTAATAGGGTCTGCTCTCCGGCACTTACTATTCCCGGGTCGTCAAACCGACTGAATTCACAAGTTGCCGTGATGAAGAAGGCGAAGTTGGGGAAGTTAGTCAGTTTTGAAATGTCTGCTTCCATAAAGATTCTTTCGTGGGCAAGTCCCAGTTCATTGCCGTGCCCT
Source organism: Chlorobiota bacterium (assembly GCA_013153515.1). Classification (GTDB taxonomy): domain Bacteria; phylum Bacteroidota; class Bacteroidia; order JAADEI01; family JAADEI01; genus JAADEI01. The sequence continues at coordinate 7,348 of JAADEI010000133.1, read as the reverse complement.
GTGTAACTCCATAATAGCGTTCCGGTGTTTATTCTGTCAATGATTGCTTTGTTTACGTCCGGGTATCGTTGTCCGCCTACTGCCAACTGTTGCGGATAGGCATCCAAATAGATTTTATCAACAAGATATTGCCTATGGTTTTGGGCTATGTATTCAGCCTGAGCATCTGCATCCCGAATATGCAGGTTGTTGTCCTCATCATCTGCAACGAAGGTGACGACATATCGCCAGTTGCCGAAAGACTTCTCGTATGCCTTGATTTTGTTTATAATTGTTTGTGCCTCTTGCTTTGAGTTGACTGGCAGTCTACCCACGGCAATGTCCAGTTGATTAGTGTTATCGCCAAGGTCTGAACCCTCGTTGTCATCAAGGAAAGCGTAATAGTCGTCTGTCAGGTAGGAAACCAATGGGTCAAGACTGTTGATGCTTTCGTATGCGGGGATGTGCTTTACGGGGTGTATGATTCCTTTATAGTCGTATGAAGCGTCGCCGAACAATAGCAGGAATTTGAACTTGGCGGGGTCTTGGTCATATAAGTATTTAGCAAAATCCCTGATTGCCGTGGGGTCTTGCTTTCCGCCACTGAACTCATTGAACACTTCATCAAGGGAAACGACTAATACGGATAGACCTTTGTCTCTGTGCCATTGAGCCAATTGACGGGCTTCCTCCCGCCACTCATCAAGGGTTATGATTAGCATGTCGGGAACTGGGCTACCATGCAGGTTTTGATCGGGGATTTGCCTATCGTAGGTTGGCGATGGGACATCGTCGGGATGAAACAATATGAATTGTCGGACTGTGTCCATGTTTACTGTGAATGCTATTGAATTTCCATTCCGGTCGTAGTTGATTGCATTGTAGTTAAGCGGGTCAGTGATTTCCCAAAGCATTGAACCTGTGGGGACTTGAGAGACCGTGAATCGTGGCACTTCGCCCAAGACAGAACTGTTAACGATTCTCAATGGTTCGTTGGCATACTTTAATTCTATGGGCACAACCAGTTCAATCCAGTCCAGCCTTCCTTGGTCTGAATAGTGTGCTTTTTGATATGAGAGAGTAACATTAATGGTTGATTGCCCTGAGACATTGATTGTGGAAGTTCTGGTGCTTAGCCTTCCTCTGGGATGATAGGGTGTTGCATTGCTCACTGATGAGATGGTGTGAGTGTGCAGGAATGTGCCGTTTGCAGAGACGGAAAATGCAGTGGTTCCATAATAGGAAAGGGACAGGACCTGTGTTGTGATGTGGGCTTGACCGCTTGCCGTGGAAGGCAGAGAGAAAGAGAATGTTCTGGTTGTTTGGAATTCAAAGTCTTCGCCGAACCATTGCCTGCCTGTCCGCAGTGGATTGTATAGTTCTTTTTCGTGGAATGTTAGGAATTCTCCTATTGTCAATGGGTTAATGGTTGGTGTGTTGGGGTCCTGTGGGACAGTGCTTATTCTTCTGGGGCTTCCAGCGGTGCTTAATGTAACGTAAACATAATTTACTGTGTCGTAGTAGTGAATCCAGTGGTTCCAAGTGTTGTTGTCAGGGTCATATGTCCATCCGGAAGGTCCTTCAACGTAAAAAAGTATGTAATCTCCCGGGTCAAAGGAACCGTCTCCGCCATCGTGGACATAAATCGGAATTTCCACTGGTTCATTTATTCTGGGGTCTCCCGCCCGTTCAGGCAATGGCTTTCCCGGGGTGGCATAGACCCTTATGTTGTTGGGTGTCATCCCTGAGAATCCACCACTGGAAAAGTCTTCATAGGTCAATTTGTAAACTCCTGAATGTTTGATATACCATCTGTGCCAAGTTCCAGATGAGAAAATGGATTGTGTTCCGACAGACCTTGTAAATGTTTTGTTAGTTTGGTCGTTAGCGGGCTTCAGAGATAGGTTGATGGTTAATTTTTTTATTATATGCCAGCCGTCGGGTCGCTTCACATAGGGGAAGATTTTGAATGTAACGATTCGTTCGTTCCTGCCTTTCCCTTGCCAGAACAGCATCTGTTTCTCTGGGGATTTTCCAGTGAATTCCACAGGTTCGGTCTCTTCAATGGTCCAAGAAATCCCTTGCACTTCAAGGGATGGTGGCAACGAGAAAGCCTCAGTGACCCAAGGAATTCCAGATGCGTCTTTCCAAATTAGTCGTGGATTTATGTCAATGGAAATACGGATATTATCACTAAATATGCTAATTGCCATAATCCCAAAGACAGCAATTGATATCCCTATTCTCTTCATCACTTCTTTAAACGGATTGACATTTTTTGTTCGTTTACCTATCAACAATGACGGTTAGGAAGATAACAACGGTTGCTTTATGGTTGATTTTTGGGCAAGTGGTGGCACAAGACCCAGTCCTTTACCGCAGTTGGTATTCCGGACAACACATAAATCCTGCAATCATCGGTATTGAGCCTTGCACAAGAATCTATCTCATGGTCAACGACCGTGGACCTCGCCTCACTGACTTCTGGACGGGAACAGCAAATGCTTATGCTACAATCCTCTTGGGAATTGACGGATTCAGCGAAAAATTAAATGGTTCAATAGGGATTCAATATCTGGGTGATTTCACAGCGGGGGGACTCCTCAGTTTCCATCAAATCGCTATTACTTATGCCTACAGGAAGCAAGTTACAAGAAGCAATTTCTGGCAACTGGGCATCTCATTTTTGGGCAGGTATTATTTGATTGACTACACACGGATGGTGTTCCCTGAAGACATAGACCCTGTCTTTGGATTGACGGGGTTTAATTCAGCCCGCTATGATAGATATGCGACCCTGTATCCCTCTGCAAGCATTGGATTCCTGTATTTTTCGCCTAAACTGGTTGGTGGCATAGCCCTGCATCATATCACAAGGCTAAGGGGCTATCAGGAACCGCAATATCAAGCCCGAGTGAGCATGCATCTGTCAACCGCTTTTCAGATAAGCAGGGCGTCCTATCTGGTGCCTCAAGCCATCTTTGACGCCACAGGAAAAACCTATCGGTTGCAAGCCATACTCAGATGGCGACATGTTAAGTGGTCGCTATATGCAGGTGCGTATTCAGGATTCAAATTCCTTGACGGTGTTCTGTTAGGATTCTCCCACGAAGTGAAAGGATTACGGCTTGCCTACACGCTTGGCTTGGACCTCAACGGTCCCATCTATTCAGGGCAAAGCCACGAACTGGGAATTGAAACGTTCTTCTGTCCGACGGACAAGCGAGTTTCCATCAGTGAATGCCCGGCATGGCGGTGAGCTGTTAAAACCACGGTGTCGCCAGAGTTCGGCACAGTGGGCACAGAGTTTTTTGAAAAACACAGTGTTGCACAGAGTAGGACCCAGAGGACACAGAGTATTGAAAAGAACAAATAAATAAAAAAACTCTGTGTAACTTCGTTTTTACTCTGAGGAACTCCGTGACCTAAAAAGCCAACACTGACCTTAGGGCGATTGTTTCATTGAATGAATATCTACGAGCCGAAATGCCTAATAAATACTTGTCAAGACCATATTCCAACATTATTCCAGTTCGCCCGCTTGCAGACAGGAACCACAGGAAACTTGCTCTGAAACCCACTCCAATGCCATCAATCCGATAGCCATCAGGGATTGCTTCTCAAATTCAGGGGGCGGTGGAAGGTAAGAATATACGTCGGTGTTCCATCTCACACTGCCAACCCGACCTATGCCAAGCATAGAAACATTGATTCTAATCCTGTTTTTTGAAAGAATCGCTTGGTTTATGCCCGCACTAACAAAAAGAGCATTAATGCGGTATAAAAACGCATATTTTGTTTCAGAGCCTATGTTTACGGGAAGGGAATATCCAATAGAAAATGATATTGCTTGTGCAGAGTTGAGTTTCTTATTAATTTCCAATGTAGGAACCAAGGGCATTATGGGAAAAGTAGAGTTTTTATGAAAATTCCTCCAGAATGTTTTGGTTTCAACTCCAAAAGAAAATGTGATTTTATTGGTTAGAGAGTCGGAACCCAACATTGAAAAAGAAACGACGCTGATAAAAGCCACTAAAATGCTGTTTCTGTGGCTAATCATGGCTGGCTTGTTTTTTGTTAAAATAGTATCTAATTCCGAAAAGGATGTTAAGTTGCAATGGGTATTGATAGGCGTTTTTTCCAATGAAGAAAAAGGCGGTTCTGAAACTGGAAGTTATGGCAAAGTGTTGTGAAAATTTGAATATTATCTTATTGTTCAGTCCTATGCCAAGTAATAGAGTTGACTTAAAGTTGAGTGGGATGATGGGTTGTTGTGGCATTTGATAAAAGAACACTTCACTCATTTGAAGATAGATGTATTGAACGAGCAGTTCGTATCTGGACTCCCAAAATAATTTTTGGTTTTCTGTTTTACTAATTTTCCAAAATAGCCCAAGTGTATTAAAAATTGTTCTAAAAAATACCAATGAATTCTCAAAAGTGCCTAATGCCTCTGGTGTTACTGCTATATTGTACATGGGGGATGGAATGTAATTTCTGTTGAGATTGACTGATAATTCTGCTGAAAGCCCGTTTCGTAGTAATGCTTGGTCAATGGCATTAGAATTGGTTTTTATGATATTGAAATATAAAGTTTTTCCAGCACTGAAATCAAGTGAAGTTTGAGCTGTTACGGATGGTATGATTGCAGTTGCTATAAGAATTGTCCCTACAATCTTGTGTGTCATTGCATATTGTGTTTTTCTTATGAGTTTCTCCACTGCCTTGTCCTGACGAAAGAAGAGAGTGTGTCTCCGGAAATGGCAAGGTATTCATTGAGCAGTTGCGCTGAAGTGTAATCATTAGGTGTTGGTATGAAGAAATAACCACTGGTGTCTGTCCTTTCCTTGTCTGAAAAAGACCACATGATGTTAACCCATTGTGTTGTGGATTGAGCGGAGAGGTGTAGAGGCGTTAGAGCCAGTAGAGCCAGAAGCCAGAAAGTGATGTCTCTTACTCATCGCACTGTTGTTTTGTGTTACAAATATACGGAATAAAAATTAAATGGAAAAGTGCGACCATTATTTTTCGTTTTTTGAGTTGATTTGGGGTTTCCAAGCCAGTCCAAGCATGAAGTTTATTTGCAGTGGTTGAAAGCCAGCATTTTTGCCAAAGAGGTATAGAGTTGCCTGGGCATTAATAGTAGCGAATAAAAATTGCCATAATTTTATGTGTATTGAAGGAAAATATCCGATTCCGAAAGCAGATACCGTTATCCTTGGCGGTGGAATAGGATTGGGGTTGTAAGAGCAGATATTTGGATCATTAAATGATGAGATGCCTCCTTGTATGTAACCATATTGGAAAGATAGTCCTAAGGAATTTACAATAAGCACAGTATTTTTGATTATGTTTGTTTCTTTATTAAAAGATAGTGATATTGCATGTGCAAAATAGACAAAATAGTGGTTGCAAGGTAAGGATCCTGCTGATTCAAAATACATGTATTGCGTAGACACATAACTATTTTGAGTAAAGTATAAGCCTACGGATATCTGTTTATCAACTCTATAGCGAGAAGGCGGCTTGACCAATTTTAAATTATAGTCTTGCTGGTTAATTAAAGAAGAGGAATACGGATCATATCGTGTTCCTGTATAGAAACCGGGAAAAAGTACGGTATAATGTTTACCTATGTTTAAAGAAACAAATAGTTTATGTTGTCCAAAAGCATTAGTAGGTCCTAACAGAAAAATGCATGCGCTACTTAAAACATGGACAAGTATTTTATTTAGCATGATTAATAGATTTTATCTATTTATAGTCAATTTAAGGATTTTGTAATTATGTGCATTATTGAATAGTTTTATCAAGAACAAGCCATTAGGCAGTTTCAATTCGCATGAATAATTACATTGGAATTGATCGATGATTTGTCCTGTTGTGTTATAGATGTTTACTTTAACAGGTTGGTTTGTTAGTAATTTGTATTGATTGTTTACATATATAATCTTTGCATCAATTACGCTATTATCAGGAACAGATACATTATCAATCAAGTTACAAGGTTGTTCTAAAACTGTATCAGTAGATAGTCCTACGGCAAACCATGCCTGTTTTATAGTTTTTTGGTATGCACATACATTGAAGCTATCTTTTTCTGCAATCAGTGTGGCGATTCTAAAATCGTGAAATGTTGCCGATGGAGTTAAATAATTTTTAAGGGCATTGAAAACGATTTTTGCTGCTTTGAATTCTGAGGGTAGAGGGTTTACTGTGTAGTTCCAACCGTGGTCGTTGGTTCCCGAACCCCCTCTGGATATGAGGTAAAACCAATAATTTATAACCCCTGAGTTTATGTGTACACCCCAATTATCGCAGCTGTCAGGTGAAGTTACGTCATACCAATATTGGCCATGGTATGTGTCTGGCTGTCCAAGGTCATAAAGGCATCCTGGTCCGGGAACGACATGTACACCTAAGCTTTTAGGATTTTGGAGTGATCGTTTTAGCATTGGGTCATTAGTGGCTAGTTCTCCCAGTTCCCAGCTTGCTCCCGAACCTTCAATCCAATGTTCTACTACAGAAGCGAAAATGTCTGATATAGCCTCATTTATTGCTCCCGATTCTTTACGATATTGTAGATTGGCAGTTTCACGAATAATATGATGTGTAAATTCATGAGCAACTATGTCAAGAGCTCTTTGAGGAAAGAAATCTTGAGTTTCTCCAAGCACTAGGTAATAGTGATTTGCTTGCTTAGTACTTCGTGCACTCCTATAATTTGGTACGCGAATAATGGTTCTTACCTGTGAAGAGAGTTGGAAATAATGGAAATCCCTGAAATAGTCCCAGCTTGCTTGAACAAACCAATGAGCACTTGTTGCTTCACCATGCAATCCTACCCAACTTCTTTTGAATATACTTATTCCAATAGAATGTAAGTTGTCCCATACATAGGCAGGAGTGTCAACAGCTATTTCAGGAGGCACGATAGGTTCATAATATTTAGTTTCAAAATCGTGTCCGTCATCATTTGCTATGAGCTTCTGTTTTAGGACCCCTTTGTATATGTCAATACACCGTCGTCCATGATACCACACATCTGCAAGTGCATAACCTTGTTGGCAAGAATTTGTTGTAGTTGCCCTGCTGTTATTATGTGTGTGGATGTTGTCGATGAATAAAATCACTTCCCACGGCCTAAATGCACTCACATAATATGTTCTATCAAAAAATGGTCTCAGGCAGAAAACTCTTATTTCATATGCGAGTTTAAGGTTTCTGAGGTAAGGTCCCGGCGTGTATCCGAGTTCTGGAGTTACCCATACGAGCTTTGCTGTGGGGAACCAAGTGGCTGTGGAGTCTTCAAGATCTCTTTTGAGTTGGTTTTCCCAAGCGGTGTCCTGCCAAGCGAAATAGTAAATCG